>NC_014100.1:3414122-3724497 GCF_000092285.1 Caulobacter segnis ATCC 21756 | reverse complement strand
ACGGGATCGTGACCAGCTCGCCCTGATCGAAGCCCGCCAGCGCCGCGTTGACCATGTCGTCGACGCCCATGACCATGTTCGGATCCAGCGCGTCGACGTCCGAGCCCGAGCGCTCCCAGATTTCAGTGCGCGTGGCGCCCGGCAGCACCGCTTGGAGCCGCACGGCGGAGTCGGCGAACTGCACGCGCAGCCCCTGGGTCAGATACGTTACGAAGGCCTTGGTCGCGCCGTCGACCGGCATGTTCAGCTCCGGCATCAGCCCGACTACGGACGCTAGGTTGATGATCGTGCCGGCGTTGCGCGGGACGAAGTTGCGGGCCGCCGCCGCCGCCAGCCGCGTCACGGCCGTCACGTTCAGCTGGATCATCTTCTCGAACGCGTCCGGATCGGACCCGACGAAGTCGCCCGCGCCCGCGACGCCAGCGTTGTTGATCAGGGTGGAGATGGCCGGATCGGAGGCCAGGCGCTCTTCCAGCTTCAGGAGGTCGGCCTTGTTGGTCAGGTCGGCCTTGATGACCTCGACCTTCACGCCGGTCTCGGCGCGCAGGCGCTCGGCCAGGGCGTTGAGGCGCGCCTCGTCGCGGGCGACCAGGATCAGGTCTTGGCCGCGCTTGGCCAGGCGGTCGGCATAGGTTGCGCCGATGCCGGTGGAAGCGCCGGTGATCAGGGCCGCGCCCCCAGGGACGCCTTGGGTGTTGCTGTCGCTCATCGTTCTCTAAAGTCCCTCGCCGTGGCCCCATCGGTCCGGCTCGTCATCCTAGCTATGGAGTAACTTGCATTTCGCAAGTTACTCGCCAAATATTTCGTCATGAGCAAATCTGAACGCCCGCCCACCCAATGTCCGGTCGCTCGCACGCTGGAGCGGGTGGGCGATGTCTGGACCTTCTTGATCCTCCGCGACGCCAGTCACGGTCTTGGACGTTTCGACCAGTTCGAGAAAAGCCTAGGCGTGGCGCCGAACATTCTGACCAAGCGCCTGGCCGCCCTGGTCGAGAACGGCCTGTTGGAAAAGCGCGCCTATAGCGCCCGACCGCCGCGCTACGAATATGTTCTGACGGACCTCGGGCGGGACTTCGGCGGGGTGCTGACGGCGATGCTGGCCTTCGGCAACCGGCACTTCGCGGTCGAGGGGATCGCAGGGCAGCTGGTCGACCGCGAGACAGGCCGGGCGGCCGAACCGGTCCTGGTCGACCGGGTCAGCGGCAAGCCGATCACGCCGGAGCACTTCACCTACGCGGCCGGGCCGGCGGCGGGGGCCGAGGTGCTGGACCGAGTAGCGTTCATGGCCGCGCGGGCCTCGCAGGCCTAGCTCTCAGCATCCGGAAAATGTGTTGTCGGCGATCGCTGGTATCGGCAACGTTCGCGCGCCTTTTGCGGAGTCGCCATGCGCCTGTCCCTCGTCCTCGCCGCCAGCCTGATGGCGGCTGGCGTCGCCCACGCCCAAACGCCCGCCCCTTCGACGGACCAACCTCTGTTGCGGACCGTCGCCGCCGACGTCGATCCGAAGGCGCTGGAGAGCACGATCCGCTCGCTGGTCGGCTTCGGCACGCGCCACACCCTGTCGGACACCAAGTCGGACAAGCGCGGCATCGGGGCCGCGCGACGCTGGACCAAGGCGCGGTTCGAGGCGATCTCCAAGGACTGCGGCGGCTGCCTGACCGTCGAGACGCCGTCCCAGGTCTTCACCGGCCGCCGCGTGCCCAACCCGACCGAGGTGATGGACGTCCTGGCGATCCAGAAGGGGACGAGCGACCCCAACCGGGTGATCATCATCGCCGGCCATATCGACAGCCGCGTCACCGACGTCATGAATTTCACCAGCGACGCGCCGGGCGCCAATGACGACGGCTCTGGCGTGGCGGCGGTGATCGAGGCCGCGCGGGTGCTGTCCAAGCACAAGTTCCCCGCCACCCTGGTGTTCGCGGTGCTGTCGGGCGAGGAGCAGGGCCTCTTGGGCGGCAAGGTGCTGGCCGACTACGCCAAGGCCAACGGCTGGAAGGTCGAGGCCGACCTCAACAACGACATCGTCGGCAACAGCCGCGGCCAGAGCGGGGTGATGGACAACACCCACGTCCGGGTCTTCTCGGAAGGCACCAAGGCGGTCGAGACGCCGGAGCAGGCCAACGGCCGGCGCTACAACGGCGGCGAGGTCGACAGCCCCTCGCGCAACCTGGCCCGCTACCTGGACGGCCTGGCCGACAGGTACCTGACGAACTTCGACGTCGTGATGGTCTATCGCACCGACCGCTACGGCCGGGGCGGCGACCAGGTGCCGCTGCTGGAGGCCGGTTATCCGGCCGTGCGCGTGACCGAGGCCGTCGAGAACTACGACCGCCAGCACCAGGACCTGCGGACCGAGAACGGCAAGGTCTATGGCGACACGATCGAGGGCGTGGATTTCGCCTATCTGGCGCAGGTCACGCGGCTGAACGTTGTGGCGATGGCGAGCCTCGCCTCCGCCCCGCCGCCGCCGTCGGGCGTGAAGATCGAGGGCGCGGTCAGCCCGGACACCAAGGTCTCCTGGGCCCCGACGCCCGGCGCGGCCGGCCACCGCGTCTGGTGGCGCGTGACGACCGATCCGACCTGGCGCCTGAACCGCTGGGTTCCCGGTCCCGCCGCAACCGCGACCCTGAAGGACGTGGTCATCGACGACTACTTCTTCGGCGTCTCGTCGATCAGCCCCGACGGCTGGGAGAGCCCGATCGTTTTCCCCGGGCCGGCCGGCAGCTTCGAAAGCCCGCCGCCCGCGCCCAAGCAACCCTAGGCGATCAGGTCCGGATCGTTCCGCTTCAGCCAGGCCGCCGCATAGGAGCAAAGCGGGGTGATCCGCATGCCCTCGGCGCGAGCGGTCTCGGCGACCTTGGTCATCAGCCGTCCGGCGGCGCCCGTGCCGCGCAGGGCGGGGTCGGCCTCGACGTGCGGGATCACCAGCCGATGCCCCGAGCGCTGGTAGTCGGCCACGGCCAGCAGGCCGTCGACTTCCAGCTCGTAGCGGCTGAGTTCGGGGTTATGGCGGAAGGTGTCGGTCATGAACTTTCCAACGCTTGATGCTCTCCCGCGTTGCGGGTGAGGATCATATGGCCTCAGACCAGCTCCACCGCCATCGCCGTGGCCTCGCCGCCGCCGATGCAGAGCGACGCCAAGCCCTTCTTGCCGCCGCGCGCCTGCAGGGCCGCGATCAGGGTGCAGAGGATGCGCGCGCCGGACGCGCCGATCGGGTGGCCCAGGGCGCAGGCGCCGCCGTTGACGTTCAGCTTGTCCTCGGGGATGCCGAGTTCCTGCTGGGCGATCATGGCGACGACGGCGAAGGCCTCGTTGACCTCGAACAGGTCGACGTCCTCGACGCTCCAGCCCGCCTTCTTCAGCGCTTTCTTCATGGCCGGGACCGGGGCGGTGGTGAAGAGGCCGGGCTCGTGGGCGTGGGCGGCGTGGCCGGCGACGCGGGCGACGATCGGCAGGCCCAGGGCCTTGGCGACGCTCTCGCGGGTCATGACCAGGGCCGCGGCGCCGTCGCTGGTCGACGAGCTGTTGGCCGCCGTGATGCCGCCGTCGCGGGCGAAGGCCGGGCGCAAGGTCGGGATCTTGGCCGGATCGGCCTTCAGCGGTTGTTCGTCGGTGTCGACGACCTCGGTCCCCTTGCGGGTCTGGACCGTCACCGGGGCGATCTCGCCCTTGAAGGCGCCGCTCTCGATGGCGCTCTTGGCCTTGGCGAGGCCCTTGGTGGCGTAGGCGTCCATCGCCTCGCGGGTGAACTGGTACTGGGCGGCGGTGTCCTCGGCGAAGGCGCCCATCAGCTTGCCGGGGGTGTAGGCGTCCTCCAGGCCGTCCAGGTACATCGAGTCCCAGATCTGGTCGTGGCCGATGCGGGCGCCGCCGCGGTGCTTGGCCATCAGGTACGGCGCGCCCGTCATGCTCTCCATGCCGCCGGCCACGACGAGGTCGACCGAGCCGGCCGCCAGGGCGTCGTGCGCCATGATCGCCGCCTGCATGCCGCTGCCGCACATCTTGTTGACCGTGGTCGCCTCGACCGACAGGGGAAGTCCCGCGCCCAGCGCCGCCTGGCGAGCCGGCGCCTGGCCAAGCCCGGCCGGCAGCACGCAGCCCATGATGATCTGCTCGACCTTGTCGCCGGAGACGCCTGCGCGCTCGATGGCGGCCTTCACCGCCGTCGCGCCGAGTTCGGTGGCCTTCACGCCGCCCAGCGCGCCCTGGAAGCCGCCCATCGGCGTGCGGGCGTAAGAGACGATGACGACGGGATCGGCGGCGGACATGACTTGCTCCCTACAAAGCTTTTGAGGCGGGATAGGCCCTCATCGCCGCATCCCGCGCAAGAGGCTTGCGAGATCGTGATGAGAAAGGGGCGAGCGGCCCTTGTGGACTCCACGGGCCGCTCGCCAGTTCGCAATAACCGAGAGAGTCGATTGCGAATAAAAACCTACATTGGTTCATCTTCAAACGCAACGCGCTTGCTTTCCGTCGCGGAACGCCGCACCCTCGCGTCATGGGCCGTACCGCTGACTACACCAACGAGCGCTGCTCGGTCGCCGCCACCCTCGAGGTCGTGGGCGACCCGTGGACCTTGCTGATCCTCCGCGACGCCTTCGCCGGAGTGAAACGCTTCGAGCAATGGCAGGAGCGGCTGGGCGTCGCACGCAACGTCCTGGCCGCGCGGCTGAAGAGCCTGGTCGGCCATGGCGTCATGGAGACCCGCAGATACTCCGAACGCCCGCCGCGCCACGAATACTGGCTGACCCAGAAGGGCCTGGCCCTGGCGCCGGTGCTGCTGACCATGGCCGAGTGGGGCGATCGCCACGTCTATGGCCGCGACAACTCGCCGGTGCTGTTCACGCACAAGGCCTGCGGCTGCGCCTTCCACCCGGTGCTGGCCTGCGAGGCCTGCGGCGAGGTGGTTGATCGCCGCGACCTGGAACGCGCGCCGCGCAACCCGGACAGCCTGACCGTCGGCGAGGCGCTGGAAGCGGCGAACATGGCGGCGGAATAGGGCCCGCCCTAGTCCGCCACGCCGCCGCGCAGCGGATCTTCTCCGGTCAATTCCTTGATGTGCTGGCGCTGGCGGCGGACGCCTTCGGCCGTGACCTTGGCCGGCTTGGGCGGCGGCGGCAGCTTGGGCTTGGGCGTCCGAGGCTTGCTCACTTGGCGCCTCGCACCACCCATTGCGCCGCGCCCACGGTCAGGGCGTCCTCGACGAGGCCGGTCGGCGTCTGGCCCCAGCGGCGGAGAGCTCGCATCCGAACGTCGAAGGTCACATAGGCGGCGGCGACAGCCGCGCCGGCGCCCAGGGCCGCGCCCAACAGCAGTTGCTTGCGCGGCGCCAGGGCCGCGCCCGACAGGCCGCCGGCCAACAAGCGCGCGGCGATGCCGGCCGGGACGATGCGGTCCGGCGCGGACTTCATCTTGTCACCCCACAGCTCGCCCGCCGCCAACGCCTTGGAACCGGCCGAGAACAGCGGATGGGCCAGAAGGCGAACCGCCGGGTTGTTGTCGGCGAGATGACCGCCCCGCGCGGCCTCGCTGACCGTAGCCAGCGGCGTCAGGGCGCGGGAGCCGGCCGAAAGGCCGATGAGCAAGGATCGAAGCATGCGGAATCTCCAGGGATGTCCCTTGGAGAACCCTGGAGGCCGCCTTTTGATCCGGTCAGACCGGCGCGAGGTCCATCGCCCGCACCGCCCGCGCGATGAAGCCGCCGCCCAGCACGCGCTCGGGATCGGCGGGGTCGTAGAGCACGCAGGCCTGGCCGGGCGCGACGCCTTCCTCGGACCCGTCGAAGGTCACGGCGACCTCGCCGTCCAGCAGGCTCAGGCGGCCGGCGACCGGCTCGCGGGTGGAACGCACGCGGGCCAACACGGGCTGCCCCTCGTCGGCGGCCGCCGCCAGGTCGTCCTGGCCGCCCAGCCAGTTGGTTTCCTTCAAGGTGAGGGCGGCGGTCAGCAGGGCCTCGCGCGGGCCGACGATCACCTGGCGCTTGTCGGCGTCGATGCGGACCACGAACAGCGGGTCGCCGACGGCGACATTGAGGCCCCGGCGCTGGCCGATCGTGTAGCGCGTCACGCCCTCGTGGCGGCCCAGCACGCGGCCGTCCAGGTGCACGATGTCGCCAGCCTCCGCGCCTTGCGGGCGGATGCGGTCGATGACGGTCGTGTACTTGCCCTCGGGTACGAAGCAGATGTCCTGGCTGTCGGGCTTGTCGGCGATCGAGAGGCCAAGACCGGCGGCGACCGCGCGCACGGTCGGCTTGTCCATGCCGCCCAGCGGGAAGCGCAGGAAGTCCAGCTGCTCGCGCGTCGTGGCGAACAGGAAGTAGCTCTGGTCCTTGGCCGGATCGGCGGCGCGGCGCAGCTGCGGGCGGTTGGTCCCGGCGGGCATGCCGCGCTGGACGTAGTGGCCAGTGGCCATGGCCTCGGCGCCCAGGTCGCGGGCGACGTCCAGCAGGTCGCGGAACTTGACGGTCTGGTTGCAGCGCACGCACGGGATCGGCGTCTCGCCGCGCAGATAGGCGTCGGCGAAGTCCTCGATGACCTGCTCGCGGAAGCGGCTTTCGTAGTCGAGCACGTAGTGCGGGATGCCGATGCGCTCGGCCGCCATGCGGGCGTCCAGGATGTCCTGACCGGCGCAGCAGGCGCCCTTGCGCGAGATCGCCGCGCCGTGGTCGTAAAGCTGCAGGGTGACGCCGACCACGTCGTAGCCGGCGCGGGCCAGCAGGGCGGCGGTGACGGTCGAGTCCACGCCGCCGGACATGGCCGCGACGATCCGCGTTCCCTCGGGCAGGCCGACGGCGGCGCGCGCCTGCTCGACGGCGCGGGCGATCAGGGAGTCGGCGTCGGGCGTGTCGGTCTTGGTCAGCAGGTCGGCGGTCATCGCCGCCATATAACGCCAGAAGGCCCGGTTTGCGAGGTTTGGACCTACTTCAGCACGTTTAGCAGCGACGACTGCTGCAGGCTGCTGAACACCTGAGCCGAGGCCTGCACCGCCAGTTTGGCCGATTCCAGGCGTGTCACCGCGTCGGCCATGTCGACGTCGACGATGTCGCCGACCATGCTGGTTAGGGTGTCGGCCTGGTTCTGCAGGTCGGTCTCGGCGCTTTCGAAGCGCTTCTGGGTGACGCCGTTCTTACCCTGGGCGTCGACCGCGCCCTTGTAGGCGGCGTCGAACGTCGGCAGCAGGCCCTTCAGGAAGGTCACCTGCACGTCGTTCAGCTTGCCGGTGAACGGCCCGTTGGCCTCGACATAGGCCTGCACCTGCTTGAACGCGTCGAACACCGACACGCCGAAGGCGTCACCGAGCACGCCGGTCTTGGCGCTGGTCTGTTCGTCGATCCGGTTGGTGGTGATGTACTGGTCGTTGTTGAACAGAGAGGCGGTGGTCGGCGCCAGGGTCAGATCGGTCATGGCGGCCGCCGATGTCGTGGCCGTGTCGGTCTTGGCCCCCGAGAACACGTAGAGGCCGTTCGACTTGGTGTTCAGGCCTTGCACGACATCGCCGAACGCGGCCTGCAGCTGCTGCATCATGGTCTGGGCGCTGCCCGAGGCCAGGGCGTTGGCGATGGCCTCACGGGCGGACTTGGTCGAGTCCGCGACCTTGCCGAGGCCCGTGTCCTGCATCTGCAGCCGATTGGTGACCAGCTTGGACTGACTGATCAGGCCTTCCAGCCGAGCCTGGGTGCTGCGCATCGCCGTCAGCATCTCGGCGTTCTTGGCGTAGCCCTTCAGGTCGGTGGCGACCTTCTGGCTGGAGACCTGGTTGCCGACGTCGCTCTGGCGGATCTGGGCCCGCATCAGGTTCGACGTCATGACGTTGTAGTTCTGGACGGTGGAGACCCGGGTCATGGCTTACCTCACAAGGTCGGTCAGCACGTCGTACATGTCCTTGGCCGCCTGGATCAGACGGGCCGAGGCGTTGAACGCCTGCTGGTAGGTGGTCAGGTTGATCAGCTCCTCGTCGAGGTTCACGCCCTCTTCCGACTGGCGCTGGCTGTCGACCTCGGCGGACACCGCCTCGGCGGAGTCCTTGCGGCTTTCGGCGGTATTGGCCTTGCGGGCGATGGAGCCGCTGAAGTCGGCCGCGTAGCGAGAGACGCTCATGGTCGCGGGCGAGGCGTCGCCCGCCGCCGAGAAGCTGGTGACGGTGTCGCCGGACTTGGCCAGGGCCAGGGCCCCGCGGCCGTCGCCGATGGCCAGGGCCGCAAGGCCGCCGACGGCCTGGGTCAGGTCCAGCTGGGCGAAAGGCAGCAGCGTGGGGTTCTGGTCCATCGCCGTGTTGACGAAGAACTTCTCGCCGCGCGTGCTGCGCTCGGCCGGGCCGACGCCGAACAGCTGACTGACCGAAGGCCCGCCGACACCGCGTTCAGTGGTGTCGCCCACCACCGACATGGTCACCGGCGTGGTGGTGTTCGAGGCGAAGGTCATCTGACCTTTGGTGTTCAGCGAGAACTGACCGTAGAGGCCAACGCCCGAGGCGCGCGAGTTCAGCGCGTCGAGCAAGTCCTGCATCGTGCCGCCCACGGGAGCGTCGACGATGACGTCCCGGATCCGTCCGCCTTCGACGTCGGTCAGGCGGATGGTCATGGTGCCCGAGGTGAAGCCGTGAGCGTCCGTCGCGGTCAGGCCGGTCTCGTACGGCGAGTAGCCATTGGTGCGGACGATGTCGTTGAGGCCGAAATAGTGGCTGAAGCCCTTGCCGGCCTTGTTGGACGGCGTGGTCGCGTCGTCGGCGACGGCGACGCCCAGCCCCCCGGAGCCCGTCAGGGTCAAGGCGCCGCCCGTGAACCCGGCGCCGCCCATGCCCCCCATGGCGGTGTTCAGCTGAGTCATGAAGTTGGCGGGGGTGAAGGCGGGGCCGGCCGCGCCGTTGATCGACATGGTCCCGGCGTCAAAGTCGATGTCGATCCGGCGCTGGATCACGCCGCTGCTGTCGGTCAAGGCGATCGTCGTCTTGCCGGTGAAGCCGGTGAGGGCGGCCTGGTCGTCCAGGCCCGTGTCGCGGCCGGACAATGTGCTCGGCGCGGGGACGGCGGAGGCGCCGTTGGCGGCCCGGTTGATCTCCTCGGCCGCGCGCGAGGTGAACTCGCCCAGCTGGTCGGACATGTTGACCAGTTCGTTGTTGCGCACTTCCATCAGGCCACGGATCTCGCCGCTCGAGACATTGAGCGGGGTCGGCACCGGCGAGCCGTTGGCCAGTTGCACCGTCAGGTAACCGGTCGCCGTGGGCGAGGTCTGGTAGGTGACCTTGGCCGCGCCGTCGCCCGCCAGCGGCAGGCCCTCGGTCGAGCGGACCACTACGCCGCCCATGGTGCGCGGCGTGACCTGGACGTTCATGAGCTTGGACAGCTCGTCGACCAGACCGCTCTGCACGTTCTCGGCGCCCGTGGCGTCCGTGCCGGCCACCTTGGCCCGGGTGATGTCGGTGTTGAGGGCGTCGATCTGGCTGAGCAGGTCGTTGACCCGGTCGACATCGCCCGAGATCCGGGTGTCGACATCCTTGCCCAGCTTGGAGATCGACGAGGTGATGCGGCTGGACTCGCTGAGGAACTGATCCACCCGCGTGAGGGCCTGGGTGCGAAGCAGGGCCGAGGAGGGGTCGTCCTGCGCCGCCGAGAAGGCGGTGAAGACGTCGTCCAGTCGCGTGAAGAAGCTGGTCGAACCCGTCGGGTCGCCGAACAGCTGCTGCACGTTGTTCAGCGACTGGGCGATCACGGTCGCGCGGCTGCTGTCCGAGGCGGCGTTCAGGCTGGCCGTGGTCAGGAAGCGATCGGTCGCCCGCTTGATGGCGTCGATGCTGACGCCGATGCCCATGCCGTTGGACAGCATGTTCGACTGCGAGATCGTCTTGCGGACGTAGCCATTGGTGTTGACGTTGGCGATGTTGTCCGAGGTGACGCGCAGGCCTGTCTGGGCCGCCGTCATGCCGGACGTCGCCGTGCTCATGATCGAGTTCAGCGACATGCGAACGATCCTTTCCGCTCGGCAATCCGCGCAACGCACGACGCGTCCTTGCCCGGCGAAACTTGCCGGGGCGGGGTGGGGATCAGGATCCCGATATGTGCCAAGCCATTGAATTTCATGGCGAAGAGTTCCGTGGGTCGGACATTCGACGAAATGTCATGCGCAAGGAGGGCGCCAAGTCGGGGCGCGACCCGGCGACGCGGCAACTCCCGTCCTCGCAAGCCCTGCGAACTCGGCAAAAAGCGCCGCTCGACAGCGGTTTGGAGATCGTAAACGACGAGTTAATCTCAATAAAAACAATGACTTGATGGTCGTTTACCGAGTTGGCCCGACCATTGCTGGGGAAGGGAAGCAAAGGCGCGTTCGTCATGAACCGCCGCCCAACCGAGCTTCGACTGCGAATGACCGCGATCGCCGCACCCACCGCCGCTCTTCCCGCCGCGCCGACCCCGGCCGTCGGCGCGAAGTCGGCCAATGACGGCTTCGACGCCCTGATGGCCATCGCCGGCCGCAAGGACGACGCGCCCCGCGCCCCGTCGCGCGCCGAGTCCAAGAGCGACTCCCGCGACGACGACGTCCGTTCCTCCAAGCCCGCCGACCGTCCCGCCCCCGCCGACCGTCCCGCCAAGGCCGACGCCAGCGCCGCGGATCGCGCGGCCGACCGCGCCGAAGACCGGGCCGACGCGGCCCAGGACGCCCGCGCCGACAGGGCGGACCAAGCCGCTAAATCCGACAAGACGGCCGACAAGGCGGACACCAAGACGGAGGCCGGCGACGACGCCGAGGCCAACCCCGACAAGGCCGACGCCAAGGGTGACCAGGTCGTCGACGCCGCCGTCGCTCAGGACGTGGTCCAGATCGACGCCGCCGCCCAGACCGCCGCCGCCGCGGCCCTGATCGCGGCGATGGCCGCGCCGGCGCAAGCATCGGTCCAGGCCGAACCGCCGGCGGCGGACGCCGATCTGGCGGTCGAGGCTCCCGTCGCCCAGGCCGAAGCCGCGCCCGCCTTTACGGCGCTGGTCGAGGCCCTGGCGGAAGTCCCGACCCTCGCCAAGGTCGCCGACCAAGCCGCGCCGACGACCGCCCAGGCCCCGGCGGCCAAGCCCCAGACCGCCCAGGCGACCGCCGCCACGGCAGCGCCCGCGGAGGGCGCCGCCGTGGACGCCGCGGCCCTGGAAGCCCTTTCCAAGCTTGCCGGCGCCGAGGTCGCGCCGACGCCGGTCGTCGAGCAGGCTGACCCGGCCGGCGTCGACACGACCCTCGATCCGCTGGCCCCGGCTCAGGCCAAGCCCGCCGAGGTCGCCAAGACGGCGAGCGAGGCGTCCAAGGCCGCCGTCGCCCAGCCGACGGTCCAGGTCGCCCCGCCCGTCGCGTCCGTCGCGCCTTCGGTGATCGCCGCGTCGGTTGTCGCCGCTTCGGAGAGCGAAGCCGCGCCGGTCGCCGTCGAAGCCGTCGCCGCCGAGGTCGTGGCCGACGCCGCTGAGACGCTCGAAACGGCTCCGGCCGCCAAGTCCGTCGACTCCGCCAAGGCGCCCGCGCCGCATCAGGTCCAGGCCAAGGCCGCCGACGCCGTCCCGGTCGAGACCGCCCAGGCCGTGACGGCCGCCGCCGCCGCGGACGCCGCCAGCACCGGCGACGTGGGCGGCGAGGCCAAGGCCGCGAACACGGCCAATGTCGCCGCGATCGAGGCCTCGGCGCCGGCCAGCGCCTCGGCCCCCGTCGCGGCGCCTCCGCCGGCGGCGCCCGCACCGCTCGCCAGCGCGTCGGCGCCCGCCGCGGCCGCCGCCCCGGTGCGCGGCTCGCCCGAGACCGTCGCCGCCCTTTCGGCCGAGATCGTCAAGAGGGCCGACGCCAAGACCACCCGCTTCGACGTCGCCCTGACGCCGGACGGCCTGGGCAAGGTGGATGTGCGGATCGAGATCGCCCGCGACGGCGCCCTGACCGCCTCGATGCGCTTCGACACCGTCCATGCGGCGCATGAACTGCGCAACAAGGCGGGTGAACTGCGCCAGGCCCTGGCCGACGCCGGCTTCAACGTCGCCGACAACGCCCTGTCCTTCGACGTCTCCAGCCAGAACAACGGCCAGAACCCTAACGCCTTCTTCGCCTTCGACGGGTGGAACGACCAGGGGCAGCGCGCCTTCTCGGGCCGCGCCTTCCAGGCCGCCATGAACGCCGAGGAAGAGATCGTCGTCACCCCCTCCGACCTGCTGCCCGGCCTGAAGACGGCCGCCGACAGCGGCCTGGACATCCGGATCTAGGAAACGCCCATGGCCACCGCTGTCTCCTCGCAGAACACCACCTCCGTCCTCGACCGGATCAACAACGGCCGGACGTCGATGGCGAGCAACACCGAGACCTTTCTGAAGCTGCTGACCACGCAGCTGAAGAACCAGGATCCGCTGTCGCCGACCGACACGACCCAGATGACCCAGCAGATCACCCAGATGACCGGCGTCGAGCAGCAGCTGGTCACCAACGACCTGCTGGCGGCCCTGGTCGGCATGAACACCGGCACGGGCCTGACGGAAGGGGTCTCGATGATCGGCAAGCAGGTCACCGCGACCACCGACAGCTCCACCCTGAAAGGCGGCAAGGCGGCCTTCTCCTGGACCCAGGCGGGCGGCTCGACCTCGCTGACCGTCGAGATCAAGAACGCGGCGGGCAAGGTCGTGCGGACGCTCAAGCCGGACGACCAGAAGAGCGGCGACCACACCCTCACCTGGGATGGCAAGGACGACACCGGCGCGCAGCTGCCCAACGGGGGGGTCTATACCGCCTCGGTCAAGGCCGTCGGCGCCGACAACAAGGACATCAAGGTCACGAACGTCAAGGGCCGCACCGAAGGCGTCGTCACCGCCGTCGACAACTTCACCGGCCAGCCCAAGGTCATCGTCGACGGTCAGGCGATCCCCATCGACAACGTCATCGGCATCACCGCCGCCCCCGCCACCACTACGACCACCGACAGCGATCAGACGACCTCCAAGGCCGCCTGATCACCCCTTCGACCGGGCGTCAGAACGACGCCGACGCGATCCTCGGAAGACGGTCTTCCCCAGGATCCAAACGCAAACCGCGCTGAACCCTCGAACCCCTTCAACGCAGGATTACCGTTATGAGCATCAACAGCGCCATGCTCGCCGGCGTCTCCGGTCTGGTCGCCAATTCCTCGGCCCTCGCGGCGATCTCGGACAACATCGCCAACGTCAACACGGTCGGCTACAAGCGCTCCAGCTCGAACTTCTCGACGCTGGTGACCTCGGGCAGCAAGAACCAGACCTACAGCGCCGGCGGCGTCAAAGCCCAGACGCACCAGTTCATCAGCCAGCAGGGTCTGACCCAGTCGACGACCTCGAACCTCGACCTGTCGATCTCGGGGTCGGGTTTCTTCGTCGCCACCGAGAAGCCCGAGAACCTGACCGCCGCCGACACCCGCTCGTTCACCCGCGCCGGCTCGTTCCAGCTGGACAGCCTGGGCTACCTGCGCAACGACGCCGGCCTCTATCTCCAAGGCTGGCTCGCCGACCCGGTCACCGGCACGATCACGCCCGACCCGTCGGACCTGATGCAACTGTCTTCGATCAACGTCGGCACCGTCGGCGGCACGGCCGAGAAGACGACCCGCGTCGGCATCAACGCCAACCTGCGCTCCGAGCAGCCGGTCGCCGCCGCCGTGTCATACAAGGTCGGCACCGCCGGCAGCCCTTCCTTCACCGGGGTGGTGGACAGCGCCACGCCCGCCGTCACCCACAGCTATGACGTGGTCTACAGCTCGACGGGCTTGGCCAACCCCGCTGCGTCGGGCGACAACGAATATCAAGTCGACATCAAGGAAAATGGCGTCGTCGTCGCCACGGGCATCGTCGGCTACGACGTGGCCACGGGGGCCCTCAACAGCTCGAACATCAAGCCCAAGGCCGCCGCCGGCCCGTCGGGCACGCCTCTCCTCACGGTCGACATCGACACCGGCGCGCCGGCCACCACGGTCACGCTGGCCGACTTGGGCATCGACACCGACGCCGACGCCAAGCTCGGCAAGCTGTACGATCCGTCGACCTGGTCGATGTCGGACTACGCCAAGGACAACACCAAGGGCGTCAAGCCGGACTTCGAAATCCAGATCCCGCTTTCGGACTCCAAGGGCGGCCAACGCACCGTCACCGTGTCGCTGCTGAAGGCGCCGGGGCCGAACCAATGGTACGCCGAACTGCGCGCCAAGCCGGGCGACCTGGCCAATAACGGCAATGGCCTCATCAGCACCGGCATCATCGAGTTCACCACCGACGGCAAGCTCAAGAGCACCGGCGGCCTGTTCGGCACGACCAACCCGACCTCGATCACGGTGCTGGCCTCGGGCACGGCCCTGGCGGTTCCGCCCGCGGTGCAGCAACCGACCTGGGCGGACGCCCTGGGTATCGACACCCAGGAAGTCCAGATCGACCTGGCCAGCGCGGCCGGCGGCCTGACCCAGTACAACAGCCAGTCGGTCGTCCAGTCGGTCAACACCAACGGCACGGCCTTCGGCAACCTGACCAACATCGAGGTCGACGAGGACGGTTACGTCTCGGCGATCTTCGACAACGGCGTCACCCGTCGCATCGCCCAGGTCGCGGTCGCCACCTTCTCCAACCCCAACGGCCTGAAGGGGGTTAACGGCAACGCTTACCGCGTCACCAACGAGAGCGGCACCTACAGCTTGAAGCCTCCAGGCCAGGGCGGCGCCGGTTCGCTGGCGCCTTCTACTTTGGAAGCCTCGACCGTGGACCTTTCCACTGAGTTCACGGGCCTGATCACCACGCAACGTGCTTACTCCGCATCGTCGAAGATCATCACGACGGCAGATCAGATGCTCGAGGAGCTTCTGAATATTAAGCGCTAATCCGGGAATTTAACCTTCTTTAATACTCGTGTCTCACGTTGAGACACGACGGAGTGCTAAGAGCCGTCTTGTTTAGGCCTTTCTTTACTATTGGGATTAAGCCGCTGTTATTAGGCGGCGCCTATAGTGGCCTCCAACAGTGATGGTTGTGGGAAAGGCGTAAAGCCATGTTGCAGCAGCAGCGCACGAACAGCCGGGGTGAGAAGTATGTGATCGGGCCCACCGGCGCGCCGCTCACCCTGTCCGATTTGCCGCCGCCGGAGACCCAACGTTGGGTCATCCGTCGCAAGGCCGAGGTCGTGGCCGCCGTTCGCGGTGGCCTGCTCTCGCTGGACGAGGCTTGTGATCGCTACAAGCTGACCAACGAGGAGTTCCTCGCTTGGCAGCAGTCGATTGATCGTCACGGTATGGCGGGTCTGCGCACCACGCGGATCCAGCAGTACCGTTAATAAGGAGCAGGGGGTGCGTCGTCTTGACCGTCCCTGCCCACATCGAGAACCTCGAAGGCCTTGCGCCAAAAGGGTTTGACGACGTTCAGCGGCCGCGCCCCCCGGGGCGCGGCCGCGACGTTTTGGCGCCCCATGGCGTCGCTTCCACCGCCAAATATAAACGCCTCGTTTACCTTGTACTGGGTAAATCCTGCCTACCGACGCGCGCTTCGTTCGCGTTCGCCGGGCGTCCCCTTCGGGGTCGTTGATCAGGGGATGGGGCTTCGTGGAAAGCTTTCTGGGTTCAATTCAGAGGTTCGGCGTCGGTCGGTTGGCCGCGATGCTGGGCGTCGGCGCCGGCGTGGTGGCCGTGCTGGTGGCCCTCATCATGTTCATGGGCAAGGAGCCCAATGAGCTGCTCTATTCAAACCTCGACCTGAAAGAGGCCTCGGAGGTCACCCAGGCCCTGAGCCAGGCCGGCATTAAGTTCGAGACCAAGGGCGACGGCTCGACCATCATGGTGCCGCGCGACAAGGTCGCCAGCGCCCGCCTGATGGTGGCCGGCAAGGGCCTCGTGAGCTCCGGCTCCATCGGCTACGAGATTTTCGACGGCGGCAACGCCCTGGGCCAGACCGATTTCGTCCAGCAACTGAACCGCCAGCGCGCCCTGCAGGGCGAGCTGGAGCGCACGATCAAGGCGATGCAAGGCGTCAACAGCGTCCGCGTCCACCTGGTCCTGCCCAAGCGCCAGCTGTTCGAGGAGGATTCCGAGCAGCCCTCGGCCGCCGTCACCATCGGGGTCGGCTCGCGCGAGCCGTCGACCGACATGGTCCACGCCATCCAGAACCTGGTCTCGTCGGCGGTCCCGAACATGAAGGCCGAGAAGGTCGCGGTCATCGACCAGCACGGCAAGACCCTGTCGGCGCCCAGCGACGAGAGCCTGGCGGGCAAGGAAGCCCAGGACCGCAAGGTCGAGGCCGAGGCGCGCATCGCCAAGACCGTCAAGGACATGATCGAAGGCGTGCTCGGCCCGGGCAAGGCTCGCGTCAACGTCACCGCCGAGCTCGACCTGAACCGCGTCACGACCCAGGAAGAGCGGTTCGATCCCGACGGCCAGGTCGTCCGTTCGGAAAGCACCAACGAGTCGAACAGCCAGGAAAACAAGAACGAGGACAATTCGGGCGCGACGGCGACCGCCAACGTGCCGGGCCAGGGCGCAGGCGGCTTCCAGCAACTGGGCTCGCGCGCCGGCGCCAATGAAAGCGTCACCAACTACGAGATCTCCAAGTCGGTGAAGACCACCGTCCAGGAGCCGGGCACGATCAAGAAGGTCGCCGTCGCGGTCGCCATCGACGGCGTCACGGCGCCTCCCGGCAAGGACGGCAAGCCCGGCGCCTATACGCCGCGCTCGGCCCAGGAGATCCAGCAGATCGAAGAGTTGGTGAAGACAGCCGTCGGCTTCGACGCCGCCCGGGGCGACCAGGTCAAGGTCACGAACATCAAGTTCCCGCAGGCTGAGGATCAAGGCCTCGAGAAGCAGGGCCTTCTGTCGGGCTTCGACAAGAACGACATCATGCGCGCCGCCGAGCTGGGCGTCTTGGGGATCGTGGCCATCCTGATCCTGCTGTTCGCGGTCCGGCCGTTCATCAAGAACCTGTCGGAGCCGAACGTCGTGGCCGCCCTGCCCAGCGGCTCGGGCCAGCCGGTGACCCGGATGATCACCCTGTCGGACGGCACCCAGCAGCAGGTCGTGGTCGACGAGAGCGGCGAGCCCCTCGCCATCGCCGGCCCCGTCAGCGACATCGACCAGCGGATCGACATCGCCAAGATCGAAGGCCAGGTGAAGGCGTCGTCGATCAAGCGCGTGTCTGAGTTCGTCGAAAAACACCCCGAAGAGTCGGTCGCGATCCTGCGCAACTGGCTCCATGAGTCGAGCTGACGGCCATGAAAGTCGCGGTCAACGACGTCAAGAAGCTCTCGGGTCCTGAAAAGGCGGCCATCGTGCTGCTGGCTCTGGGCGAGGATCACACGCGCATCTGGGAAGCCCTCGACGACGAGGAAATCAAGGAAGTCTCGCAGGCCATGGCGGGCCTGGGCACGGTCTCGGCCTCGGTGGTCGAAGACCTGCTGGTCGAGTTCGTGTCGGGCATGAGCTCCACCGGCGCGATCATGGGTTCGTACGAACAGACCCAGCGCCTGCTGGCGTCGTTCATGCCGGCCGACAAGGTCGACGCCCTGATGGAGGAAATCCGCGGTCCCGCGGGTCGAACCATGTGGGACAAGCTCGGCAACGTGAACGAGGCCGTGCTCGCCAACTATCTGAAGAACGAGTACCCGCAGACCGTCGCCGTCGTGCTCTCGAAGGTGAAGAGCGACCACGCCGCCCGCGTGCTGGCCTGCCTGCCTGAAGACTTCGCCCTGGAATGCGTGACGCGGATGCTCCGCATGGAGCCGGTGCAGCGGGAAATCCTCGACAAGATCGAGATGACCCTGCGGACCGAGTTCATGTCGAACCTGGCGCGCACCTCCAAGCGCGACAGCCACGAGATGATGGCGGAGATCTTCAACAACTTCGACCGTCAGACCGAGGCGCGCTTCATCGCCGCCCTGGAAGAGCGCAACCGCGAGGCCGCCGAGCGCATCCGGGCCCTGATGTTCGTGTTCGAGGACCTGTCGAAACTGGACCCCGGCGGCGTTCAGACCCTGCTGCGCAGCACGCCGAAGGAGCAACTGGCCCTGGCGCTGAAGGGCGCCTCGGACAAGCTGCGCGACATGTTCTTCTCGAACATGTCCGAGCGCGCGGCCAAGATCATGCGCGAGGACATGGAGAGCATGGGCCCCGTGCGCCTGAAGGACGTCGACGGCGCCCAGGTGGGCATGGTCCAGGTCGCCAAGGACCTCGCCGCCAAGGGCGAGATCATGCTGGCCGGCTCGGGCAGCGAAGACGAGCTGATCTACTGAGGCGGATGGCATGATCGACACCCCCCCTCGCAAATTCGCCTTCGACACGGTCTTCGACGACCGTGGCGGCGTCGCCTACGAACCGCCGAGGGTGAAGAAGAACTTCACCCTGGAAGAGGTCGAGGCGGCCAAGGCCCAGGCCTATGCCGAGGGCGAACGCTCGGCCGTGGCGCGCGCCGAGCAGGAAGCCGCCCACGCCCTGGCCGACATCGCCGACGCCGTGCGCGAAGCGTTCGGCGCCTTGGCCCAGGTCGCCCACGAGCACCGCGAGGGCGCCGCCATGCTGGCCCTGGCCTGTGGGCGCAAGATCGCCGACGCGGCCCTCACCCATTTCCCCGAGGCGCCGGTCGTCGCCGCCCTCGAAGCCCTGGCCCGCGAGGTCGAGGCCCAGCCTCGCATCTTCGTCCGCGTCGCGCCCGAGATGGAAGAGCGCACCCAGCAGGCGCTGGAGGCCGTCGCCGCCCAGATCGGCTACCAGGGCCAGATCGTCGCCCGCGCCGACGGCGCGATGGCGCGAGCCGCCTTCACCTTCGACTGGGGCGAGGGCCGCGCGGCCTTTGATCCAGACGGCGCCGCCCTGCGCGTCGCCGAAACGCTGGAGGCGGCGATCGCCGCCGAAGGCCTCCACGCCGAACCCATGTTTTCATAAGCGAGGCTGACCCCGATGGCCGAAGACAATCTCACGCTCGACGAATTCGGCGGCTCGATGCTGGCCTCCGAAATGCCGGTCGAGATCGCCGACAAGACCGCCTCCGACCTGGCGCCGGTCTTCGACGTCCCGGTCAACATCTCGGCCGTGCTGGGCCGCGCCCACATGTCGGTGGCTCAGCTGCTGCAGCTGGGCCAGGGCTCGATCCTGGAGCTGGACCGCAAGGTCGGCGAGGCGATCGACATCTACGTCAACAACCGCTTGGTCGCCCGGGGCGAGGTCGTCGTCGTCGACGAACGCCTGGGCGTGACCATGACGGAAATCATCAAGGACGGCGACCAGAACTAAGGTTCTGAACGCCAGCGAATTCAGGGATTTGGGTTCTTCCCTCGGAAGGGCTTCGGGAGAGTAAGAGATGCGGCTTCTGGTCGTCGGAAAACTGAACGGGCAGCTCTCGGTCGCCGTGAAGATGGCGATGAACGCGGGGGCCAAGGTCTCGCACGTCGAAACGACGGAGCAGGCGACCAACGCGCTGCGCGCGGGGCAGGGCGCCGACCTCCTGATGGTCGACTACGCGCTCGACATCGCCGGCCTGATCGCCGCCAACGAGGCCGAGCGGATCCGGGTGCCGGTGGTGGCCTGCGGGGTCGACGCCGATCCGATGCGCGCCGCGGCGGCCATCAAGGCTGGCGCCAAGGAGTTCATCCCGCTTCCGCCAGACGCCGAGCTGATCGCCGCGGTGCTGGCCGCCGTGACCGACGACGAGCGGCCGATGATCGTCCGCGATCCGGCCATGGAGCAGGTCATCAAGCTGGCCGACCAGGTCGCCCCCTCAGACGCTTCGATCCTGATCACCGGCGAAAGCGGTTCGGGTAAAGAGGTCATGGCCCGCTACGTCCACGGCAAGTCCCGCCGGGCCAAGGCGCCGTTCATCTCGGTCAACTGCGCGGCCATCCCCGAGAACCTGCTGGAAAGCGAACTGTTCGGCCACGAGAAGGGCGCCTTCACCGGCGCCATGGCCCGCCGCATCGGCAAGTTCGAGGAAGCCAACGGCGGCACGCTGCTGCTGGACGAAATCAGCGAGATGGACGCCCGCCTGCAGGCCAAGCTGCTGCGCGCCATCCAGGAGCGCGAGATCGACCGCGTCGGCGGCGCCAAGCCGGTGAAGGTCGACATCCGCATCCTCGCCACCTCCAACCGCGACCTGGCCCAGGCCGTGAAGGACGGCACGTTCCGCGAGGACCTGCTCTATCGCCTGAACGTCGTGAACCTGCGCCTGCCGCCGCTGCGCGAGCGTCCGGCCGACGTGCTGAGCCTGTGCGAGTTCTTCGTGAAGAAGTATTCGGCCGCCAACGGCATCCAGGAAAAGCCGATCTCGGCCGAGGCCAAGCGCCGCCTGATCGCCCACCGCTGGCCGGGCAACGTCCGCGAGCTGGAAAACGCCATGCACCGCGCCGTGCTGCTGTCGACCGGTCCGGAGATCGAGGAGTTCGCCATCCGCCTGCCCGACGGCCAGCCGATGGCGCCGGCCCCGGACGTCGCGGTCGCTCGAGGCGCCCAGATGGCGGCCGACGCCGCCTCGCGCGCCTTCGTCGGCTCCACCGTGGCCGAGGTCGAGCAGAAGCTGATCATCGACACCCTGGAGCACTGCCTGGGCAACCGTACCCATGCGGCCAACATCCTGGGCATCTCGATCCGCACGCTGCGCAACAAGCTGAAGGAATATTCCGACGCCGGCGTTCCGGTGCCGCCGCCCCAGGGCGGGATCGGCGCCGCCGCTTAGGTCAGGTGGCGACATGTCGCGGCGCCGCGACCATCGGTCCGGCGCCGAACATGGCTAATTTTTACTAAGGATATGGCGACGGACCGCAAATCGCTTCAATCGCTGGTCCGCTAGACCTTCACCGTTCCAAGGTTCCGAATGGCCGACGCCGCCGCCCCGACCGCAAGCTCGATGCCCAGCGCCAAGTCGCTGGTCGACGGCCTGCTGCGCGGCGAGATGGGCCTGGCGCTGGGCGTCGTCGGCATCATCGTCCTGCTGATCCTGCCGGTTCCGGCCTTCTTGCTGGACCTGTTGCTGGCCATTTCGCTGACGGGATCGGTGCTGATCCTGATGACGGCGATCCTGATCAAGCGGCCGCTGGAGTTCACCTCGTTCCCGACCGTCCTGCTGGTCGCGACGCTGTACAGGCTTGGCCTGAACATCGCCTCGACCCGCCTGATCCTGGGCCACGGCCAGGAAGGCACCGGCGGGGCCGGCGCGGTCATCGAGGCCTTCGGTCACCTGATGATGCAGGGCAACTTCGTCATCGGGGTGATTGTCTTCGTCATCCTGATCGTCGTGAACTTCATGGTCGTGACCAAGGGTTCGGGCCGGATCGCCGAAGTGGCGGCCCGCTTCACCCTGGACGCCATGCCCGGCAAGCAGATGGCGATCGACGCCGACCTGTCGACGGGTCTGATCGACCAGGAAGGCGCCAAGCTTCGCCGCAAGGAGCTGGAGCAGGAAAGCACGTTCTTCGGGGCCATGGACGGCGCCAGCAAGTTCGTGAAGGGCGACGCGATCGCCGGCCTGATCATCACGGCGATCAACATCGTCGGCGGCATCATCATCGGCGTCGCGCAGCACAAGCTGCCGATCGGCGAGGCGGCTTCGACCTACACCATCATGACCATCGGCGACGGCCTGGTCAGCCAGATCCCGGCCCTGGTCATCTCGATCGCCGCCGGCATGGTCGTCTCCAAGGCCGGGGTCGAAGGCTCGGCCGACAAGGCCCTGACCACCCAGCTGGCCATGAACCCGGTCGGGCTGGGCATGGTCTCGGCCTCGTCGGGCGTGATGGCCTTGATCCCGGGCATGCCGATCCTCCCGTTCGCGGCCGTGGCGATCGGCGCCGGCGCTCTGGCCTACAAGCGCATCCAGGACGCCAAGGCGCCCAAGGCCGTAGATCCCGCGGCCCTCGAGGCGGCCGCGCCGACCGAGGCCGAAGAGGAGCCGATCAGCGCCTCCCTGGCCATCGACGACGTCAAGATCGAGCTGGGCTACGGCCTGCTGACCCTGATCAACGACCTGGACGGCCGCAAGCTGACCGACCAGATCCGCGCCCTGCGCAAGACCCTGGCCAGCGAGTTCGGCTTCGTCATGCCGCCGGTCCGCATCCTGGACAACATGCGCCTGGCGAACCAGGGCTACGCCATCCGGATCAAGGAGATGGAGGCCGGCGCCGGCGAGGTGCGGCTGGGCATGCTGATGTGCATGGACCCGCGCGGCGGCCAGGTCGAGCTGCCAGGCGAGCACGTGCGCGAGCCGGCCTTCGGCCTGCCGGCCACCTGGATCGCCGACGACCTGCGCGAGGAAGCCACCTTCCGCGGCTACACGGTCGTGGATCCGGCCACGGTGCTGACCACGCACCTGACCGAGATCCTCAAGGAGAATATGGCCGACCTGCTGTCCTATTCCGAGGTCCAGAAGCTGCTGAAAGAGCTTCCCGAGACTCAGAGGAAGCTCGTCGACGACCTGATCCCGGGCACGGCCACGGCCACCACCGTCCAGCGCGTGCTTCAGTCGCTGCTGCGCGAGCGGGTGTCGATCCGTGACCTGCCGCAGATCCTGGAAGGCATCGGCGAGGCCGCCCCGCACACCGCCTCGGTCACCCAGTTGGTCGAGCAGGTCCGCGCCCGCCTGGCCCGCCAACTGTGCTGGGCCAATCGCGGCGACGACGGCGCCTTGCCGATCATCACCCTGTCGGCCGACTGGGAGCAGGCCTTCGCCGAAAGCCTGATCGGCCCCGGCGACGACAAGCAGCTGGCCCTGCCGCCCTCGCGCCTGCAGGACTTCATCCGCGGCGTCCGCGACGCCTTCGAGCGCGCGGCCCTGGCCGGTGAGGCTCCCGTCCTGCTGACCAGCCCCGGCGTGCGGCCTTACGTCCGCTCGATCATCGAGCGCTTCCGCGGCCAGACCGTGGTGATGAGCCAGAACGAGATCCACCCTCGCGCGCGCCTGCGCACGGTGGGGATGGTGTAGGTCTGAAGCCGCCCACGATCTCTGTAGGATCGTGCAATCGGGCCGGCAGATTGGTCTACCGCTGTCGCGGCCCCATATGGCAAACATTCCGCACGCGATCCTCCCCGACCGCGATCTCCACATCCAAGGAATATCCCCATGGCCACCGCTAAAGGCTACGCGGCGCCCGCCGCCGGCGCGCCCCTGGCGCCGTTCACGTTCGAGCGCCGCGACCCCAATCCCGACGACGTCGTCATCTCGATCAAGTACTGCGGCGTCTGCCATTCCGACATCCACATGGTCGACAACGGCTGGGGCCAGAGCGTCTATCCGATCGTGCCCGGCCATGAGATCGCCGGCGTGGTCACCGCCGTCGGCGCCAATGTCACCAAGTTCAAGGAAGGCGACCCTGTCGGCGTCGGCTGCTTCGTCGACAGCTGCGTGACTTGCAAGGCCGCCCGCGACCTCGACCGCGAGCAGTATCAACCGGGCTTGGTGCTGACCTACAGCGCCTTCGAGCCGGGTTCGGACACCCCGACCTACGGCGGCTATTCCGACCACATCGTGGTCAAGGAAGACTACGTCCTGTCGATCCCGGAGAACCTGCCGCTGGACGCCGCCGCGCCGCTGCTGTGCGCGGGCATCACGCTCTACTCGCCGTTGCGCCACTGGAACGCGGGTCCCGGCAAGAAGGTCGCGATCCTCGGCATGGGCGGCCTGGGCCACATGGGGGTGAAGCTGGCCCACGCCATGGGCGCCGAGGTCACGGTGCTGAGCCAGACCCTGTCCAAGCAGGCCGACGGCCTGCGCCTGGGCGCGGATCACTATTACGCCACCAACGACCCGAAGACGTTCGAGACCCTGGCCGACACGTTCGACCTGCTGATCTGCACGGTCTCCTCGCCGCTGGACTGGGGCGCGTACCTGGCCCTGCTGAAGGTCGACGGGACCATGGTGATCGTCGGCGCGCCCGAAGAGCCGGTGCCGCTGAACGCCTTCGCCCTGATCCCTGGTCGCCGCACTCTGGCCGGCTCGATGATCGGCTCGATCAAGGAGACCCAGGAGATGCTCGACTTCTGCGGCGAGAACAACATCGTCGCCGACATCGAGACCATCTCGATCGACCAGATCAACGAGGCCTACAAGCGCATGCACAAGAGCGACGTGCGCTATCGCTTCGTGATCGACATGGCGACGCTGTAAGCGCTTGGTGGACGGGCCCGCTCAACGCGGGCCCGTCCCCTAGGCCGCCGCCGCCGGCTTGGCCCCGGTGGTCGGCCGGTATTTCTCGGCGTCCGAGGTGAACTCGGCGTGGCCGTAGCGCTTCAGCTGTCGCTTCAGCCGTCCCACGAGCCGTGCGTCGGCGATTTCGGAAAGCCCGGGCACGCGCCTCGCCAGGCGATAGGCGGTCAGCTGGCTGGTCACCAGCAGCGCCACCAGGCCAAACAGCATGAAGTCGCGCGGGCCGATCTCGACCCCCATGCGCCGCGCGGCCGCCACGTCTCCGTTCATGAAGTTGCGCAGGAAGAAGACCTTGGAGAAGCCGCGTTCGACCTGGTCGAACAGGCGGTTCTCGGGCCGCTCGTCGGGCGGCAGGTAGGCGCTGAGCGTCGCGCGGACCAGCTCCCCGCAAGTGGCGTCGTCGAAGCCGGCGCGCAGGGTGGCGCTGCGGGCGTTCATGGTGTCAACCACCCCCTGCGGCGTGTCGGCCAGCAGGTCTTCCGGCAGACCCAGCAGGAAGCAGCGATAGCGAGCCAGCTCGACCCGCGCGCGCTCCTCGGCGGTGAAGGTCTTTCGGCCTTCGCCGACGATCTTGTAGCTCATCAGGAAGATCGGGATCAGGCCGGCCGGCATCTGGTCGACCTGCGGGATCGGGATCCCGTAGACGCCGACGTCCCAGCGGTTGGAGCGCTTCAGCGCGTTGAACCGCACCATCGAGTGCATCAGCCGCACCATGGCCGCCGCCCGGAAGCCTGCGCCATGTCGTTCCAGCGAGCCCGGCAGCAGGGTGGAGGTGAAGAAGGTCGCCGTCTCGTTGACCCGGCGCGCGGCGGTGTCATTTGACAGTGTCCCCGTGAGCGCCATCGGCAGGGCGGCGTACTTGTTCATGAAGGTGGCGATGAACGCGCCGCGGATCGCAAAGGGGCCGAGGTTGGCCGCGGCGTTGCGGTCCAGGCGCTGGCCCTCGCGGACCAGGTCCATGTCCAGCCACTCGGGGACGCGCTCCATGTCGGCGATGAAGGCGGCCAGTTCCGGCGGGGCGTCAGGCACGGCCGCGACCCCCTCGTCGCAGGCCTTCGTCAGCATGGCGACCAGCGGCCGGAACCCGTAGCGCGGCATCAGGGCGGCGTAGGCGTCGGCCACGACGTCGCCCAGCATCGTGTAAGCCTTGATCAGGGCGATCTTGTCCGGATCGAGCTTGGCCCTCGCCAGCCTTGGCGCGACGCTGGCCCTGGGGTCGGTCGTGAACCGCTCGGGGGTGACGTCGAAGTCGATGTCGCCATAGAGCTCGGGCAGGGCGGTCTTCTGCGAGGCGACCTTGGCCAGGACCTGGTCCAGCGGCGTGTTCATCTGATCCTCGTGACGTTGCGGACCCGTGACGGATCCCGCTTTCGCATCATAGGTTAAGCCTCCCGTGGGCCCAGGCTACTCGCCTTGGCCCTGATACGGAAAGGCGGTGCGACGCGGATGCAAGTCCCTGAAAAAACAAGGCGAACGCCAAGGCAGTCGCGTTCCGAGGCCACGGTCGAAGCCATTCTCGAAGCGACCTTTCAACTTCTGGAGCGCGACGGCGCCGAGGCCTTGACCACCAACCACATCGCCGAGCGGGCGGGGGTCAGCGTCGGCACGCTTTACCAGTACTTCGGTGGCAAGCAGGCGATCCTGGCGGCGCTGGCGCACCGTCGCGCCGAGGCCGCCCGCGAGCGGATCGCTCAGCTTGTCATCGACCGTCCGGAGCTGGGCGCGGTGCGGCTGATCGTGCGAACGCTAGCGACGGCTTTCGAAGGCTCCCCCGGCACGCGGCGCGCGCTTCTGGACGCCCTGCTGCTGGACGAGGGCGAAGCGGTGATGGCGCGCCATCACCAATCCTTCTTCGCGGCCATCGCCGGCAAGGCGGTGTTGGGCTTCGACCTGTCGCCGGAGGCCGGGTTCGTGTTGACCCACGCCGTCGTCGGCCTGCTGCGCGCTGCGACGGTCGAGCTGGACCTGGCGCTCGATCCCCAGCGGCTGGAGGACGAGCTGGTGCGGTTGATGGAAAGCTACATTTCCGCGCTGGCCGTCACAAAAAGCGCGTCTCGGTAGAGTTTGCGTCGACTCTTCGACGGAACCGGGGGCGACAAGGTCACGTTGTTTCCGCCGGAGGGGCCCCGACGGAGAGTGAACATGACCAACAAGATCGCCTTGCTCGCCGCCGCCGCGTCCCTGACGTTCGCCGGCGCCGCCTATGCCCAGAGCACCACTTCGACCGGCTCGACCCCGATGGGCTCGCCCACGACGGGCGCGGCCACCGCGCCGACCGCGCCGGGTCAGACGCCTCCCGGCCAGACGACCACGCCGGACCAGACCACGACGACCCCGGGGGCGACCTCGGCCGCGCCGGGTTCCTCGATGACCTCGCCTTCGGCGAGCACCGCCGATAGCGCCGCGACCCCAAGCTCGGCCAATGTCGCCAGCTTCAAGGTCGGTTCGGCCGTGAAGGACGCCCAGGGCGTGCCGGTCGGCCAGATCAGCGGCACCAGCACCGGCGCCGACGGTTCGACCAACGTGATCGTCACCAACGGTGGCGTGAAGTTCGCCCTGCCGGGCAACAGCCTGAGCGCGGGCGCGGACGGCAGCGTCTCGACCACGGCCACCAAGGCTCAGATCGACGCCACCGTCGCCGGCGCCAAGCCGCAGTAGCGCATCGTCCTTCACGACGATGATGACGTGGGCCCGCTCGGCATTGCCGAGCGGGCTTCTCGCTGCTAGCGATGGCCTTGCAAAGGGGCGGTTCTCCGCCGACTTGGGGTTCCAGTATGCCTCCGGCCAATAAGACCAAGCGTGGGTCCAACTCGCTGCTTTGGGATCTTCTGACGTTCGATCGCCTGGTCACCGGGCCGGTGATTCACTTCATCTATTGGGCGGGCCTCGGCGTCGTGGCCCTGTTCGGCTTTTCCGTTGTCGGCGCCGCCGTGGGTCTGGCGCTGAAGGAGCCCGGCGTCGGCTCTCTGCTGCTGGCCTTCCCCGTTCTGATCGCCGGCCTGCTGGTCGCCGGCGCGCTCGTTCTGCTGTGGCGGGCGTTCTGCGAGTTCTACGTCGCCATCTTCCGCATCAGCGAGGACCTGCGGGCCCTGCGCCAGACCAGCGACGCCGACCACGCGGCCTTCCTGGCGCGTCGTCAGGCCCAGCCGGCCGAAGCGCCCGCCTCTCAGGACTGACCCGTCAGCGGGCCAAGGTCTTCAGTCGCTCGCGCAGGGTCGTCAGCGTCTCCAGCGGCAGGTTCAGCGCGCAGAAGAGCTTTTCCGGAACGCTCGCGGCCTGCTCGCGCAGCGCCTGCCCCTTGTCGGTGAGCGCGACGATCACCCGCCGCTCATCGTCCGGATCGCGATGGCGCTCAACAAGGCCGCCGGCCTCCAGCCGCTTGAGCAGCGGGGTCAGGGTGCTGGAATCAAGGTCCAGCGCATCGCCCAAAGCCCCGACCGTGCGCGGGCTCCGCTCCCACAGCACCAGCATCGCCAGATACTGCGGATAGGTCAGGCCCAGGGCGTCCAGGATCGGCCGATAGAGCCGCGTCATCCGGTTGGCCGCGCCGTAGAGGGCGAAGCACAGCTGGTTGTCGAGGCGCAGGACCTCGACAGGGCTTTCGGATGACGCGGATTTCTCTGTCATGTCGACTGGCTTACGCCGCCTTGACGCTGATGGCCACGTCGACATTGCCGCGCGTGGCGTTGGAGTAGGGGCAGACCTGGTGAGCCGTGGCGACCAGGGCTTCGGCGTCGGCCTGGCTGAGGCCTTGGGTCTCGACTTCGAGGGCGACTTCCAGCGCGAAGCCCGCGCCGGCGCTGGCGAGGCTGACTTGGCCGGTCACGGTCGAGCCGGTCAGCGGGATCTTCTGCGTACGGGCGACATGGCCCATGGCGCTCTGGAAGCAGGCGGCGTAGCCGGCCGCGAACAGCTGCTCGGGGTTCGTGCCGGTCTCCTTGCCGCCCAGCGACTTGGGCATCGACAGTTGCACGTCCAGCAGGCCGTCTTCGCTGCGGGCGTGGCCTTCGCGGCCGCCGACGACGGTGGCGCGGGTGGTGTAGAGGGTGGTCATGGCGAAACTCCTCGCTCTCGAATGATGTGAACGATTTAATCGTGCACGATATAACTTCAAGAGCGGCGCCGTAGAAAAGATCGCGCGCGATCGTTTTAATCCTCCCCCAGCGGGGGAGGTGGCGCGAAGCGCCGGAGGGGGAAGTCCGGCCGATCTTGCCTCTTCACCCTCCCTCGTCTCTTCGAGCCGACACCTCCCCCGCTAGGGGGGGAGGATTTTGGGGGTGTCGCTTCCTAAGCCGCCCAGGCGGCCGCGAAGCGGCGCAGCAGCGAGCGGGCCAGGCTGTCCTTCTCGCTCTCGCTGGCTTCCAGGCGCAGGAAGAGGTCGCCGGCGCGGTGGTTGGCGCGGGCGGGCAGGCCTTGGCCCGGCAAGCGCACGAGGCCGCGGTCGGCGGCCTTGGTCGAGATCCAGGCCTGGCGCGGGCCCAGCGGCGTGTCGGCGTCGACCCGGCCGCCCTCGGCCAGGACGCGCGGGGCGACCTTGCCGGTCAGCCAGAGGTCGTCCCCGCGCACCAGGACGCCGTCCAGCGGCCGGTGGCGGACCTCGAACAGCACATCCAGCAGCCGCACCTTGTCGCCGGCGCGCAGCCCGGCCGGCAGCTTCAGGCGCAGGCGGCGGCCGTCGATCGACAGCTCTTCCGAGCCGCCCGAGACGGCGGTGGCGATGTCGATATCGAGAAAGGCGCGGTCGGCGACCGCCGATGCGGTCACGGCGGGCGCGAACGTTGTCGGACGCGCCAAGGCGTCCTGAAGCACGCGGTAGGCGGCCTGGACGTCGCGGAACAGCGCCGCGTCCCCCGTCGGACGATCCGGATGGGCGCGCTTGGCGGCCTCGCGATAGGCCTTGCGCAGCGCGCGCTCGTCGACGCCCGGCCCGACGCCGAGCAGGGCGCGGGCCGCGAAAAGCGTCAGGACGGGGCCTTTGGCGGTCATGGCGGCGACCCTGCCGCCCGGATGGTCAACGGGGCGTTAAGTTAAGACTTTCGCTTACGGAGTCGGGGCTGTGGCCCCTCGCCACGGGCGGGCCTATATGAAGCGCATGAGCGCCGACCAGCCCCTGATCCCCGCCTCGCCCAGCGAGGACGACTATGTCCGCCAGGTCACGGAGGCCACGCCGCCGCCGCTGCTGTCGGAGGAGGATCCCTTCGCCCTGTTCGCCGAGTGGCTGGAGGACGCGGGCAAGAAGGAGCTCAACGATCCCAACGCCATGACCGTCTCGACGGTCGACGCCGACGGCATGCCCGACTCGCGGATGGTGCTGCTGAAGGATTTCGATGCGCGGGGCTTCGTCTTCTACACCAACACCCACAGCGCCAAGGGGCGGGAGCTGGCGGCCAATCCGAAGGCCGCGATCCTGTTCCACTGGAAATCCCTGCGCCGCCAGGTGCGGATCCGGGGTCTGGTCGAGCCGGTCACCGAGGCCGAGGCCGACGCCTATTTCGCCAGCCGCGCGCGTCACAGCCAGATCGGCGCCTGGGCCAGCGATCAGTCCCAGCCGCTGCCCGAGCGTCACGCGCTGGAGAAGCGGGTGGCCGAGATGGGCCTGAAGTTCGGCCTGGGCAAGGTGCCGCGCCCGCCGCACTGGTCGGGCTACCGGATCGTCCCGATCACCCTGGAGTTCTGGCGCGACCGCCCGTTCCGCCTGCACGAACGGCTGGTCTTCGACCGCGTCGCTGACGGTTGGACGACGAAGCGGCTGTTCCCCTAGGCTAGGCGATACAGCCCCGCCAGGCCTTCGCCCTCGGCCAGGACGCGGCCCTCCTTCACCAGCTGGTTCATGTGGGCCAGGACCGACAGCGCCGCGGCCGGATGCAGGCGCGGATCGACGGCGGCATAGAGGCTGGGCACCATGGCGGGGATCGACGTAAAGCCCGCGCCCAGCGCCTCCAGGATCTGCGCCTCGCGGGCGCGGCGGTGGGCGATATAGGCGTCGATGAAGGGCGTCACCTCGCGCACCGGCGCGCCGTGCGTCGGCCATAGGGTGTCGAAGGTCCGAGCCCGCACCTTGGCCAGGCTTTCGAAATAGTCGGCCATGTCGCCATCGGGCGGCGTGATCACCGTCGTCGACCAGCCCATGATGTGGTCACCGGAGAACAGGGCGTTCTCTTCCTTCAGCGCGAAACAGACGTGATTGGAGGTGTGGCCCGGCGTCGTCACCGCCTCCAGCGTCCAGTCCGGACCGCTGATCACATCGCCATCGGCGAGCTCAACGTCGGGTCGGAAGCGATCATCGGCGCCTTCCTCAAGACCCGGCGCGGCCGCCTCGCCGTGATCCGTCGGCGCGGGGCGGCCATGAACCTTGGCGCCGAACAGGTCGGCCAGCGGGTGGGCGAGGGGGCTGTGATCCAGGTGGTGGTGCGTGACCAGCACGTGGGTGACGCGCTCGCCGGCCAGAGCCGCCTTCAGCGCCTCGAAGTGCTCTGGCAGGTCGGGGCCGGGGTCGATGACCGCCACCTCGCCGCGGCCGACGATGTAGACGCCGGTGCCGGTATAGGTGAACGGCCCCGGATTGCGGGCGATCACCCGGCGGATCAAGGGCGAGACCTGATCGCAGCGGCCATATTCGAACGCCAGCTCGCGGACGAAGGGGATCATGCGGTCGCTCCGTTCAGGCCTGCCTGCCGGCGCCGGTCTTGCGCTGGACGCCCCCAAGTATCCTCGGGGGCTCGGATCATGACGGCGGACGCGGCGATTTTTGTTTCAAAACGGCTTCAGCGCGCAGCTGTCGCCGTCCTTTGTATCATGCTGGCGCAGTTCGTCCTGGCCAGCTGCGAGGCCGAACCCACGCCGATGGCCGCGCGGGAAGCCGCCGCCTTCTAGCCTAGGCCGGCAGCACGCCGGAAAGGTCGTAGCCGGCCTGCAAGCCCTGGTCGACCAAGGTCTGGCGATCGGCCCCTGTCATGGCCTGGCCGATTGACCACGTGACGATCGAGCGCGTACCCGACCGGCAGAAGGCCAGCACTGGCCCGCCGGCGGCCTCGACAGCCGCCCGAACCGCCTCCACCTGATCCGGCGTCGGCCCGCCACGCACCGGCGCATAAAGATAGTCCATCCCCGCCGCGCGCGCCGCCGCCTCGATCGTCGCGCTGGAAGGCTGGCTGGGATCCTCGCCGTCAGGGCGATTGTTGATCACCAGGACGAATCCCTCCGCGGCGGCGCGGGCCATATCGGCCTCCGAGACCTGGGGGCTGACCGAAAGAGAGTCGTTGACGCGTCGAAAATCGCTCATGGCTCCGCCGAATTGACTGCTTGCGACGCGTTCCGTCGCGCCGGCATTTTCGCGACGGCGGAGCGCCTAAGCAATGGTCATGGCGTCGCCTGTTTGCTCGTTGGAGTGGCGCCATCGCCAGGAGAGTTCGTCGATCAGAGCGCCGATTATTAAAATTATTTCACCACAATCCGGCGTTTGAGGACGTGTTCTGATCCAGGTCAACACTCTCGTGAAATTTTATCGCCGATTTTTCGCTTCAGCGCCCATCTGGAAAACGTTGTTACTGCTCCTGGAAATAGCTCAATTCAATCAATCTAATAGTGAGGGGCGCCAGCATTGCGTCGGAGCCGCGCGCGGCAAGATGAGCGGCGATCTTTCGAAAAGTGTCCAGCCTGTGGCGATTTTGCGACAGGCCTGAGCGATGTGGATTGCAAATTTGTAATCGCAATTGACCCCTGGTTGGGCCGCCCCCTAACGTCTGCTTAACCGGGGAAATAGTTTCCGGGACACCAGTGATCTGGTGGCGCACTTAGGCGGTTTTCCGCTCCAGGCTGGACGAAGTTTCTAGAGGGGCTTGTCCAGCTTGCCGCCCGCGCCACCTGCAGAGGGGAACTTGATCAAAATGAATTCTATCAAAGGTAGCGCACGCGCGCGTCTGATGACGACGACGTTGCTGGCCGGCCTGGCCGCGATCGCCGCGCCGGCGACCGTGTTTGTCGCCGCCGGCCTCGCGCCCGCGACGGCTCTCGCTCAGGACTACACGAGCGGTACTCTGTCGGGGACGGTGAAGGACACTTCGGGCGCCGCCGTTCCAGGCGCGGCCGTTGTTGTGAAGTCTCTGACGCAGGGCTTCGAGCGCAACGTCACCACCGATTCCAACGGTCAGTTCCGGGTTCCGCTGATCCCCACTGGCGGCTATTCGGTTGCGATCTCCAAGGAAGGCTATCGCTCCACCGCGGACGGCAACGTGTCCGTCGCTCTGGGCTCGTCCGCCTACACCTTCACCCTGGCCAGCGACGCCGAGGCCGTCTCGGAAGTGGTGATCACGGCGACCGCCAACCCGCAACTGGATTTCGCCGGCACCACGACCGGCCTGGTCGTTGATCTTGAGACGCTGACCAAGCGCGTTCCCATCGCGCGGAGCGTGACCGCGGTGGCGCTGCTGGCGCCGACCGTCGTCCGCGGCGGCTCGTCCAGCGACGCGACGTTCGCGAACCAGCCGTCGATCGGCGGTTCGTCGATCGCCGAAAACGCCTACTACGTGAACGGCCTGAATATCACGAACTTCAACACGTACATCGGCGGCGCCACGGTGCCGTTCGACTTCTACAAGACGATTGAAGTCAAGACCGGTGGCTATCCCGCCGAATTCGGTCGCTCGACCGGCGGCGTGCTGAACGCGGTCACCAAGTCGGGCGGCAACGACTTCCACTTCGCCGTTCGCGGCAACTGGTCGCCGTCGTCGTTGACCGAACAGTCCAAGGACACCTTCCAGAACGCCAATCACCGCGACTACGATCGCAGCGAGAGCCTCACCTTCGAAGCCAGTGGTCCGATCATTGAGGATCGCCTGTTCTTCTACGTGATGAACCAGCAGCAGAAGGTGGTCAGCAAGTTCGCTTCGAAGACCACCAACAGCTACAACATCGACACGCGCAACGATCCCTTCTGGGGCGTGAAGCTGGACGGTTACATCACCGACAAGCAGCACCTGGAATTCACCTGGCTGGACACCACCCGCCAGACGGATCGCCGCACCTATGGCTATGACGGCGACACCGATGTGGTCGGGTCCCAACTTCAAAGCACGACCGCTTTCCAGGCGGGCGCGCCGAGCTGGGTCGGTAAGTACACCGGTTCGTTCACCGACTGGTTCACCCTTTCGGCCGCTTACGGTATCTCCAAGGACCGCGACAACACGATCCCGGGCAACTCCGCAGATCCGCTCGTCAACGACCTGCGATCGGGGACCACGAGCCGCATCAGCCAACAGTCGAACGGCAACAACGACTTCCCGCTGAACACCAAGCGCGAGTTCTATCGCGTTGACGCCGACCTCTACTTCAATCTGTTCGGCAAGCACCACATCCGTGGCGGCTTCGACGAGGAGAAGCTGACGCTGGAGCACTTCACGGAGCGCACCGGTGGTGTCCGCTACCAGTATCGCCGGGGTTCGGCGAGCAACGCCCAAGGCGTCGCGGCGGGCCAGGACTATCTCGAGCTGCAGTACTTCCGGACCGGCGGCGAATTCAGCGGCAAGAACCGGGCGTACTACATCCAAGACTCTTGGGACGTGGCTGACACCGGCCTGACCCTGAATCTCGGCGTCCGCCTCGACAAGTTCGCTTCGGCGAACGCCGCCGGCGAGAACTTCGTCGAGTTCGATAAGGAAATCGGTCCGCGTATCGGGTTCACTTACGACCCGACCGGCGACGGCATGAACAAGGTCTTTGGTAACTTCGGGCGCTACTATCTGCCCGTCGCCTCCAACACCGCCTATCGCCAAGGCGCCTCGGAACTCTTCTTCCGGGAATTCTACAATGCGCCGGCCGGCGGCTTCGTGATCGACCCGGTGACGGGTCTGCCCGCGGCTATCGGCTCGCAGATCACCCAGGCGACCAACCCTGGCTTCGTCTCCGCCGCGCCTTGCCCGGCCGGCGGTCGCGGGCCGGCGGGTCTGGACGCCTGCTCGGTCACCAGCGACGGTTCGGTGCTGCCGACGATCGCCGCCATCTCGCGGAACCTGAAGTCGACCTTCGAGGACGAATACATCCTCGGCTATGAGCGTCGCTTCAACAGCCTGTGGACCGGTCGCGTCGTTCTTTCCTACAAGAACATGGGCCGCGTTTCGGAAGACGTCGCCATCGACGCCGCCGTTCTGAAGTATTGCGCCGCCCAAGGCATCTCGGGTTGCGAAGACATCTGGACCGGCTTCCACCAGTACGTGATCGTCAACCCTGGCTTCGATCAGACCATCGTGCTGCGTGACACCATCGGGAACGACGCCGCTGGCACCCTGCGTGAAATCAACTTCACGGCCGCCGACCTGAACTATCCCAAGGCCAAGCGCGAATATCTCGGCCTGGAAGTTTCGTTCGAGCGCGCCTTCGACGGCAAGTGGGGCCTGCAAGGTTCGTACGTGCTGTCGGAGTCGAAGGGCAACTACGAAGGCTTCGTGAAGTCCGACGTGGGTCAGGACGACGCCGGCATCACCCAGGACTTCGACCAACCCGGCCTGACGGAAGGCAGCTACGGCTACCTGCCGAACCACCGTGGTCATCAGTTCAAGCTGTTCGGCTCCTACGCGGTCACTGACAGCCTGCTGGTTGGCGCCAACTACAGCCTGCTGTCGCCCAAGAAGTTCGCCTGCTTCGGCTTCCACCCGACCGACGCCTTCGCGCAGGTCTATGGCGCGGCGGCGTTCTACTGCGATGGCAAGCAAACCCCGCGTGGCTCGGTTTATCAGGGCGACTGGAACTCGAACCTCGACCTCTCGCTGCGCTACACGGTGCCGGCGAAGTGGTCGGTCGGCGGGAACCTCGTGCTGCGCGCCGACGTGTTCAACGTGTTCAACAGCAAGGCTGTCACGGACACCTGGGAGTTCGGTGAAGTCGGCGGTGTCGGCGACACGGATCCGAACTACAAGTCGCCGACGGGCTATCAAGCGCCCCGGTCGATCCGTTTCGGTTTCGATCTGGAATTCTAGGCCTGGCCTAGTCCTTGAGATCGGCGGCGACCCTTCCGGGTCGCCGCCTTTTTCATGCGTCGAGCTCCGCGCCGCGGCGGCGGCCGGCGCTCAAGCGGACTCAGGACGGGTCTGCGGCCTCGTAGGCCTTGAAGAAGGGAGCGAGGTATTCGGCGTAACGCCGGGAGCCCCCGATGGACGAGCTATAGAGCGGCTGCCGCACCTGCCCGACGCTCGCGGTCTGCACGGTCCGTTCGGTTTTGTGGAAATCCATCACCCGAGCGTCGAATGGCAGCCGGCAATGGTCCAGCAGGCGGCGTATCCAAGTCTCTGGATCGGCGACGAGGTCCTCGTATCGGAGGGTCAGTATGTCCTCCGGATAGAGCGCAGTCCAATGCGCGTGCAGCCGATCCTCGTCAGCGACATAGGACCCGATCGTCTCAAGCGACCAACTCCAGTCCATGCCCTGCGCGAAGCGCGTGCGGAAGATTGACCAAGCCGCATCGCCCGGGTCCCGCCGGAGCCACACGAAACGCGCGCCTGGCAGGACGTGTCGGATCAGGCCGAGCAGACGGCTGTGATTGAGCGTTTTATCGACGACCTTGCCGCTCGGACCGAAACGTTGCTCCACAAGGTGTAGGTAGTCCTCTCCGATGGAGGTCCAGTCATCGGCCGAGACGCCGGCCGTCTCGCGTGGACCAAAGCCTGGAAGAGCCATGGCCGCGGTCCGAAACAGATTGAGCTCCGCGCCGCCGGCGACTTGGCCGTGGCTCGCGAGAATCTGTTCCACCAGGGTGGTGCCGGAGCGGGGAAGGCCCAGAACGAAGATGGCGCGCGCTCCGGAGGCTGCGCTCGCCGGAAGACTGTCGAAGAAGCGCTCGGTCATCCCTCCGACGACTTCGTCCACCAGGCGCCGCGCTGGGCGAGGGTCGTAAGCGCGCGAAGGCGCGACCAGACTAGCCCCGTGCAGATAAGCTCTAAATCCTTCCTCCGTCTGACCCGCGTCCATGAGCGCCTTGCCCAGAGCGTAGAGAAGGGTGCTTTTGGCCTCGTTGTCCGCGTCCGTTCGCGCCACGGCGGCGCGCAAGGCGTCGATATCGGAATCGCCGACCTTGAACTTCTTGAGGTCGACCAGGGTGAGCCACGGCCAGGCCGAGGCTGCTGGCGCAAGCGCGGCGATCGCGCCGCGCAGAGCGCGCTCGGCGTCGACGGAGCGCCCAAGCTGGGCGTAGCAGGTGCCCAGGAAATGCAGGACCGAAGGGTGGGACGGGTGTTTCCGTAGGAGGCGTTCCGCTTCCACAACGGCCGCTTGGGTCTGTCCCGCTTGCGCCAGAAGACTTCCCAACTGCAGAAGACGCCCTCCATCTTCTGGGGCCAGGGCGACGAATCTCCGCATCGCGTTCAAGGCCAGGTCGATCTCACCCATGGTCATGGCGAGTCCCGAGACCGATCGCCAGGTATCGCCGAGGGGCGGGGCCTCCAGGTCGAGAGCGGCCAGATATCGGGCCGCCAGCGGGCGGTTTCGAGCCTCGAACGCCTTGAGCGCGGCGGGCAGGAGATCGCGTCCACGCGGTGCTTGGCCGCTGAGTGGGGGCGTCGGAGAGGTCACGATGCGTTTGGGCCCCTATCGCACCGGCGTATCCGCCAGCACCGAAGCCCCGCCCGGCGCGGCGCGCAGGCGGGCGTGGGCCATTTCGTCCAGGATGGCCTGCGAGCGGGGGTCGCCCAGGACCCAGGCGGCGGCCGCCAGGGTCTTCATCGAGGTCTCGCTGACGCCCAGCAGCTTCTCCAGCGCCTCGAACGGCGATTGGCCGCCGTCCATGCGCTTGAGGCGCACGTCGCCGTTCAGCTTGGCCAGGGCCTTGGCCTTGTCGACCGCCTGGTAGAAGCCGCCCAGTTCGTCGACGAGGCCCAGTTGCTTGGCCTGCTCGCCGGTCCAGACGCGGCCCTTGGCGATCTCGCGCACGCGGTCGGCGGGCAGCTTGCGGCCCTCGGCCACGCGGATGATGAAGCCCGCGTAGATGCGGTCCATCCAGCCGGCGAACTTGGCGCGCTGCTCGGGCGTGAAGCCGTCGCCCGAGCCGAACGCCTGGGCGTAGTCGCCGCCGACATGCAGCTGCTTGGTGTCGACGCCGAAGCGGGCCAGGGCGTCGCCGATCGCGAACTTGCCGCCGTAGACGCCGATCGAGCCGGTCAGGGTCGAGGGCTGGGCGACGATCGCGTCCGCCTGGCTGGAGATCCAGTAGCCGCCTGACGCCGCATAGGTCCCCATGCTGACCACGACGGGCTTGCCCGCGGCCTTGGCCGCCTTCATGGCCGCCAGGATCTGCTCGGAGGCCGTGTCCGAGCCGCCGGGCGAGGAGACGCGGAAGACGATGGCCTTCACGTCCTTGTCCTCGGTCGCGTTGCGGAAGGCCTGGGCCACGTCGTCGGAATAGACGTTGCTTTCGCCGCTGAACGGCGAGCCGCCGCCGCTGGTCCCGGTGACGATCGCGCCCTCGGCGCCGATCACCGCGATCGCCGGGCCGGTCTTTATGGGCGTGGGCTTGTTGCGCGAGGCGTAGTCGTCGAAGTCGATCAGCTTCGAGCCCTTGCCGGCCTTGTCCAGGGCGAGGGCCTGGATGTCGCTGACCTGACCCACCTTGTCGATCAGGCCCTTGGCCTGCGCTTCCTGAGCGCTGTAGGGACCGTCCTCGAGGGTGCGGGTCAGCTGAAGCGGGTCGCGCTTGCGGTCCACGGCGGCGCTGACCAGGGCGGTGCGATATACCGAGCCCATCCACGACAGCGTCGATTCCCGATGGGCCGGCGTGTAGTCGCTGTAGAGGTAAGGATTGACCGCGTTCTTGTATTCGTAGCGCTGCTCGTAGTCGGCCTTGACGCCGTACTTGTCGAAGAAGCGCTTGAAGAACATCGACTCGCTGGAGATCCCGACCGCCTGAAAGCTGCTGTCAGGCTGCATCCAGAACTCGCTGGCCGAAGCGCCCAGCATGTAGGTCGAGGTGACCATGCCCGAGGGGTATAGGCCTTGGCTGTGGGCGTAGATCGGCTTGCCGCCCACCTCGCGGAAATGCTTGAAGGCCAGGCGCAGCTCGTCGGCGGCCGCCGGCGCGACGCCGCCCTCGGGCAGGCGCACCAGGATCGCGCGGACCTTGTCGTCCTTCTCGGCCCTGCGCAGCGTTTCGATGATCGACATCACCGAGTCGCCGCCGCCCCCCAGGGAGGCGAAGGGGGTCCTGGGCGCCTGGTCGGTCAGGCCCTGGCGCAGGTCCAGCTGCAGGACGGCTTGGGTGGGCGTGGGCGCGGGGCGAGCCGCCCCGGCGGCGATCACGATGAGGAGAAAGGGAACTCCGACCACGAACAACAGAAGGCCGACAAAGACGCCGGCGACGGTCAGGAAGAACTGCTTCATCGGAAGTCCCGTTGGGAGATGTCAGGCACAAGCTACCCGGTGTCGCGAGCGGTTCCAAATGAAGAGCGCGCAACGCGGCGCCGCATCGCGCGACGCTGAGGGCAGCGCCCTGGCGCCGCACTCTAAAATCCTGTTTTTTCGGCAGGTTTCCCGCTTCTGGCTAGCGGGGAGGAAATGGTCGGAGTGGCAGGATTTGAACCTGCGACCCCTGCGTCCCGAACGCAGTGCTCTACCAGACTGAGCCACACTCCGACTTGGAGGCCGGCCTTATAGGAGGGTGTTCCGGAGGGCGCAAGCGCCTTTTTCGACGTTCGTGCGGCGGCCCCAAAAAAGTTCGAAAATGGCCTGTTGCATCCATCCGAGTCGTGAGCTATCTCCACCGCCTCGCCGGGCCCTGACGGGTCTCGCCGTTCCTGCTGGGGAATGGTGTAATGGTAACACTGCGGTTTTTGGTACCGTCATTCTAGGTTCGAGTCCTAGTTCCCCAGCCACTTCTTCCTTCTGATCAGTCGTTGGATAGAGCCGCGCCCACCGCGCGCGGCGTCGCTCTTCTCTGGCTCTCGGCGCGCGTTGTTGAGCTGGAGCAGATCCATCCAACTGGAAATCCGCTTTGGGGAAGACGTCACCGCAAATGGCTTCGTCGGCGCGACGAATCGCCTTTGAACCCGCCGTCGAGGGCCGGCCGTTCCCAGGCCAAATCCAGATGAGCAAAGTCTCAATCGACGAAAGCGCGAGCTGCCCAGAGCTATTTCAACGTTCACGTGTTTATTTGTCTCTCGGCGCCGTGATCATGATATTCGCGATGTGGCCGACGTTCACATACACGCATCCTGTTCGCGGTTGCGAGATTGACATGCGTTTACGCTGTTTTCGAACGGCGTCGCGGCCTTAAAGCGAGGTGGTCGGCGCTATAGTTAGCGAAAATTCTCCTCGCTGAACGCGCTCATTCACAAACGATTGCTAAGCTTTAAAGCGGATCAATCAGGTTTCTCGCTTCGAACTACTTGTTTTTCTCAAGAGAAGGTGTAATTCCGGGTCAATAGGGGAATGGAGTTGTGATCGTGGAAGACAAAGCGACCCTGATCGAGCTTACGGCTGAAATCGTCGCCAATTATGTGGCTAATAATTCGACGCCCGTTTCGGAGCTTCCGGCGTTGATCCGTGCGACGCACGACGCGTTGGCTGGTATTGGCGCGCCGCCTGCTCCCACGGTGGAGACCGTGACCAAGGCGACGCCGGCTCAAATCCGTAAGAGCATCACGCCCGAAGCGCTGATCAGCTTCGAGGACGGCAAGCCTTACAAGACGCTGAAGCGCCACCTCACGACCCACGGCATGACCGTGGCCGAGTACAAGGCCAAGTGGGGCCTGCCCAACGACTATCCGACGACCGCTCCCGCCTATAGCGAAGCGCGCTCGAAGATGGCCAAGGCCCTTGGCCTTGGACAGGGCGGCCGCAAGGGCAAGGCGCCGCGTTCGCGCAAGGGCTGAATGATCGGGGCGGCGTTTCGGCGTCGTCAAGATTTCCCCGGGGGGGATTGAAGAGGGGGCGTCTCGACGTCCCCTTTTTTATGTCTTGTGGCGCGGAGGGGGCGAATCTCGACCCGGCCCGCTCGCTATTTCCAATAGGCGTGAACCGGCGATCGGCTCGAAAGCGGCTCTGAGCTTCCGAATGAGCTCTAGGCGACGCCGCGCGTATCGGCGTGGTCGACCACCGGGTCGATCGACAGGGCCTTGCCCAGGGCCTCCACCAGGCGAGGGATCTCGACCGGCTTGGCGACGATCCCATCCATGCCCGCTTCGGCGTACAGCGTCCGCTCGTGGGTGAGCACGCTGGCGGTGACCGCGATGATCGGCGTGCGGGGGCGGCCCGTAGCCTTTTCGCGCGCGCGGATCGTCTGGCTGGCCTGCACGCCGTCCATGATCGGCATGTGGATGTCCATCAGGATCGCGTCCCAGCGGGCGCGCTCCCACATGGCCAAGGCGTCCCGCCCATCCACGGCGAAATGAGCCGCGACGCCCAGGTGGCTCAGCAAGGTCAGCAGCACGGCGCGGTTGGTCTGGTTGTCATCGACGACGAGGATCCTGGGCGCGTCCGCGGCCGTATCCGGTCCGGCGATGGCGGGGGAGTCCAGTCCGTCCGCCGGCTTCACGCGCGGCATCGGCAAAGTGACGGTGAAGCAGGCGCCGCCGCCTTCGGCGGTCGAATAGCTGATGGAGCCGCCCATCAGCTCGCTGAGCGTCTTGCAGATCGCCAGACCCAGTCCCGAACCGCCGGCGCGCCGGGTGCTGGAGCTGTCGAGCTGGGCGAACTTCGTGAACAGGCGGCCGCGCTCCGCCTCGGGAATGCCGGCGCCGCTGTCGGTCACCCGTGCGACGATCGTCTTGTCGTCGCCCTCGACGAACACCCGAACCGTGCCGACGTCGGTGAACTTGATCGCGTTCGAGATCAGGTTCGACATCACCTGCCGCAGGCGGTCGGCGTCGCCCATCCGCCAGCCCTGCGCGCCCTCGGCGATCTCCAGGCTGAAGTCGAGCTCCTTGTCGCGCGCCAGGCCGCCGTAGAGTTGGCGCAGAGCGTCCAGATGGGCGGAGAGATCGAACGGCGCGGGATTGATCTCCATCTTGCCCGCCTCGATCTTCGAGATGTCGAGAATGGCGTTGATCACGCTGAGCAGGGACTGACCCGAGGCGGTGACGGTGTCGAGGCGCCGGCGCTGGTCCGGGCTCAGCTCGCCGGCCGCCATGATCTGCGCCATGCCCAGAACGCCGTTCAGCGGCGTGCGGATCTCGTGGCTCATGGTGGCCAGGAATTCGGTCTTGGCGCGGTTGGCCGTCTCGGCCGTGAGCGCCAGCGCCTGGGCTTCTGTCTTCAGGCGGCGGTTCTCGGTCAGCTCGCGCTGCAGTTCGACGTTGAGGGCTTCGCTGGCCAGGCGCGCGCGGACCTCGCGCCGGACGACGCCGCGCATGAGGGTGGACATGCCGATGGCGGCGAACGCGCCGGCCAGGCCGATGAAGGCGTAATTGTTGATCGTATCGCCCGGCGCCTTTTGCGCCATCCACACCAGCCCGATGACGGCGGCGCTGACGCTGCCCAGGGCTACGCGGCGAGAGGGCGCGGAGGTGGCGAAGACCAGCCCCATCAGCACGAAGTAGACGAGCTTCATCGGCTCGAAGTGCAGGATCTGGTAGGCGAGAACGTTGGACAGGAACAGGGCGTTCATGCCCAGGGCCACGCCCTCGAGACCAGGGCCGACGATCCGTCCTTCTCTCAGCGCGCGCCAGGCGCCGAAGCCATAAAGGCACGCTGCGACGGCGAGGCTCTCCAGAAGCAGGAGAGCAAAACCCTTTTCATAGAAGGGGTGGGAAAGACTGATCAGCGCATAGTAAACAGAGCTGGCGATCAGGTAGCCGCGCACGATCGGAACATAGGCGCGCGTAAGCGCGACTTCCGCCCTCCGATCCGAACCGGTATCCTTGACCTGCAATCCCAGCCCTCACTGTCGTCGATACGACGATATACGAGTGGGAGGTTAAGCTTTACTTCGAAAATGACTTCAAACGCCGTTGAGCGACATCCCGGGCGTGTCGGGAGGCGTGGCGCCCCCGCCGTTGAGCGGGCGCTGCATCCACACCAGGTCGAGCCAGCGGCCGAACTTGTGGCCCATGTCCGGGAAAACGCCCTTCTTTTCAAAGCCCAGCGCCGCATGCAGGGCGATCGACGCCTGGTTTCCGCTGTCGCCGATGACTGCGCACATTTGTCGCAGGCCAAGGGCTTCGCAGGCTTCGATCAGCGTTTTGAGAAGGGCGCGTCCGACGCCGCTACCGACCGCGTCCGGCGAAACATAGATGCTGTCCTCGACTGTATAGCGATAGGCCGCCCGCAGCCTGAACGGGCCGGCATAGGCGTAGCCCACGACCTTTCCGTCCAACTCGGCGACCAGATAGGGCAGGCCGCGCGAGAGAAACCCCTCGCGCCGCCGCGCCATCTCCGCCTCGTCCGGCGGGACTTCCTCGAAGGTGCCGAAACCGTTCAGCACATTCCAGCCGTAGATCTCTGTGATCGCCGGAACGTCCGCGTCTACCGACGGACGGATAACGACAGTCGAACTCACGCCTTTTCCCACCCCTTTTCCGCCGCCCAGACGGCGAAGGCGTAGTCCAGGGCGATCTCCTTGAGGAAGTCAAAGCGTCCGGACGCGCCGCCGTGGCCCGCGTCCATGTTGATCTTCAGAAGGACAGGCCGGCCGCTGGTGGTGTGCTCGCGCAGCTTGGCTGTCCATTTTTCGGGCTCCCAGTAGGTGACCCGAGGATCGGACAGGCCGCCGGTGGCCAGAACCGCCGGATAGGGCTTCTTGCCGACGTTGTCATAGGGGCTGTAGCTGGCGATGTAGTCGTAGGCCTCTTTGTCCTCCAGCGGGTTGCCCCACTCGGGCCACTCCGGCGGGGTCAGCGGCAGGGAGGTGTCGCTCATCGTGTTGAGCACGTCGACGAACGGCACCGCCGCGATGATCCCGGCGAACAGGTCGGGGCGCATGTTGCTGATCGCGCCCATCAGCATGCCGCCGGCCGAGCCGCCGTAGGCCACCGTCTTCTCCGGCTTGCCGTAGCCGGCCGCGTGCAGGTGTTCGGCGCAGGCGATGAAGTCGGTGAAGGTGTTCTTCTTCTTGAACTTCTTGCCGTCCAGGAACCAGCCCCAGCCCTTTTCCGAGCCGCCGCGCGGGCAGGCCGTGGCCCAGATCCAGCCGCGATCGACCAGGCTGAAATTACGGATCGAGAAGCTGGGCTCCATGGCGATGCCGTAGCTGCCGTAGCCGTACAGGAGCAGCGGCGCCGAGCCGTCGAGCTTGGTCCCCTTCTTCATCAGCACGAAGATCGGCACCTCGACGCCGTCGGCGGCCTTGGCGTTCAGACGGCGGGTCTCGTACTGCGACGGATCATGGCCGGACGGAATCTCCTGCGTCTTGCGCAGGGTCCGCTGGCGGCTCTTCATGTCGTAGTCGAACCACTGCCGGGGCGTGGTCATCGAGTTGTAGACGAAGCGGACGTTGTCGGTGTCGTACTCGTACCCGCCCTCCAGGCTGAGGGCGTAGGCCGCCTCGTCGAAGCCGATGACGTGCTCGGCGCCATCCTCGGCCGTGACGGTGACGCGGTTGAGGGCGTCGACCTTCTCCAGGCGCACGAACCAGCGCTTGAAGGCCATGGTCCCGGAGATCAGGCGGCCCGGCTGGTGCGGGATCCAGTCCTTCCAGTTCGCCTTGCCGGTCGCGGCCTCGGGGGCGGTGACCAGCTTCCAGTCGACCGCGCCGTCAGCGTTGGTGCGGATCACCCAATGGTCGTTCCAGTGTTCGACCTCGTAGCGGACTCCGACCTCGCGCGGGTGGAAGATCACCGGCTTGGCGGTCGGATCGGCGGCCGGGATGATCAGCGCCTCGCTGGTCTCCTGGTTGCCGCACGAGATGACGACGTACTTGTCGGAGCTGGTCGCGCCGACGCCGATGAAGAAGCCCTCGTCGGGCTCGTCATAGATCAGCACGTCGTCCTTGGCCGTCCCGCGCGCCGGACGGCGATAGATCTTGGCCGGGCGGCCGTTGTCGTCGCGGAACGTCCAGAACAGCCACTGGCTGTCGGGTGAGAAGCAGAAGTCGCCCGTCGTGCTATCGACCGGGCTCTCCAGGACCTTGCCGGTCGCCAGGTCCTTGACCTGGATGCGGTAGACCTCCGAGCCCTGCTCGTCGACGGCGAAGGCGTAGAGCTTGTGGTCCGGCGAATGGGTGGCCGCGCCGACCTGGTAGAAGGCCTTGCCCTTGGACTCCTTCTCCTCGTCGAGCAGGATCTCCTCGGCGCCGCCGGCCACCGGCTTGCGGGCGTGAATCGGGTGCTGCGCGCCCTTGTCGTAGCGGGTGTAGTACTCGAAGGGGCCGTCCTTGGCCGGGACGCTGGCGTCGTCCTCCTTGATCCGCCCCTTCATCTCCTCGAACATTTTTTGTTGAAGAGCTTCGGTCGAGGCCAGCATGGCCTTGGTGTAGGCGTTCTCGGCGGTCAGGTGTTCCTTGACGTCGGCCTTGATCAGCGTCGGGTCGCGCAGGACCTTCTGCCAGTTGTCGTCCTTCATCCAGGCATAGTCGTCGGTCCGCTTGCGGCCCAGCTGCTCGATCGTCTTGGGAGTCTTCTTGGCGACCGGAGGGGCGGGGCGCGCGGGCGATGAGGGCATGGGAGATCCGAAAGCTATTCCAGGAAGGACTGTGGACGACGAGGTAAGCGCCGCTGCGGCGCTCGTCATCATCTGGCGACGATTCATGCGAGAAAATTCCCCGTAACCCTGCACAACGCGTGACTGCGGCAGAACGACAGCTTGCGGTGCGAAAAACCTGTGGTCAAACTCGCAAAGCGGTCGGGCGCAGTGGTTTTTGTAAGCGTAACGAAGGGGGCGACATGGCGTGGGATCTGTCCGTCGACCTGATCAAGGCGACGGTGCAACTGGAGCAGCCCCTGGGGGATGGCTCCCGCACGGTTGGCACGGGCTTCCTGGTGTCCGACCCGACGCCGGACGGCAAGCCGCGCATCATCCTGGTGACCGCCGCCCACGTGTTCGAGAAGATGCCGTCCATGTCGGCCCGGATCGGCTATCGCATCCAGGGCTCCGAGGGCGTCTGGCGCTACGATCCGGAGTCCCTGAAGATCCGCGACGGCGATCATCCCCTCTGGACCAAGCATCCGACCCGCGACGTCGCGGCCATGGTGGTCGAGGCTCCGCCCGAGTTCGCCAAGGCGGCGATCCCGCTGAACTACTTGGCGCAGGACGACACCTTCAATAAGTACAACCTGGGTCCGGGCGACGAGATGATGGCGCTGGGCTTCCCGCGCGGTCTGTCGGCCAATCCCGCCGGTTTCCCCATCCTGCGCTCGGGGCGCGTCGCCTCGTATCCGTTGGCGCCGGCCGCCAACTTCCCGACCTTCCTGATGGACTTCTCGGTGTTCCCCGGCAATTCGGGCGGGCCGGTGTTCATGGCCGAGGGCGCGCGTCGTCGGCCCGGCGCCAGCGAAAGCCAGGAGGTCCAGTTCGTCGCCGGCCTTCTGACCCAGCAGGTCGAGCTGTCGGGCGAGCGACTGGAGATCGGCATCGTCACCCACGCCAAGTTCATCCGCGAGACCCTGGCCTTGCTGGACAAGGTCCCTGGCGCGACGGTGACCCAGGCGCGGGCGCCCAAGCCCGAACCCGCCATGCCGGGCGCGACGCCGGCTGTCGCGGTGTCGGCTATGGCGATGGGCGCGTCCCACTAGTTCGGAACAGACCTGCGCGCCGGCCGTTTCTTCTGCAACCACAACACAATTGCAGGAGCGAGCCATGAGCACCAATCGTGTCGAAGGCGCCGTCGATAAGGGCGTGGGCGCCGTCAAGGAATCCGTAGGCAAGATGACCGACAACGAACGCCTCGAAGCCGAAGGCGCCGCCCAGAAGGTGAAGGGCGACATTCAGAACAAGGTCGGCAAGGCCCAGGACAAAATCGGCGACGCGATCAAGCGCGCTGACTGCCCGCTTACGACTGAACAAGCGGCCGCCGGAGCAATCCGGCGGCCGTTTTGTTGTCCGCTCAGACCTCCTCGTAGGTCGCCGCGTAGTCGACCGGGAAGTTCACCGACCGGGCGATGAAGCAGACCTTGCGGATCTCGTGATGGATGGCGTCGGCCTTGGCCAGGTCCGCGCCATGCTCGACGACGATGTGCGGGCGAAGCGTCGCGCGCAGGAAGCGGCCCGCGCCGTCCGGCGTGCTTTCGCCCACGCCAAGCGGCTGGTCGCGATAGCCGCGCACTACGATCCCCGCGTTCGAGGCCAGGTGCAGGTACCAGAGCATGTGGCAGGCGCTCAGCGAGGACAGCAGCAGGTCCTCGGGATTGTGCAGGGTCGGGTCGCCGCCCAGCAGCGGATCGTTGGAGCAGGCGATCGGCGGCTTGCCCGGCGTGCGCACCTGCCAGGTGCGGTCGTAGCCCTTGTAGCTCCGCGTGCCCTCGCCGCGATCCCCCGTCCATTCGATCAGGCTGGTGTAGTCGTGCTGCTTGGCCATGGTCAGCGCTCCTCTGGCGGGACGCTCGCAAGCCGCGCGGTCATGGCGGCGATCGCCTCGCGGTCCCAGCGGCTGTGTTTGCGCGTTCGGCCGGCCGGATGGAAGAGCAGGCCAAGCGAAATCTCTGGATGCCGATAGGCCTTTTCGGGCCTGATGGGTCGTGGCGACAGGCCGCCCCCGCAGGTCGGGCAGACGTTCTTCAGAACATCGTCGGCGCACGCGGCGCAGTAGGTGCACTCGTAGCTGCAGATGCGAGCGTCGATCGCGTTCGGCGGCAGGTCGCGATCGCAGAGCTCGCAGTTGGGACGGAGTTCCAGCATGCCAATCTCCCGGCGGTGGTCGCTCGCTAGCGCGAACGGTCGCCGGGAGAAATGACGGCGATCCCTCGATTTCGGACGAGCCTCAGGCCCCGTAGATGACCGAGATGGTCTCGGCGACGCAGGCCGGACGCTCCTCGCCCTCGATCTCGATCGTGCACTCGTTCTTCATCTGCAGGCCGCCCGCCTTGGGCTCGACGCTGACCAGCTTCTGGCGCATGCGCACCCGCTTGCCGACTCGCACCATGCCGGTGAAGCGGACCTTGTCGCAGCCGTAGTTGATGCCGCGCGTGACGCCGGTGACGCGCAGGATGCCCGCGCCCAGCATCGGGATCAGCGACAGGGTGAGAAAGCCGTGGGCGATCGGGCCGCCGATCTCTTTCGTGGCGCGTTCGACGTCGACGTGGATCCACTGGTGGTCGCCCGTGGCCTCGGCGAATAGGTTCACGCGCTCCTGGGTGACCTCCACCCAGTCGGACACCCCAAGCTCCTGGCCCACCAGGCCGGCGAGGTCGGCGTAGGCGACTTCCTTCATGGCGATTTCTCTCCCAAACATTTGTTTGGATAGAGACCAGCCTGCGCCGCCCAGGTCAACCGGAGAAGGTGCTCACGACCAGCCAGACATTGGCCGCCGAGATCACCACGAACAGGAACCAGGCCACCGCCTTGGTGACCCAGCCATTCGCGAACGCGCCCATCAAAGCCTTGTCGTCAGTAAAGCGCAGCAGCGGCCAGATGGCGAAGGGCAGCTGGGCCGACAGCACCACCTGGGTCAAAACCAGCAGCTTGCCGACCGAGTGCTCGCCCAAGGTCAGGACGCCGATCAGGGCCGGGACGATGGCCAGCCCCCGGGTGATCAGCCGCCGCTGCCAGCAGGGGATCTTCAGGTTCAGGAAGCCCTCCAGGATCACCTGGCCGGCGATGGTGCCGGTGAAGGTCGAGCTCTGACCCGAGGCGAACAGGGCGATGGCGAACAGCACGCCGGCCAACGCGCCGCCGGTGACCGGCGCCAGCAGCTGGTGGGCCTCCTCGATGCCGGCGACCTGCGTCAGGCCCGAGCCGTGGAAGGCCGAGGCGGCCAGGATCAGGATGGCGGCGTTGATGAACAGCGCCAGCAGCAGGGAGACGACGGTGTCTATGGTCGAGAGCCGGATGGCCGCCCGCTTGCCCGGCTCGTCGGCGGGCGTCAGCCGCGTCTGCACGATCGAGGAATGCAGGTAGAGGTTATGCGGCATGATCGTCGCGCCCAGGATGCCGATCGCTAGGTAGAGGGCGTTGCCCTGCTGCAGCGCGTCGAGCGACGGGACCAGGCCGCGGGCGACCTCGCCGGCGTCCGGCGGCGCCAGGATCAGCTGGACCAGGAAGCAGATCCCGACCGTCGAGATCAGTCCCAGGATGATGGCCTCCAGCTGCCGGAATCCCTTGCCCTTCAGGCCGAGGATGATGATCGTATCCAGCGCCGTCAGCAGCACCCCGCCCCACAGCGGCACGCCCAGCAAGAGCTTGAAGGCCAGGGCGGTGCCCAGCACCTCGGCGATGTCGCAGGCGATGATGGCCAGCTCCGCCAGCAGCCACTGAACCTTGACCGCGCGCGGCCCGAACTGGTCGCGCGACATGCGGGCCAGGTCCTTGCCGGTGACCAGGCCCAGACGCATCGACAGGGTCTGCAGCACGATGGCGGCCAGGCTCGACAGCACCACGACGAATAGCAGGGACGTCCCGTAGCGGGCGCCGGCCTCGATGTCGGTGGCCCAGTTTCCGGGGTCCATGTAGCCGACGCTGACCAGCAAGCCGGGGCCCGCCACCCGCAGCATCCGCTTCCAGGTCGGGAGGCCATTGGGCACGGCGACGGCCCCGCGCACCTCCGAGGGGCAGAACGGGGCGGTGGCGGTCTTGGGGAGGCGGTCGAGCAGGGCGGCGAACATGCGGCCTAGTTAGGGGCGCGTCGCCGGGCTTGTCAGCCCGTCGCCCGGAACTTAGGCGAAGCTGCTCGCCTAGGAGGCGAATTTAGCGCGCCCGCCGATTTGCAGCGCCGACCAGGGAACCGGCCGGAACGGCGGCGGCGCTGGAACCTTCCATTCAAGCTCGCCCCGCGTCTCCCCGGTCCCCGGCGAGTCCGCGCGTATCCCAGCGGCGGCCCCGGCGGACGAATGCGCCGGGGCTAGCGCGCCCGACCCTTCAGGCGCCATCCACGAGCCGTCACACGATCCGGCTCTCGCCCTTGCCCCAATAGGCGTCGCGGATCAGCCGCTTGTAGAGCTTGCCGGTCGGGTGCCGGGGCAGTTCGGCCATGAAGTCGATGCGGCGCGGGGACTTCACGTGGCTGAGGTTGGCGCGGGCGAAGGTCATCAGCTCCTCGGCCAGGGCGACCTGGTCGTCGCCGAAGTTCATCGGCTGGATGACCGCCACGACCTTCTCGCCCATCTCCTCGCACGGCGCGCCGACCACGGCGGCGTCAGCGACCTTGGGATGGGTGATCAGCAAGTTTTCGATTTCTTGCGGATAGATGTTCACCCCGCCCGAGATGATCATGAAGCTCTTGCGGTCGGTCAGGTAGAGGTAGCCCTCCTCGTCGACCCAGCCCACGTCGCCCAGCGTGGTCCAGCCGTGCTTGTTGTAGCTCTCGGCCGTCTTCTCCGGGGCGTTGTGATAGTTCACGGCGGGGCCGTTGGCGAAGTAGACCGTACCTTCCGTGCGAGGCGGCAGCGGGTCGCCGTTTTCGTCGCAGATGCGCAGCTCGCCCAGCACCGCCTGGCCGACGCTGCCCTTGTGGGTCAGCCAGTTCTCGGCGTTGATCCAGCAAAAGCCGTTGCCCTCGGTGCCCGCGTAGTACTCGTAGATCACCGGGCCCCACCAGGCGATCATCTGCTCCTTGACCGGCACGGGGCAGGGGGCGGCGGCGTGGATCGCCGACCTCATCGACGAGACGTCGTACTTGGTCCGGACATCCTCGGGCAGCTTCAGCATACGCACGAAGTGGGTGGGCACGAACTGGCCGCAGGTGACCTTGTATTTCTCGATTAGAGCCAGCGCCGCCTCCGGCTCGTACTTCTCCATGACGATCACCGTGCCGCCCAGCTTGTGGACGACCATGCACCAGCGCAGCGGCGCGGCGTGGTACAGCGGCGCGGGCGAGAGATAAACGCTGTCGCCGGTGAAGCCGAACAGGCCCTGGGCCATCATCTGCAGCGCGTGCGGCGCGTCGATCGGCAGGTCGCTGAGCGCCGGCTTCACGCCCTTGGGGCGGCCCGTGGTGCCCGACGAGTAGAGCATGTCCGAGCCCGCGCTCTCGTCGGCGATCGGCGTCGTCGGCATCGGCGCGCGGGCGGCCTCGAAGTCGGCGCAGGGACTGTGCGCCCCGCCGACGGCGTAAAGCGTCAATCCCGGCAGGGCCTTGGCGATCTCGTCGATGACCGGGCCCATGGCCGGCGAGGTGATGAACACCTTCGCGCCGCAGTCCTCGAGAATGTACTCCGCCTCGGCCGCCGTCAGCTTGGTCGAGACGCAGACGAAGTAGAGCCCCGCCCGCTGCGCCGCCCAGGCGATCTCGAAGTAGCGGGCGTTGTTCTCCATCATCAGGGCGATGACATCGCCCCGCTGCAAACCGAGCGACCGGAAGAGGTGCGCGCCCTGGTTCGAGCTGGCGTCCAGCTGGCCGTAGGTCACCGTTTCGCCGGAGCCGGCCATGATGTAGGCGGCCTTGTCGGCCTGGTTCTGGGCGTGGTGGAAGGGGTGCATCGTCGTCTCCCGATCAGGCGGCGGCGGAAAGGGCGGCGCGACCCAGGATCATGTCCGAGGCCTTCTCCGCGATCATGATGGTGGGGGCGTTGGTGTTGCCGGAAACCAGGCGCGGCATGACCGAGGCGTCGACCACGCGCAGGCCTTCCAGGCCTCGCACGCGCAGCTGATCGTCGACGACCGCCATCGGTCCGTGGCCCATCTGGCAGGTGCCGACCGGGTGGTAGATGGTCGAGCCCGCCAGCCGCGCGTACTCCAGCAACTGGACGTCGCTGGCGACGGCCGCGCCGGGGTCCATCTCGTGGTCGACAAAAGGCGAAAGCGCCGGCGCCTCGCCGATCTTGCGCGCCCACTTCAGGCCCGCGACCGCGACCTCCTGGTCCAGCGGATCGGCCAGGTAGTTGGCGAAGATGGCGGGATAGACGCTGGGGTCGGGCGACTTGATGCGGATGTGGCCGCGGCTTTCCGGACGCAGCTGACAGGGCGCGATGGTCAGGCCCGGCGCGGCCTCCAGCTCCATCTTCTGCTCGTTGACCAGCTTATCGAGGTCCATGGTCGCCGGCAGGATGTGGAACTGGATGTCCGGTCCCGAGAGGTCGGGACGCGACTTGCAGAAGGCGGCGATGTGGGCGGCCGACAGGGTCAGCAGGCCCTTGCGCTGGAAGAGATACTTCAGCGCCTCGCCCGCCAGGCGGCCGCCCTTGCTCTGCTCGTTGACCGAGACCACGCCCGCCTTGAGACGGTAGCGCACGCTCATCACGTAGTGGTCCTGCAGGTTCTCCCCGACGCCGGGCAGGTCGGCGACGACCTCGATCCCGTGACGGTTCAGCAGCTCGCCGGGCCCGACGCCCGACAGCTGCAGCAGCTGGGGCGAGTTGATCGCGCCGCCGGCCAGGATCACTTCGGCCTTGGCCATGGCGACGCGCTTCTGACCGTTCTGGCGGAACTCGACGCCGACCGCCCGCTTGCCCTCGAACAGGATGCGGCCGGCCAGGGCGTTGGTCTCGACCTGGAGGTTTGGCCGGTTCATCGCCGGGTGCAGATAGGCCACCGCCGCCGAGCAGCGCTGGCCGTTCTTGACCGTCAGCTGGTAGTAGGTCGCGCCTTCCTGGCTGCCGGCGTTGACGTCGTCGTTGCGCGGGATGCCGGCCTGTTCGCAGGCCTTGATGACGGCGTCCGACACCGGATGCTTGGTCGTCACGTCCGAGACGTTCAGCGGCCCGCCGGTGGCGTGCCAGTCGCAGGCCCCGCGCTCCTGGTGCTCGGCCCGGCGGAAGTACGGCGCGACATCGTCCCAACCCCAGCCCGCGCAGCCCAACTGCCGCCAGCCGTCGTAGTCGGCGTGCTGGCCGCGGATGTAGAGCAGGCCGTTGATCGAGGACGAGCCGCCCAGCACCTTGCCGCGCGGCCAGACGTGGCTGCGGCCGCCAGTGCCGGGGTCGGGTTCGGTGGTGTAAAGCCAGTTGACCTTGGGATCCTTCAGCGTCGACGAGTAGCCGACCGGGATGTGGATCATCAGGTTCGAGGCGAACTGCGAGAGGTTCTTGGTCGGGCGGTCGTCGCCGCCGGCCTCCAGCAGCACGACCTTGAACTTGCCGCCCTCGGACAGACGGGCGGCCAGCACGCAGCCCGCCGATCCCGCGCCCACGATCACGTAGTCGGCCTCGATGATCCCGGTCATCGTCTCTCTCCCTTCACTCCCCCGCGTGTGACCCGCGTGATCAGTGTTCAGTTGGGAGGATGCGCCCAGGTTCGCTGATCGCGCAAGTTGCCGTCGCGGCGCCGTTCCCGTGTCGCCTTTCCGCGCTATCGTCGGCGCATAACAATGTTCCAGGGAGACGCGTGATGGACCTGATCAGCCAGACGGTGGTGGATGGCGTGGCCGGACCCGGGACGCCCCCGACCTACCCGACGCTAGAGGGCGTCGACCTAGCCGACATCTTCCGCTTCACCAAGGGCCAGCCCTGGGCCGACTTCGCCCGGATGAGGCGTGAGGCCCCGGTCATGTGGCACCGGGAGCCGTTCGACGGGCCGGGCTTCTGGGCCCTCACGCGCTACGAGGACGTGCACCGGGTCAACGGCGATCCCGAGGCCTTCTCGTCCCAGCGCGGTGGTATCCTGATGTCGATGGGCGCGCCGGAAAAACGCCACGCGCTGCTGTTCCGCGCTTCGATGGACACCATGATCAACATGGACGCGCCGCATCACCTGCAGCTGCGCCGCGAGCACATGCCCTACTTCACGCCGGCCTATCTGCGGGGCCTGACCGAGCGGGTGAAGGGCGAGGTCACGCGGCTGCTGGACGAGATGGAGCCCAAGCTGGCGGGCGGCGCGGCGATCGACATGGTCGAGCACTTCTCGTCGGTGCTGCCGCTGTTCACGCTGTGCGAGATCCTGGGCGTGCCGCCCGAGGACCGCCCCAAGTTCCTGACCTGGATGCACTACCTGGAGCGCGCCCAGGACCTGGCGGTCCAGCAGGCCAACGCGCCGCTGCAGCCGACGCTGGAGCTCATGCAGTTCGTCATGGACTTCAACAACAACGTCGAGGAGATGTTCGAGTACGGCCGGACCATGCTGCACAAGCGGCGGCAGGATCCGAAGGAAGACCTGATGACCGCCATCGCGCGGGCCCAGGTCGATGGCGAGGTTCTGTCGGACGAATATCTGGACGGCTCGTGGCTGCTGATCGTCTTCGCCGGCAACGACACCACGCGCAACACCCTGTCCGGCGCGATGAAGCTGCTGACCGAGTTCCCCGAGCAGAAGCAGCAGCTGATCGCCGATCCCTCGCTGCTGCCCGGCGCGGTCGACGAGTTCATCCGCATGGTCAGCCCCGTGATCTACATGCGCCGCACCGCGACCCGCGATGTCGAGGTCAACGGTCAACGGATCCGCGAGGGCGAGAAGGTCATCATGTACTACGGCGCGGCCAACCGCGATCCGGCGATGTTCGAGAACCCCGACCAGTTGGACGTCACCCGCGCCAACGCCGGCAAGCACATCGCCTTCGGCTACGGCCCGCACACCTGCGTCGGCAAGCGCGTGGCGCAGATCCAGCTGGAGGAGGCCTACCGCCAGATCCTGGCGCGGTTCCCAGATTTGAACTGGACCGGGGACATCGAGATCGCCCCGAACAACTTCGTGCACGCGATCAGCAAGCTGGGCGTGAAGCGGGGCTGACAGAGGAGAAGGGGCGTCGGCGACGAAGGGGGGCTTCGCCGCCGACGCTTGGAGACCGCCTGATTGGGGGGAACCAGACCAGGCGAGCATGGCTAAGCTTGGGCCGATTGGCGTTGCGACCAGCCGCCGCACTCGACCCATATCGCGTAGGGACGCGTTCGGACGAAAACCTTGTGCTCGCCCGTAGCTGGGTCATACGATCGTTTGAAAAAGAAACCGCCGGGAGGCCAGCGCCATGTCGAAGCCGACTTTCGAGACCCTGCTGTACGACGTCGAGGATGGGATCGCGACGATCACCCTGAACCGTCCTGACCGGATGAACGCCTTCACCGCGCGGATGATGAAGGACCTGATCGAGGTGTTCGACGTCACCGACGCCGACGACGCGGTCAAGGCCGTGATCGTGACCGGCGCGGGCCGGGCCTTCTGCGCGGGCGCGGACCTCGGCGGCGGCGGCGCCACCTTCGACCGCAGCTCGCCTCAGGCGGTGGAGCGTGAAGAGGGCAAGGTCGGCGACGTCTACCGCGACGGCGGCGGACGGGTGACCCTGCGCATGTACGACAGTCTCAAGCCCATCATCGGCGCGATCAACGGCGCGGCGGTGGGGGTGGGCGTCACCATGCAGCTGCCGATGGATATCCGCATGGCCTCGACCGAAGCCAAGTTCGGCTTCGTCTTCGCGCGCCGGGGGATCAATCCGGAAGCGGCTTCCTCGTGGTTCCTGCCACGCCTGGTCGGCCTGCAGACAGCGCTGGAGTGGTGCTACACCGGCCGCGTCTTCCTGGCCCAGGAGGCCCTTGAGCGGGGCCTCGTCCGTTCGCTGCACGCGCCCGACGAGTTGCTGCCCGCCGCTCGCGCTCTGGCCCGCGAGATCGTCGACAACACCGCCCCGGTCTCGGTGGCCATCACCCGTCAGTTGCTCTGGCGGATGGCCGGGGCCTCGCACCCCATGGAAGCGCACAAGGCCGACAGCCGGGCGATCCAGTCGCGCGGGGCCTCGGGCGACGCCAAGGAGGGCGTGACCTCGTTCCTCGAGAAGCGCGCGCCGGTCTATCCGAACAAGGTCTCGGCGGACCTGCCCGACATCTGGCCCGAGTGGGTCGACCCGGAGTTCCGCTAGGCCCCAGGGCGCGCGGCCGCTCATCGCGCGTTAAGCCTGAAATGGTCTGCTTGGGCCGATGAGCGAACGGGCGCCGATTCCGCTGCCGGAAGAGTCGCGGACAGAGGCGTCCGCGTTGCGCGCCCGCGCGACTTTGCTCAAGCGCCTCGCCGACGTGGTCTGCCTGCCCGCCAGCCGGATCAACGCCTTCGAGCGGGCCATGACCAGCGACCTTTTGGTGGAGCTGCTGCGCGACGCCAGCCTGGTCGAGCGTGAGCGCGTGGCCCAGCGCCTGGCGCTGATGGGCGATCCGCCCGGGCCTTTGGCGCGCGTGCTGCTGCGGGACACGCTGTCGGTGGCGCGACCGCTGCTTGAGGAGGCCGCGCAACTCAGCGACGCCGACCTGATCGCCTGTCTCTACCAGGCCGGTCCGGAGCATCGCCGCCTGATCGCCCTGCGACGCGGCGTCAGTGAGATCGTCACGGACGCCCTGATCGACATGGACGAGGAGCCCGTGGCCGAAGCGTTGCTGCGCAACGACCTGGCGCGGCTCAGCCACCATGGCGTCGAGCACCTGGTCGCGACCAGCCGCGACGCGCCGCATCTGGCCCCGCTATTGCTGCGGCGGGCGGAGCTGCGGCCCAGCCACGCCTATGTCCTCTTCTGGTGGGCCGACGCCGAGACGCGCCTCAGCATCCTGCAGCGTTTCGCCATCGCCCGGGACATTCTGGAGGAAGCGGTCGAAGACCTGCTCGACGCCGCGGCGCCCGGGCCGGACGACGCCCTGTCGGGCAAGGCGCTCGACTTCATCGGCCGCCGCCAGCGCAACCCTGAGGCCGCGCGCAAGAGCCCGTTCGGTAGCCTGGAGGCCGCGGTCGCCGCGGCCGAGGCGGAGCTGACGCCGGAGATCGGCGAGGAGATCTCCTACCTGGCGGGGCTGAAACCCGTCACGGGGGCCAAGATCTTCACCGACCCGGGCGGGGAGCCGCTCGCCATGCTGTGCAAGGCCGCCGGTCTGCCGAGGACGGCGTTGCGCGCCCTGTGGCGGGGCCTGCGGCGGCAAGACGTTGATCGCAGCGGCGCGACCGATCACGCCTTGGAGCGAGCGCTGATCGTATACGACGCGCTGTCGGTGGATCGCGCCCAGACGGTGCTGCGCTACTGGAACTGGTCGATGACCTCTGGTCTCTCGCCAGCGTTGTTAAAAGCCCTCCGACAAGACGATGAAAGCGCGATAGACGAATACTCGAAGCCTCATCGGCCCGCGTTGTTAGCGCTGTCTCGCGATTTCGGGCGTTAACGGCCGGATATCATTGGTTTCCGATGCCGCCGGTTTATAGCGTTTAGGAACTCAGCCACCCTTGCACATCCTTTTATGGGTCAAGCTGCGATTTTGAACACTGGCTTTTTACAACTGTTATCTTGAGTTGCCCGTATTGCCCGGAGCAGCCAATCTTTGTATGCACGCCTCGACTGGTGTGTGAATCAGTCCGTATCAGCAAAAAGATTGTCGACGGGCGAGGCCATATGGAAGATCAATCCGATCTGATTGAGATGACGGCGGGTATTGTCTCCGCCTATGTCGGCAACAACGTGGTCGCGACCGCTGACTTGCCTGCTCTGATCAAGCAAGTGCACCAAGCTCTGGCCACCGTGGGCTCGCCGGCCGCCGAACCGCCCGCGCCCCCCAAGGAGCCCGCGGTTCCGATCAAGCGCTCGATCACGCCGGACTATCTGATCTGTCTGGAAGACGGTCGCAAGTTCAAGTCGCTGAAGCGCCACCTGCGCACCAAGTACGACATGACCCCCGAAGACTATCGGGCCAAGTGGGGTCTGCCCAAGGATTACCCGATGGTCGCCCCGAACTACGCCGAGGCGCGTTCGAACCTGGCCAAGCAGATGGGCCTGGGCCAAGGCGGCCGCAAGCCGGCGCGCAAGGGCAAATAGTCGAGTCCGAACAAAAGCTTGGCCGTGAGCCGGGTTTGCAGCATCGAAACGCCCGTCGTCCGGACCCGGAAGGCGGGCGTTTCTGTTTGTTGACTCTTTGAGGAAATCTTGTCGCGGAGCCCGTTTTTCGCTTGCCCGCGATTCGTTCCTTAAGCGATAGTGAATCGAAGTGATTCCAAAGGCTTGTAGGGGACTCTGAAGATGTCCGCGCAATTGAGCGCATCCGCTACCGCGGCGCGCGCTCACCAGGAGATGTTCGCCTATTGGGCGTCCCTCCGCCGGGGGGCTGGTCTCCCGGGACGCGTGGACCTGCACCCGTCCAGCATGAAGCGCCTGCTGCCGACCGTCAGCCTGATCGATGTCGTGCGCGAGCCGCGCGACTACCGCCTGCGGCTGGCCGGCACCGGTCTTTACGGCGTCTATGGTCGGGAGATCACGGGCAAGAGCCTGTCGGAGGTCTACAACACCGCCGCGGCCGACTACTGGCGCAAGGAACTGGACAAGGTGGTCGACGACCGCCGTCCGGGCGTCGGTGTCCACAGCCTGGCCTGGCGCGGCGCGCCGCACATGTCGATCCTGTGGCTGCGCCTGCCGCTGGCCAGCAACGGCAAGGACGTCGACATGATCCTCGGCTACGACGCGATCGTCGGCGCCCAGGCCGAGAGCAGCTCCGGCATCCGCGCCGCTTAGCCGCCGCACTTGATCATCGCCGCGGCGGGGCGACGCGCTAGCCTCAGGCTAGCGCTCCAGAAAAGCCTCGACCTCGCGCCGGTTCGGCATGGACGGCGCCGCGCCCGACTTCTGCACCGACAAGGCCGCCGCCGCGTTCGCCATCTCGACCGCGTCGCGCAGGTCCATGTTGGCGGCCAGGGCCGCGGCCAGCGCGCCGCAGAAGCAGTCGCCCGCGCCCACCGTGTCGATCGCCTTGACCTTTCGGCCCTCGACCAGGAAGGCCTCGTCGCGTCGGACGCCCGCGACGCCCGTCGCGCCGAGGGTGACGATGATGGTCTGGTCCGGGCGGCTCATCAGCTTGCGCGCGGCGAGGGAGACTTCCTCCAGGCGCACCGGCTCGTGGTCCAGCTTGGCGTAAGTCGCCAGTTCGGTCTGGTTCAGGATCAGGATGTCGGTCAGCGGGAACAGCGCCGCGCCCTGCGGCAAGGCCGGAGCGGCGTTCAGAATGCGCAACGCGCCCTTGGCCGCGCCCGCGCGGAAGAGCGCCTCGATCGCGGTCGGCGGGGTCTCCAGTTGGCAGAGCAGGATCCGTTGCCCCTCCAGCGTCGCGCCCGCCACCTGCTGGGGCGTCACCAGGGCGTTGGCGCCGGCGGTGACGACGATCATGTTCTCGCCGCTGGCGCTGACCCAGACGTGAGCCTGGCCCGTGGGCGCGTCGGCCAGCTCGAGCACGTCGCTGACCTGGACGCCGTAGCCCATGAGCTTGGTCTTCAGGCTGGCGCCGCTGTCGTCCTGGCCGACCGCGCCCATCAGGCGGGTGGGTGCGCCCATCCGGGCCGCGGCCACCGCCTGGTTGGCGCCCTTGCCGCCCAGGAACAGCTCCAGCGAGCGACCGGCCACGGTCTCGCCTGGGCGCGGCAGGTCATCGACCCGCGCGACCGCGTCTAGATTGATGGAGCCGAGAACAAATACCGTCATGGTCGTCTTCTGGGTCGTCTTGTGGATCTATTGGGGTGACGCTAACCCGCCCCGCCGCGCTGGAAGCTCTCGACGAGGCTGCCGGCGACGAGTCGCCAGCCGTCCACTAGCACGAAGAATATCAGCTTGAACGGAAGACTGATCGTCGCTGGGGGCAGCATCATCATGCCCATGCTCATCAGCACGCTGGCGACGACCAGGTCGATGACCAGGAAGGGGATGAAAAGCAGGAAGCCGATCTCGAAGGCGCGCTTCAGCTCCGAGATCATGAAGGCGGGCGTGACGACCTTGATCGGCGTGTCCTCGGCGGTCTTCGGCTGCGGGATCTTGGACAGGCGGACGAACAGGGCGAGATCGTCGCGATCGACCTGGCTCAGCATGAACTGCTTCACCGGACCGCTGGCGGCGTCGAAGGCCTCCGGCAGCTCGATCTGCTTGTCCAGCAGCGGCTTGATGCCGGCGTCGTATGAGCGCTCGAAGGTCGGGCCCATGACGATGGCGGTCAGGAACAGCGCCAGGCTGATGATCACCGGGTTAGGCGGGCTCGACTGCACGCCGATGGCGGTGCGCAGCAGGCCCAGCACCACCACGATCCGGACGAACGAGGTGGTCATGATCACGATCGACGGCGCCAGGGACAGCACTGTCATCAGGGCGACCAGCTGCACGACCCGGTCGGTGAGACCGGCGCCGGTGCCCAGATTGATGTTCACCGCCGACTGGGCCATGGCCGCGGCCGGCATGACCGCGCACGCGATGGCGGCCAGCACCGAGATGATCGCGGCGCGCCGCAGGTCTTCCGGCTTGGCGCCCGTCAGGGATTTGATCAGGTCGCGCATCAGGCCACGGGCTCCGGAGCGGAAACGGACATGGAATCGGTCGGGCAGGCGGCGGGCGTCCAGTCCAGCAGCTTGCCGTCGCCCAACAGGACGAGGCGCTCCTCGCCGTCCAGGCTGACCACCAGCAGGCGGCGGGTAGGATCCAGCGCCAGGCTCTCGACGATCTTCAGGCGGCGATCCTGACGCGCGGCGATCATCCGGCCGACGGCGTCGGGACCGAACTTGCGCAGGGCCCAGGCGGCTAGGCCGATCAGCCCCAGGGTGATCGCCAGCGCGGCCAGGGCGCGGATGAATTCGATGACGGGCATGACGGCCAAGCGAGACAAGATGGCGCAGGGAAAGGCCCCCGACACCCCTGGTGTGCCCTACGGTTCTTAATGTCGAATTAACCCTGTTTCTTCACCATGTTCGTCATGGGTCCGGATGACATCCCTCTCTTCGGCATGCTCAAGAGCCGCCTCGGTTATCTGACCGAGCGCCAGAGGCTTGTCGCCCAGAACGTGGCCAACGCCGACACCGCCGGCTATCGCCCGCAGGACCTCAAGCAGTTCAGTTTCCAGGCTTCGCTGATGAACCAGACGTCGGGCGCGGTCTATCGCGGCGGCGTCGCCGCGCCGACCAACGGGGTGCGGATGATCGCAACCTCGGCCTCGCACCTGGCGCCGTCAAACGCGCCGAGCGCCTGGCGGGCGACGGCCGGCGCCGATTCGGAAACCACGCTCGACGGCAACGCCGTGTCGCTCGAGGACCAGATGATCAAGATGACCAACGCGCGCATGAACTACGACGCGGCGATCAGCTTCTACCAGAAGTCCATGACCATGCTGCGCATGGCGGCGCGCAAGCCGAACGGCTGAGGAGCTAGGCGATGCCGGAGATCAAATCGCAATCGATGGCGGCCATGGCCGTGGCGGCGTCCGCGCTTCGCGCCCAGCAGGGCCGCATGCGGGTCATCGCCGAGAACATCGCCAACGCCAACTCGACGGCGACGACGGCCGGCGGCGACCCTTATCGCCGGCAACTGCCGATCTTCCGGCCGACCAAGGTCCAGGGCGCCGAGGGCGTCCAGATGGTCCGCGTCGATCCCGACCAGAGTGACTTCAAGACCGAGTACGACCCCGGCAATCCGGCCGCCGACGCCAATGGCTACGTCAAGCTGCCCAACGTCAACTCGCTGGTCGAGGCGCTGGACATGAAGGAGGCGCAGCGCGCCTACGAAGCCAACCTCAATGTCATCGAGACGGCGCGCGTCATGGAATCGCGCACCCTCGACATCCTCAAGAAGTAGGGGCTAGGCCATGATCACCGCGCTCGCCGCCGCCAAGGCCTACGCCACCTCCGGCGCCATGGGCGTCGGCTCCGTCGGTTCGATCGGCGGGGGCCAGAAGAATGGTCTCGACTTCGGCGACATCCTGAAGTCCGCCATGACCGACGCCGCCAAGGCCTCGAAGGTCGCCGAACACAAGATCGCCGACCAGGTGGCCGGCAAGGCCGAACTGGTCGACGTGGTCACGGCCATCAGCTCGGCCGAGGCCAGCCTGGAGACGGTGATGTCCGTCCGCGACCAGGTGATCTCGGCCTACCAGGAAATCATGCGGATGCCGATCTAGTCGGCATCTCGCCCTAGCGACTGAGCGCTAGAGCCAGCTGGGCGTAGAGCGGAACGCCCAGCAGGATGTTGAACGGGAAGGTCACGCCCATCGACAGCGTCAGGCAAAGGCCCGCGTCCGCCTTGGGCAGGGTCAGCCGGATGGCCGCCGGCGCGGCGATGTAGGACGCCGATCCCGCCAGGGCCGTCAGCACCGCCAGCTCGCCGTTCCTCAGGCCCACCAGCCAACCCAGGCCCAGCGCCAGGACCGCGCCGCCCAGAGGCAGCGCCACGCCCATCGCCACCACAGCCGGCCGTACTTCGCGCCAGGCCCGCAGCCGCTCGGCCGCCGTCACGCCCAGCTCCAGCAGGAACAGGCACAGCACCCCCTGGAACATCGGGCCGACGAAGACATTCAGCTTCGCCGCGCTCGGAGCCGGCGCGATCAGGCCGACCGCGAAGCTGCCCAGCAACACGACGGCGGCGGGGTTCAGCAGCGCCTCGTGCAGCAGCTTGCCCGTCGAGGCCGAGCGCGCCTCGTCCGGGGACATCAGCTTGGCCAAGGTCACCGCGACCAGGACGCCGGGCGTTTCCATCAGCGCCAGGACGGCGGACATGTAGCCGGCGGGGGCGTGGCCGATCGAGGCGAGATAGCTCTGCGCCGCTGCGAAGGTGACCACCGAGACCGAGCCGTAGTGCGCCGCCACCGCCGCGCTGTTGACCGTCGTCAGGCCGACGCGGCGGAGGGCCGCGAACGCCAGGACCGGCAGCAGCAGGGCCAGGCCCAGCCCCGCCAGACCGGCGCTGACGAAGGTCGGATCCAGGCCGTGGGCTCGGGCTTCGGCGCCGCCTTTGAACCCGATGCACAGCATCAGATAGATAGACAGAAGGCTCATGGCCCCCTTGGGCAGCCGAAGCGGCGAGCCGGCCAGGGCCGCGCCCGCCCCCAGCACGAAGAACAGCACCGCCGGCTGGGTGAGGTTGCCGCCGGCCTGCGCCAGACCCTGGGCCAGATCCATTTGAATGAGCTCCTTGTCCCGCCTCCAATCGAGGCGCGGCGGTGCTCTAGCCACGCTTGATCAATTCGATAAGATCATTGATTGCATCGTTATCATGAGAAAATGAAATAGCTCGGCCATGCCCAACGCGACGAATCTCGACCTCGATCTGATCCGCGCCTTCGTCATGGTCAGCGAAAGCCGCAGCTTCACCCGCGCGGGCGAGCGCCTGGGTCGGTCTCAGTCGGCGGTCAGCCTGCAGGTGCGGCGTTTGGAGGACCTGATCGGCGAGCCGCTGTTCCAGCGCGACGCGCGCCGGGTCAGCCTGACCGACAAGGGCGAGGTGTTCCTGGCCCAGGCGCGGCGGCTGCTGCGGGTCAATGACGACATCATCGCGGCGCTGGCGGCCGACGAGGTCGAGGGCGAGGTGCGGCTGGGCGCGCCGGAAGACTTCGCCACCGCTCACCTGCCGGCGGTGCTGGGCGCCTTCGCTCGCAGCCACCCACGCATCGCCTTGTCGGTCACCTGCGACCTGACCCTTCGGCTGCTCGACCGGATGAGCGCCGGCGAGTTGGACCTGGCCCTGGTCAAGCGCGAGCCCCTGGGCGGGGAGCTGGGCGTGCGGGTCTGGCGCGAGCCGCTGGTCTGGGTCGGGCGCGACGGCGAGGACCTGGCCTCGACCAAGGTCGTGTCGCTGATCGCCGCGCCGTCGCCCTGCGTCTATCGTCGCCGGGCGACCACGGCTCTGGACGAAGCCGGACGAGCTTGGCGCATCGCCTATACGAGCCCCTCGGTGGCGGGACAGCTGGCGGCGTTGAGGGCGGGGCTTGGCGTTTCGGTGCTGCCGCGCGCCATGGTGCCCGACGACCTCGCGATCATCGGCGAGGACGCGCCGCCCCTGGCCGACGGCGAGATCGCGCTGATCCGCAACCGCGAGGCCGGGCCCGCCGCCGATCGATTGGCCGAGCACGTGCTGGCGGCGCTGGACCGCGCGGTCGCGCAAAGGGGTTGAGAGAAGAAAAAAGGGCCGCGCCCAGGTCGGACGCGGCCTTCAAGTCGCTCGGGGGAGAAAATGCAAAACCGCTAAGCTCACAGACCCAGGAACGCGCGGGCGACCGACAAGAGGCCGCCCCAGACGATCGCGTTCAACACGGCCGCGACGAACACCGCGACGCCCAACGGCCACTGACGGGGCCGGCGGGCGCGGGGATCGAACGGGCGGGTCTGCGACGCGAAGGGCATCAGGCGCTCCTTAACCATGCGCCCATGGTCGAGATTGACTCGGCCTTCGCGAACCGGACGACCTGTCGCGCGCCGCCTTGTCGCACCCTGGCTTTGATTTCCGGCTCGGAACCGGCGAAGGTCGATTATCGCGCCGCCGGGAGCTTGCATGACCGACGCCATCGTCCTTGACCGGGTGAGCAAGGCCTACGACGGCCAAGCTGTCCTGCGCGAGACCGACCTGCGCATCGCCAAGGGCCGCTTCGTGGCCCTGGTCGGCGGATCGGGCGCGGGCAAGACGACGCTGCTGAAGCTAATCAACGGGCTGATCGCGCCGACCTCCGGCCGCGTGCTGATCGACGGCGCGGACATCGCCGGACGGCCGGGGCACGCGCTGCGCCGGGGGATCGGCTACGCCTTCCAGGAGACGGGCCTCTTTCCGCACATGAGCATCGCCCAGAACATTGGGATCACGCCCACTCTGCTGGGCTGGCCTGGCGAGGTGATCGCCGCGCGGACCGACGAGCTTCTGGACCTCGTGGCCCTGCCGCGCGACATCGCCGACCGCGCGCCGGCGCAATTGTCAGGCGGTCAGCGGCAGCGCGTCGGCGTGGCTCGAGCGCTGGCCGCGCGGCCCTCGATCCTGCTGATGGACGAGCCCTTTGGCGCCTTGGACCCCGTGGTTCGCGTCGCCCTGGCCGATGACGTCCGGCGTCTGCACGAGGCGCTGGGCCTGACCACGGTGATGGTCACCCACGATGTCGGCGAGGCGCTGCTGCTGGCCGACGAGGTGGTTGTGATGGCCGATGGCAAGGTGCTGGCCCAGGCGTCGCCGAGATCGCTCCTCGCCGGGCATCCGGATCCTGTCGTCGCCGACCTGATCGCCGCGCCGAAACGCCAGGCGCAACGCCTCGCGGAGCTGGCGCGTGGCTGACCGTTTCGACGCGGCCCTCGCCGTGCTGCCCGAGCGCCTGGGCTGGCATGTGGCCCTCTCGGCCAGCGCGCTTGTCCTGGGCCTCGCCATTGCCCTGCCGCTCGGGATCGCCGCCGCGCGCAGCCCGCGCCTAAAGTGGGTCGCCCTGGGCGGCGCCGGCCTCGTGCAGACCATCCCCAGCCTGGCCCTGCTGGCGCTGTTCTATCCGGTGCTGCTGCTGCTCTCGGGCCTGGCTGAGCGGGTGTTCGGCCAGGGCTTCTCGGCCTTGGGCTTCCTGCCGTCGCTGCTGGCCCTGACGCTGTATTCGATGCTGCCGATCCTGCGGAACGCGGCGGCGGGCGTCTCGGGTATCGATCCGGCGGTGGTCGAGGCGGCGCGGGGCGTCGGCATGACCGACCGTCAGCGCCTATGGCGGGTCGAGCTGCCCCTGGCCGCGCCCGTGATCATGGCCGGCGTGCGCACGGCGGCGGTCTGGACCATCGGCGCGGCGACCCTCTCGACGCCCGTTGGCCAGACCTCGCTGGGCGACTACATCTTCTCGGGGCTCCAGACCGAGGACTGGGTGGCGGTGCTGGTTGGTTGCGCGGCCTCGGCGGGCCTGGCGATCGTCGTCGATGCGCTGCTGGGCCTGATCGAGGCCGGCGTGGCGCGGCGGGACGGCAAGCGCTTCCTGGCGGGCGGCGCGGGCCTGGCGATCGGCCTGCTGGCCGCGCTGGCCCCCCTGGCCGTTGGCGCGCTCGCCCAAGGCCGTCCGGCCTATGTGATCGGCGCCAAGAACTTCTCCGAGCAGTACATCCTGGCCGAGCTGATGGCGGGGCGGCTCGAGCGCGAAGGCGCGAGCGTCCAGCGGCGTGTGAACCTCGGCTCAGCGGTGGCCTACCGCGCGCTCGCGGCCGGGGAGATCGACGCCTATGTCGATTACTCCGGCACGCTCTGGGCGAACGTCCTGAACCGGAAGGACAACCCCGGCCGCCAGGCGGTGCTGGAGGGCCTGCGGACTGAACTGGAGGCCCGCGACGGGGTGGTGCTGCTGGCGCCGCTGGGCTTCGAGAACGCCTACGCCCTGGCCATGCGCCGCGATCGCGCGGAGGCCCTGGGGATCAAGTCCTTGGCCGACCTGGCCGCCCGTGCGCCGGACCTGACGATGGGCGGCGATCTTGAGTTCTTCTCGCGGCCGGAATGGGCGGCGGTGGTGACGGCGTACGGCCTGCGCTTCAAGGCTGAGCGGCAGTTCCAGCCGACCTTCATGTACCGGGCCCTGGAGAGCCGCGAGGCGGACGTGATCTCGGCCTTCTCGTCCGACGGGCGGATCGCGGCAGACGACCTCGTCCTGCTGACCGACCCCAGAGGCGCGCTGCCGCCCTACGACGCGGTGATCCTGGTCTCGCCGAAGCGGGCGGGAGATCGGCGCCTGATCGAGGCCCTGAAGCCGCTCGGCGGATCCATCGACGTCAGGGCGATGCAGGCGGCCAACTACGCCGTCGACCGCGACGCCGGCAAGAAGAGTCCGGCCGAGGCGGCGGCGATGCTGGCGCGCTGAAGCGCCCCCTCCGTCACGATGCGTATCCGCATCGCGCCACGGGTGAGGACGAAAACGCCCATCCTCCCCCGCGTGCGGGGGAGGTGGATCGTCGCCATCGGCGGCGAGACGGAGGGGGCGTTTGCGCGTCTCAGTTTACGCCCGGCAGTTCCCCCGCCGCTGCGATCACCGCGCCCGAGCGCACGAGGGCGTTGGCGGCCTTGAGGTCCGGATGGAAGTGGCGGTCGTCGGTGAGGTGCGCGACCTTCTCCCGCGTCAAGGCGCGGACCGCCTCCAGAACGGCGCTGGAGCGCAGCGGCGCGTGGAAGTCGCAGCCCTGCGCGGCCGCCAGCAACTCGATCCCCAGCACGGCGTCGGCGTTCTCGACCATGGCCAGCAGGCGTCGCGCGCCGTGGGCGGCCATCGAGACGTGGTCCTCCTGATTGGCCGAGGTCGGGATGGAGTCGACGCTGGCCGGATAGGCCTTCTGCTTGTTCTCCGAGACCAGGGCCGCGGCCGTGACCTGCGGGATCATGAAGCCCGAGTTCAGGCCGGGCTTCGGCGTCAGGAACGCGGGCAGGCCGGACAGCGCCGGGTCGACCAGCATGGCGATGCGGCGCTCGGCGATCGAGCCGATCTCGCAGACCGCCAGGGCGATCATGTCGGCGGCGAAGGCCACCGGCTCCGCGTGGAAGTTGCCGCCCGAAAGGGCCTCGTCGGCCTCCGGGAAGATAAGCGGATTGTCCGAGACGCCATTGGCCTCGGTCGCCAGGGTGGTCGCGGCCTGGCGCAGCACGTCCAGCGCCGCGCCCATCACCTGGGGCTGGCAGCGCAGGCAGTAGGGGTCCTGAACCCGCTCGTCCTCCTTCAGGTGCGAGGCGCGGATGGCCGAACCCGCCATCAGTTCGCGGAGGGCGGCGGCGGTCTCGATCTGGCCGGCGTGGCGGCGCAGGGCGTGGATTCGCGGATCGAAGGGGGTGTCCGAGCCCTTGGCGGCCTCGGTCGACAGGGCGCCGGTGACCAGAGCCGTTTGGAATAGGCGCTCGGCCTCGAACAGGCCGGCCAGGGCGTTGGCGGTCGAGAACTGGGTGCCGTTCAGCAGGGCGAGACCCTCCTTGGGGCCCAGCGTCAGCGGCGAAAGGCCCGCGTCACTCAGCGCCTGGTCGGCCGGGACGCGCGCCCCGCCGACGAAGATCTCGCCGACCCCGATCATGGTCGCGGCCATGTGCGCCAGCGGCGCCAGGTCCCCCGAGGCGCCGACCGAGCCCTGGCACGGGATCACCGGCGTCAGGCCCTGGACCAGCATGGCTTCCAGGAGGCGCACAGTCTCGACCCGCACGCCCGAGGCCCCTTGCGCCAAGCTGGCCAGCTTCAGGGCCATCATCAGGCGCACGACCGGAATGGGCGACGGCTCGCCGACGCCGGCGGCGTGCGAGAGGACGATGTTGCGCTGCAGGGTCGCCAGGTCCTCGTCGCCGATGCGAACGCTGGCCAGTTTCCCAAAGCCCGTGTTGATCCCGTAGATCGGCTCGCCCTTGGCCAGGATGCGCTCGACCGCCTCGGCGCTGGCGGCGATCACCGGCCAGGCGCCGTCGGCAAGCCGCGCGCCGGCGCCGCGATAGATCGCCTTCCAGTCGGCCAGAGGCACGTCGCCGGGGGTCAGAACAAGCTCGGTCACTCGGGTCTCCAGATGGCGGTCGACGACAGGCGGCGGGCTCTTGCGGCCCGCTAATATGTATAGTCATATTTGCGAATGATGAGGCTTGTCCAGTGACCGACGCGCGCGTTCAAGAGACTCCTGGGCCGAGCGGCGCGCCGCTTCACCTGCGGATCCGCGAGGACATCGAGCGCCGCATCCGCTCCGGCGCCTGGCCGCCGGGCCACCGCGTGCCGTTCGAGACCGAGCTGATGGGCCAGTACGGCTGCGCTCGCATGACGGTGAGCAAGGCCATGACCGCCCTGGTCGAGGCCGGGCTGATCGTCCGCCGCAAGCGGGCCGGCTCGTTCGTGGCGCGGCCCAAGGTTCACGCGCCCGTCCTGAACATCCCCGACATCCAGGCCGAGATCGAGGCGCGGGGCGAGGCCTACGCCTTCCGCCTGCTGGCGCGCGTCGTGCGCGATGCGGATCGCGAGGCGCCGGGCGAGGTCGAACTGGCCTCCGGCGGCAAGCTGCTGGCGCTGGACGGCGTCCACGACGCCGGCGGTCGCCCTTTCGCACTGGAGCGCCGCCTGGTCGCACTCGCGGCCTCGCCACAGATGGACGCTGAAGACTTCGCCGAGATCACGCCCGGCGCGTGGCTGCTGGAGCACGTCGCTTGGACCGAGGCCGAGAGCCGGATCAGCGCGGTCAACGCCAACGCCGAGGTCGCCCGTCTGCTGGCCCTGGACGAAGGCGCGGCGTGTCTGATGGTCGATCGCCGCACCTGGCGGGAAGGGCGCGGCGTCACCCGCGTGCGCCAGATCTTCCCCGGAGACGCCTACGATCTGGTGGCGAGGTTCGGGCCGAGCGCCTAAGTCTTCGGGGCGCGCAAGGCGCCGCTTTGATGGAACGCCCGATGGATCCGTATACGCTCGCCATCCCGACCTACGTCCAGATGCTCAGGGGGCTAAGCGCCCAACTGAGCAAGGGTGAAGCCTTCGCCGCCGACAACGGCCTTTCGACGGACGATCTGCTGACCGCCCGTCTGGCGCCGGACATGTTCCCGCTGTCGACCCAGGTGCGGTTCGTCTGCACCCAGGCCAGCGATCTGTTGCGCCACCTGACCGGCGCGGACTCGTTTGCGCCGGCGGAGGACGCGGCCGACTTCGAGGGGCTGCGGGCTCAGCTGGCCGACGCTGTGGCGCGGTTGGAGGCGACGCCCGCGTCCGCTTTCGACGGCGCGGCCCAGCGGAAAGTCGAGCTGAAGCTGCCCAACGGCGTGGTGTTCGACATGACCGGCGAGCAGTTCGTGCGCGACTGGGCGTTCGCCCAGTTCTATTTCCACGCCACCACGGCCTACGCGATCCTGCGCCACAAGGGCGTTCCGCTGGGCAAGCCCGATTGGGTCAGCCACATGTTCGCCTACATCCGACCGGGCACGTTTCCGGGCGGCTAGCCTATAGGCGCTACTCCGGCATCGCCGGGTAGCGCGTCAGGCCCTCGGGCGGGACCACCCACGCCGGACGCTCGCGGTCGAACAGCAGCATGGTCGGCTCAAACAGGCTGGGGTCGTCCAGGCTGCCGGCATAGATCGTATGGCTGTCGCTCAGGCCGTGCTCGCCGCCGAACACCAGACCGCCGCAGGTGGGGCAAGAGTTGCGCGTCGACACGCCGCCCCGGAAGGCCTGGCAGCGATATTGCCGCGTAGGCCCCATGATCGTCAGCGCCGAGGCCGGGAAACCCATGAAGGGGATGAAGCCGGAGCCCGAGGCCTTGCGGCAGTCGCCGCAACAGCACAACCCCATGTAGTCGGGCGCGCGATCGGCCTCCCAACGCAGGGCCCCGCACAGGCATCCGCCTTTGAAGCTGTTGGTCATCATGAGGCTAATAGAGCCATGGCGCGCTGCATGGTCAAACCCTTGCGGGAAAAGCTGTTTCGGCGTGTCCAGTGCGGGCTTTGGACAAGTTGTCGCAGTAGTATCCGTAAATAATGACGGCAAAATTTACTCCATTGTGTCGAACTGTGGCAATTCGTCTCGGGCCTGAATGTCCGTTTTCATTGGGTGCTCATGGCGACGCGGCGCAATATATTCGCATGGCCGTTACGACTAGGAGCGTCGAAATGGATATGCCCGACCAACCCTCGCTGTTGCAGATCCAAACAGGTCTGTTCGCGGCCCTCGTCGGCGTCCTGTCAGCCAAGGGCGCGGCGTCGCGTCAGGAATTCGCCGAGGCGATGGACGTCTTGGCGCGCCACGAACAGGACACGCGCATCGCGAACTACTTCCACATGCTGGGCGATGAGCTGCGCGGCGCGGAAACGACGGCGAAGCGGCCATTGCTGAAGCTGGTGGTGGGCGGGCTGGACGAAGAGCGTCCGCCGATTTCAGCTTAAGGCGCGGCAGCCGAAAGTGTGAGCGGTTTCAGCGCCAGTCGTTTTCTGAAACCGGAGTTCGTCCTGGTGGCGGGGGCGGATGCAAATCGGAACCCACTTCCGTTCCCCGTCTGATCCGTGTGGCCGTTTAAGGACGGCTCCGCGCAAATCCACTCACATCCCCTGTGGGTAAGTTGTGGGATAATCCCATTTTGCATTGAATGCAGAGGCTTCCGACCCTTTCCCCCGAACATGTGCCGCTCGTATTTTGAAAGCACGAGCCTAGCCGGCGATTCTGCGTAAGCGGCTCGTGGAAAGGAGACAATGATGACGGAACGCGCCAGCCAGGCCCTGATTAGCCTTACGCTGCTCTTGATGGCCGCGACCCAGTTGATCGCGGCCATCAAGGCCTAGGACTTTCAAGAGACAGCCCTTGGCGGTTCGATTGGAGCCGGCCGCCATGGACTAGATAAAACCCGTAGCTGCCTGGTGTCGAGACTGCTCAACGCCTGAGGTCGCAACGAGAAGCTAGATTTTTCTGGCCCGCTGGCGGATGCGCTAGCGGGTCTTTCTATTTCGGAAGGTGCAGGCTGACTGGAATGCGGTTCTCATAACAGACAAGCGCGGCGATAAACGCCATCTTGGTCCACTAGGCATCTGCCTGTGCATCCATCCTGGTGGCGGGGGGCGGGATCGAACCGCCGACCTGTGGGTTATGAATCCACCGCTCTAACCATCTGAGCTACCCAGCCGGACCAGGAGGCGCGGCTTATAGGCGAGAACCGCGCGGGATTTCAAGCCCGCCCCGTTCGCCATGTCAGTCCGCCACGATCGCCGCCGCCGTCGCGCCCAGGGCCTTCACCGCATCGGCGGGCGCGAGCTTGACCTGCAAGCCCCGCTGTCCGCCATTGATGAAGACATAGGACTCGGCGAGGGCGGCTTCTTCCATCACGGTCGGCAGGCGCTTCTTCTGTCCAAAAGGGCTGACCCCGCCGACCTTGTAGCCTGTGATCCGTTCGGCGTCGGACACGGGCGCCATGGCCGCCGACTTGCCCTTCAGGGCGGCGGCCAGCTTCTTCATGCTGACCTCCTTATCGGAGGGCAGGATGGCGCAGGCGGGCTTGCCGTCCAGCATCACCACCAGGGTCTTGAGCACCCGGCGCGGGTCCTCGCCCAGAGCCTCGGCGGCCTGAAGGCCCACGCGCTCCGATCCAGGATCGTATTCGTACGTATAAAGGTCGAACGCGACGCCGGCCTTTGTGAGTGCGATCGTGGCGGGAGTGCTCTTGGACATGGCCTTGGTGATACCCAAGTGCTCGGGGCGTTGGAATACGGAACGGTGATGACGGCTTTTGATCGAAGAAGCTTGCTGCGCGGCGCCCTGGGCTTGGGCGCCTTGGGCCTGCTGCCAGCCTGGGCGCGGGCGAGCGAGGGGACGCGATCGCCGGCGGCGCTGAGCGGCGAGGAGATCAAGCTCTCGATCGGCCATGTCATGCCGCGCATCGACGGGCGCACCGGCCACGGCGTGGCGATCAACGGCACGATCCCTGGCCCGCTGATCCGGCTGAAGGAAGGCCAGAACGTCCGCATCGCGGTGACCAACAACCTCGACGAGGACACTTCGATCCACTGGCATGGCTTGCTGGTGCCGTTCCAGATGGACGGCGTGCCGGGCGTAAGCTTCCCGGGGATCAAGCCCGGCGAGACCTTCACCTATGAGTTCCCGGTCCGGCAGTCGGGCACCTACTGGTGGCACAGCCATTCGGGGCTGCAGGAACTGTCGGGCCACTACGCGCCGATGATCATCGATCCGGCGGGCGAGGACCCGATCCCTTTCGACCGCGAGCATGTGGTCGTGCTGTCGGACTGGAGCTTCCGGCATCCGCACGAGCTGTTCCGCAAGCTGAAGGCGCAGGCCGGCTATTTCAATCAGCAGAAGCAGACGGTGGCGGGCCTGCTGCGCGGCGAGGACCAGTCGCTGAAGGACAGGATCGAGTGGTCCAAGATGCGGATGGACCCGACGGACATCCTGGACGTCACCGGCTCGACCTACACCTACCTCGTCAACGGCCACGGCCCCGCCGACAACTGGACGGGCCTGTTTTCGCCGGGCGAGCGGGTGCGGCTGCGGATCATCAATTCCGCCGCCATGACTACCTTCAACGTTCGCATCCCGGGCCTGGCCCTGGAGGTTGTCGCGGTCGACGGCCAGCCGGTGTCGCCGGTCAGCGTCGACGAGTTCCAGACCGCGCCGGCCGAGACCTATGACGTCATCGTCCGGCCCAGCGAGGACAAGGCCTTCACCCTGGTCGCCGAGGCCTCGGACCGCTCGGGCCTGGCCCGGGCGACCCTGGCGCCGCGCCTGGGCATGTCCGCCCCCGTTCCGCCGCTGCGCAAGCGGCCGCTGGCGACGATGAAGGACATGGGCATGGGGAACATGGCCCACGGCATGGACATGCCCGGCATGGACATGTCCATGCGGTCCCAGGCCAACGCGCCGAACGTGCCCCTGACCCCAGGCGTCCAGAGCATCTCGCCGATGCCGATGGACCGCATGGCCGAGCCGCCCCAGGGCCTGGAAGACGTCGGCCACAAGGTGCTGACCTATGCCGATCTCGCCAACCTGAATGAGCCGACGGACAAGCGCCCGCCGGGACGGACGGTGGAGATCCACCTGACCGGCAACATGGAGCGCTTCATGTGGGCGTTCGACGGCCAGCCCTACGGTCCCGATCGCAAGCCCTACGCCTTCGCGCGCGGCGAGCGGGCGCGGGTGGTGTTGATCAACGACACCATGATGGCCCATCCGATCCACCTGCACGGCCACTTCTTCGAGCTGGTGAACGGCCAGGAGCGGCAGCCCCTGAAACACACGGTCAATGTCGCGCCGGGGAGCCGAACCGCCTTCGACCTCACCGCCGACGAGCCGGGCGATTGGGCCTTCCACTGCCACATGCTGCTGCACATGCACGCGGGCATGTTCGCGGTGGTCACCGTGCGTCCGCTGGACGGGGAGGCGGCGTGATGCTGGTCGATCTTCCGCCCGCCGTTCAGCACGAGCACCACCAGGCCGCGCCGGCCGGCCCGCCGATCCGCACGCCGGCCATGCCGTGCCGACGCCGGCCGACCCGCACGCCGGCCACCACATGCCGGCGCCCGCCGCGCCCGCGAGCGAGACCAAGCCGCCGCCGATCCCGACCGACCACGCCGCCGAGCGCTTCTACAGCCCCGCGGCCATGGCCGCCGCCCGCGCTCAGCTGGTCAAGGAGCATGGCGGCGGGACCGCCTGGACCGTCCGCGCCGACGTGCTGGAATATCGCTCGCGCAAGGGCGCCGACGCGCAGGCCTTCGAGGGCGAGGCCTGGTGGGGCGGCGACGCCTCGCGCTGGGTGGTCAAGGCGCGCGGCGAGCGTGTGGACGGCGAGGGCTGGGAACACGGGGAGGCCGAGCTGCTGAAGGCTTGGCCGGTGGGTCCTTACTTCGACCTGCAGGCGGGCGTTCGTTACGACCTGGCGCCGAAAGGGCGGAGCTACGCGACCATCGGCTTCGAAGGTCTCGCGCCGTACTGGTTCGAGGTTCAGGGCGCGGCCTATCTGTCGGACCAGGGCGACGTGTCGGCTCGCGCCGAAGCGTCCTACGATCTGCGCCTGACCCAGAAGCTGATCCTGCAGCCCCGGCTGGAAGGCGACCTCGCCGAAGCCGGCGCCGCGCGGCTCGAGGGCGGCGTGCGCCTGCGCTACGAGATCACCAAGGAGTTCGCGCCCTATGTCGGTCTCATCCGCGAACGGGCCTTCGGTCCGGCGGTCATCGCCGGCGAGCGGGCGGGAAGCACGGCGGTGGTGATCGGGGTGCGCGCCTGGCGCTAAGGGCTCGCGCTCTACCTATCGTTACGGATAGCTTGCCGTGCGCGGAAGCCTGGCCCAACATTCGTTTGACCGGCCGCAGAGCCGGACAACGAGGGAGCCAGGACGGATGTCGGACGCGATCGACTTCGAGCGGATGCGGACCTTGGGCGATGTCGCCCGCTATCACGCCGAGGCGCGGCCGGACGCTGTCGCGTTCAGCTTCGAGGGACGCGAGACCACCTTCGCCGACTTCGACCGCCACACGAACCGGGTCGCCAACGCCCTGATCGCGGCTGGGCTCTCGACCGGCGACCGTGTCGCCTATGTCGGCAAGAACAGCGACTGGTATTTCGAGCTCCTGATCGGCGCCGCCAAGGCCGGGGTCGTCACCACGCCGATCGGCTGGCGGCTGGCCGCGCCCGAGATCGCCTACATCGTCGCCGACAGCGACGCCAAGCTGGTCTTCGTCGGGCCCGAGCTGATCGGCCACGTCGAGGACGTCGCCGCCGAGCTGACCCACCGTCCTGTCGTCATCGCGATGGAGCCTCGGGGCGCGGGCGAGAACGCGACCTTCGAGGCCTGGCGCGACGCGCGGCCCGACACCGATCCGAACAAGCCGATCGCGACGTCCGACATCGCCATCCAGCTCTACACTTCGGGCACCACCGGACGGCCCAAGGGGGCGATGCTGACCCATGACAACCTGCTGGCCATGCGGCGCGAGGCGGGCAAGACGCCGCTGGCCTGGAACCAGTGGGGACCGCACGACGTCAGCCTGGTCGCCATGCCCGTCGCCCATATCGGCGGCACCGGCTGGGGGCTGGTCGGCCTGCTGAACGGCGCCAAGGGCGTGGTGGCGCGCGAGTTCGACCCGACCAAGGTGCTCGACTACATCGAGAAGGACCGCATCTCGAAGATGTTCATGGTGCCCGCGGCGCTGCAGATCGTCGTGCGGCTGCCCAGGGCGCGCGAGGTCGACTACTCGCGCCTGTCACACATCCTGTACGGCGCCGCGCCGATCCCGCTGGACCTGCTGCGCGAGTGCATGGAGGTGTTCGGCTGCGGCTTCGTCCAGCAGTACGGCATGACCGAGACCACTGGCACGGTGGTCTATCTGCCGCCCGAGGACCACGACCCGGCCGGCAACAAACGCATGCGCGCGGCGGGCCTGCCGATGCCGGGCGTGGAGCTCAAGGTCATCGACGAGGCCGGGAACAGCCTGCCGCCCAACACGGTCGGCGAGGTCGCCGTCCGCTCGGCCTCGACCATGAAGGGCTACTGGAAGCTGGACGAGGCGACCGCCAAGACCATCGACGCCGACGGCTGGCTGCGAACCGGCGACGCCGGCTACCTGGACGAGGACGGCTATCTGTTCATCCACGACCGGGTGAAGGACATGATCATCTCGGGCGGCGAGAACATCTATCCGGCCGAGGTCGAGAGCGCCGTCTACGGTCACCCGCACGTGGCCGAGGTGGCGGTGATCGGGGTGCCCGACGAGAAATGGGGCGAGGCCGTCAAGGCGGTGGTCGCGCCCAAGCCGGGCGTCACGCCGGACGCCGACGACATCATCGCCTTCGCCCGGACGCGGATCGCCCACTTCAAGGCGCCCAAGAGCGTGGACTTCGTGGCCGCTCTGCCCAGGAACGCCTCGGGCAAGATCCTGCGGCGGGAGCTGCGCGCGCCGTACTGGGAAGGGCGCGAGCGGCAGGTGAACTGAACGGGGTGGGATCCTCCCCCGCGATGCGGGGGAGGTGGCCTGGAGGGCCGGAGGGGGCAAGCTGGACGCGCGCCGCGTTAGCCCCCTCAGTCGCTCCGCGACAGCTCCCCCGCATCGCGGGGGAGCATCTTATCCGCGCCCCTACTCGATGAACGCCTCGACGCTCTCCCGCGTCCCGACCATGAACGCGTCGGCCACCAGGGTCAGCGGGCGCACGTCCACTTCCGAGCGGCCCTCGGCCACCAGGGTCGCGAAGCGGTCGTAGAGGCCCGGATATTCGCGGTTCTCGCCGTCGACCACGACCTTTCCGTCGATCGTGAGCTTGGCGCCGCCCATCGACAGCTTCAGCTCGCCGGCGTCGCTCCAGGCGGTGATGTCCCAGGTCTGCGGGCCGGTCTGCAGGAAGTCGAGATCGGCGGTGATGGCCGCGCCCTTCAGCGTGGTCATGTCGACGTGGCCGGCGATCGGCGACTGGACGTTCTCGGGCACCTGAAGCTTGGCGTCCGTGACGAAGACCTCGTCGGGCATGATCTCGGTCAGGATCGACAGAGCATTGATGGCCGGGTCGAAGACGCCCATGCCTCCGGCCTGCCAGATCCAGGTCTGGCCGGGGTGCCAGCGGCGCACGTCCTCGCGCCACTCGATGGACAGCGTGCGGACGGGGTTGGCCGCCAGCCAGGCCTTGGCCTGGGGCACGCCGGTGGCGAAGCGCGAGTGCCAGCTTGTGAACAGGACGACGCCCTGCTCGCGGGCGACGGCGGCCAGCTCGGCCACTTCGCTGACCGTGGCGCCGGGAGGCTTTTCCAAGAAGACGTGCTTGCCGGCGCGCAGGGCGGCCAGGGCCGTCTCGCGGCGCGCCTGGGGCGGGGTGCAGAGCGCGACGGCGTCGAGTTCCGGGCCTTCGGCCAGCATCTGCGCGATGTCGTGGAAGACGGGCAGGCCGCCCAGGTCCGGCTGGCTGCGGCTGGCGGCCGCGACGAGGTCGAAGCGCGGATCCGCGGCGATCGCGGGGATATGCTGGTCATGGGCGATCTTGCCCACGCCGACGAGGCCGATGCGGATCACTCTAGTCTCCTCCCGCGCGGATGTTCTTCGCTGGCGTTTATAGTATAAATGGAGCGACGCAAGGCGGCCGACAAAAAAAGCCGCGCGGCGGGTTTCTAGACCCGCTTCATGCTGAGGATCTTCACCGGCGGATTCAGGATCTGGCCTTTCATCGACGGCACGTTGGTCTGGCCGTCGGTGCGGCCGGCCAGGATCTTCTTCACGACGTCCATGCCCTGCACGACATAGCCGAACACCGCGTAGCCCTGGGCGGCGTCCGACTTGCCCGGCTTGGCGTCCAGATAGGGCTGGGCGCTGGCGCAGATGAAGAAGTCGGCGGTGGCCGAACCCGGCGCGTCGCGGCCCATCGAGATCGCGCCGGCCTTGTGCTTGAGCCCGGTCTTCAGCGTGCTTTCGTGGGCGATCGGCGGGGCGCGGCGGGAATAGGGCTTGGGCTGGCCCTGGATCGAGCCGGCGCCGGGCGCGCCCTTGGCCCGGTTGGCGCGGAAGAACTGACCGCCGTCGAAGCGGTGCTTGTCGACATAGTAGAGGAAGTTCTTGGCCGTGATCGGCGCCTTCTGGTCCTCCAGCTCGACGACGATGGTCCCCTTGTCGGTCTCGATCGCCACGCGCGGCTTGCCCGCGGCGAGGGCGGGCGAAGCGGCCAGCATGGCCAGGGCGCCGACCAGGGCGCGGCGGGCGATCTTCGAGACGGTCATGGCGGCTCCTCTTCCTCGTCGGGGTGATCGCACATCATGGCCGCGACGTCATTCCCGTGCATCGCGCTCCGCAATGTGGAAACCGGTCCCAAAAAAAGTGACGCTCCCCAGATTTCCTGCATCGCTAGAGTCACGTTCGCTGAGTTAGGGTCCCGCTTGACCGCGGGGAAACGCGGCGATCAGGGAAGGGAATTCATCGATGGGGGCTGACAGCCAAGCCGCGCCCGCTCAGGGTAAGACTGGGAAGGGCCGCGACGCGCTGGTGATCGGGGCGTCCTCGCTCGGCACCGTGTTCGAGTGGTACGATTTCTATCTCTACGGCTCGCTGGCGGTGATCATCACCGGCCACTTCTTCTCCGGCGTCAACGAGACCACCGGCTTCATCCTGGCCTTGCTGGCCTTCGCCGCCGGCTTTGCGATCCGGCCGCTGGGCGCTTTGATCTTCGGGCGTCTTGGCGACATCTGGGGCCGCAAGAACACCTTCCTGATCACCATGCTGCTGATGGGCGTGTCGACCTTCGTGGTCGGCCTCCTGCCCTCGTACGAGCAGATCGGCGTGGCCGCGCCCATCGCCCTGATCCTGATGCGCCTGGTGCAGGGCCTGGCCCTGGGCGGCGAGTACGGCGGAGCCGCGACCTACGTCGCCGAGCACGCGCCCGAGGGGCGTCGCGGCTTCTACACCAGCTGGATCCAGACCACGGCCACCGTCGGTCTTTTCCTGTCGCTGCTGGTCATTCTTGCGACCCGCACGTGGATGGGCGAGGAGGCGTTCAAGGCCTGGGGCTGGCGCATCCCGTTCCTGGTCTCGCTGCTGCTGCTGGGCGTGTCGCTGTGGATCCGCCTGAAGCTGCACGAGAGCCCGACCTTCCAACGCATGATCTCGGAAGGGAAGGGAACCAAGAAGCCGCTGGCCGAGGCCTTCGGCCAATGGCCGAACCTGAAGGTCGTGCTTCTGGCGCTGTTCGGCCTGACCATGGGCCAGGCGGTGGTCTGGTACACCGGCCAGTTCTACGCCCAGTTCTTCCTTGAGAAGACGCTGAAGCTGGACGGCGCCTTGGCCAACCTGCTGATCGCCACCAGCCTGCTGATCGGCACGCCGTTCTTCGTGTTCTTCGGCTGGCTGTCGGACAAGATCGGCCGCAAGTGGATCATCATCGTCGGCTGCGTGCTGGCGGCGGCGACCTATTTCCCGATCTTCAAGGCGATCACAGCCTACGCCAATCCCGTGCTGGCCCACGCCGAGTCCTCGGCCCCGGTCGTGGTCAACGCCGATCCGGCCACCTGCGCCTTCCAGTTCGACCCCGTCGGCAAGGCCAAGTTCAATACGCCTTGCGATGTGGCCAAGGCCTATCTCGCCAAGGCCGGTGTCACCTACAGCAACCACGACGCCCCGGCGGGGGCGCCGACGACGGTCAAGGTCGGCGGCGTGACGCTCGAGGGCTTTGATCCCAAGGGCGCGACCGGCAAGGCCTTCGCCGACGCGCGCAAGGCCTGGGAGGCCGACCTCGGCGCCCAGCTGAAGGCCGCCGGCTATCCGGCCAAGGCCGACCCGGCGCTGGTCGACAAGCCCAAGGTCATCGGCCTGCTGGCGATCCTGGTGATCTACGTGACCATGGTCTACGGCCCGATCGCGGCCATGCTGGTCGAGCTGTTCCCGACCCGCATCCGCTACACGGCGATGTCGCTGCCCTACCATATCGGCAACGGCTGGTTCGGCGGCTTCCTGCCGACCACGGCCTTCGCGATCGTGGCGGCGACCGGCGATATCTATTCGGGCCTCTGGTATCCGGTGATCATCGCGACGGTGACCGCCGTTATCGGGGGTCTGTTCCTGAAGGATACGCGGCACAATCCGATCGAGGATTAGGCGCCGCGCCCGAAACGACCCGGCGGCGGTCCCGCCGCCGGGTTGCTATTCCGCACCCGATCGGCTTCCTTTCCGCCGAGAGGGGCGTTGATGGCGCAAGACGACGAAGACAGGCGCGCCTGGTTTCGGCGGGAGATCCTGCCGCTGGAGCCGGACCTGCTGGCCTATGCGCGGCGGTTCTGCCGCGATGGGCAGACCGATCCGGAAGACCTGGTCCACGAGACCTTCGCGCGAGCGATCGCCTGCAAGACCTGGCGCGAGATCGGCAACCCCGCCGCCTTCGCCACGCGGGTTCTGCGCAACTGCGCCCTCGACGCGTTGCGCCGCCGCAAGGTCCTGACGATCACCGCGGTCGCCGATTTCGAACGCATCGAGCCGATCGACGAAGCGCCCGGCGCGCAATCCATCATCGAATCGCGCGAAGAGCTGCAGGCGCTGGCCGACGCGATCGCCGAACTTCCGACGCAATGTCGACGCGTCTTCACGTTGAGAAAAGTCTATAGCCTCTCGCCAGACGAGATAGCGGTTCGGCTGGGCCTGTCCGTCTCTACTGTTGAGAAGCATCTGGTGAAGGGGCTGCGCTACTGTTCCGAGAAGCTGGGACGGCGTAACGAACGGAAAAGCAAGGCCGACGAAAGGCGCTCATGGAGCGGGATACGGGATCACGACGCGAAGCGGTGAGGCAGGCGGCCGCCCTCTGGGTGGTCCGGCTTGACGATCCTTCGTGCTCTGACGCCGACCGCGCCGCCTTCGAGGCCTGGCGCGGCGAGAGCTTCGAGCATGAGGCCACCTACGAGCGCGAAGCCGTCGCCTGGGCGCGGATCGATCGCGTGCGCGCGCTGCGGCCGGGGCTGCAGCGGCCGGACGCCGACCTTCTGGCGGCGACGCCGCAGCCTCAACCGCAGCCGCGTCTGTCGGCCCTGTCGCGGTCGCCGTGGGCTCGCGGGCTGGCCGCCTCGGCCGCCATGGCGCTGCTGGTGGCGGGAAGCCTGTCGTTCGGGACCTCGACCGCCTACGCCACCGCGATCGGCGAGCGCCGGGTCGTGGTGCTGGGCGACAACAGCCGGATCGAGCTGAACACCGACAGCAAGGTCGTTGTCCGCTTCAAGCGCGGCGTGCGCGAGGTCAAGCTGATCAAGGGCGAGGCGCTGTTCGACGCCGCGCCCGACGCCCGACCTTTCGTGGTCAAGGCCGCCGATGCGGTGATCGCGGCTGACGGCTCGGCGGAGGTGGCGGTCCGCCTGCGCTCGGACGGCGCGGCGGTGACGGTCAAGAAGGGCGCCGTCGATGTCGATCCTGTCCGCGCCGACGCCAAGGACGACATGCGCCTGACCGCCGGGGTGGCGGCGATCTACGACTCGCGCGGCGCCCGTTCGCGCGTGGTGTCGAACGCAGAGATCGACCGGAGCCTGGCCTGGCGGCAAGGGGCGATCGCCCTGAACGGCCAGTCGCTGGCGCAGGCGGCGGCGGAGTTCAATCGCTACAATCATCGCCAGATCCGCATCGCCGATCCGTCGATCGCCCACCTGCGTCTGGCCGGTTACTTCCAGACCACCGAGCCGACCAGCTTCGTCAATGCGGTGACCAGCGCCTTCCCGGTGAGCGCTTCGGAAGGCGCCGACGGCGCGATCCGGCTGTCGCGGCGCAGCTGAAGCCTCCCGGCGGGGCTGGCGTTCAAAAAAGTTCCCGTCGCGACTAGCGGAAAGTCGGGGCTATAGCGTCGTTCCTTCGAAGACGCCTCCCGTCGGGGCTGGAGGCGTCGAGAGGGGTTACAAAAACAATGTCTAACGACACGCGCCGCACGGTTCGCGGCTTCCTGATGGCGTCCGCCGCCGTGCTGGTGTTGGCCGGTCCGGCCCTGGCCCAAGAGGCCCGCCACAGCTTCAATATTCCGGCCGGCGACGCGGTGACCGCGCTGCAGGCGTTCGCCCAGCAGTCGGGCAAGCAGGTCCTGTTCCCGTTCGAGGCGGCCAGCGGCAAGCGCACGCCGGCCGTTGCGGGCGATATCGCCGACGCCGAGGCGCTGGCGCGTCTGGCCAAGGCCGCCGGCCTGGTCGTCCAGTCGGACGACGGCAAGACCATCACGCTGCGCCCGGCGCCGGCCGAACTCCCCCAGTCCGCGAGCGTGGGGGCCGGCGCGGCGACTGACGAGGCCCAGGTCGTCGAAGCCATCGTGGTCGTCGGCTCGCAGATCGAGGGCGCGCGGACGACGGGCGCGCTGCCGGTGACGGTGGTCGGCGAGCAGGACATCATCGCCACGGGCGCCGTCTCGGGCGACGAGTTGTTCCGCTCGATCCCGCAGGCCGGCGACGTCCAGTTCCAGGAAGCCCGCACGACCGGCAACCTGAACGACGCGCGCGGCGACGTCTCGTCCCTGAACCTGCGCAGCCTGGGCACCGGCAACACGCTGGCCCTGCTGAACGGCCGCCGCGCCGTGCTGGCGCCGGGCACCCAGACCGAGAACCTGGTCCCGGTGCAGACCGTCAACACCAACGCGTTCCCCGTCTCGGGCGTCAAGCGCGTGGAGGTCCTGCTGGACGGCGCGGCCGCCATCTACGGCGCGGACGCCGTGGCGGGCGTGGTGAACACCGTGCTCGACACCAAGTTCCAAGGCCTGCGGGTCGAGGGGCAGGTCGGCGGCTCGGAGGGCACGAGCTACCGCGAAGGCAGCTTCAACGTGAAGGCCGGCACGCGTCTGGACGACGGCACGCGGCTGACCTTCTTCGGGTCCTACACCGCCCGCAGCCGCCTGATGGCCAGCGAGCGCGACTACTCGGCCAGCGAGGATCACCGCGCCGCCATGGCCGGCACCGCCTGGGCCAGCGACACCGCGTTCGACAACCGCTCGACCTCGAGCCCCTGGGGGGCGTTCACGCTGATCCCCGCCTCGACCGCGCCGCGTCAGAACGGCGCAGCCCTCACGACGACGGGGGTGTTCCACATCGAGCCGGTGTCCAACACCGCCGCCGGCTGCTCGTCGGCGACCCTGACGGGTGACATCTGCATTCGGGCCGGCACGATCACGGGCGCGAATGACCGCGTGCTTCGTTACGACGAGAACTCGCAGCGGTCGCTGAAGGGCGGTCTGGAGCGCACCAACCTCTTCTCCACGGTCGAGCACGACTTCGGCGGCGTCACCGCCTATGGCGAGGGCGGCTACTACCACGCCCTGTTCACCGGCAACCGCGAGCAGTCCGCGCCGCTCAGCTCGGCCCAGATCAGCATCGCGGCCAACGCCTACTGGAACCCCTTCGGTCCGACCACCCTGGCCAACGGCGCGGTCAACCCGAACCGCCTTTCGGGCCTCACCGGCGTGGGCGCCTCGGGCGTGGCGATGAACATCCTGAACTACCGCCCGGTCGACGCCGGCGGCCGCACCTATACGGTGACCGACGACAGCTTCCGCCTGCTGGGCGGCCTGAAGGGCGACTGGAACGGCTGGAAGTGGGACAGCGCGCTGCTCTACTCGGAAGCCCGCACCAAGGACATGACCCACAACGCCATCAGCAACACGCTCTTCCAGGCGGCGCTGAACCGCACGGACGCGTCGGCCTACAATCCGTTCAATGGCGGCTCGCTGACCAACTATTCGGGCGAGGACGCCACGCCGAATAGCCAGGACACGATCAACTCGTTCCTGATCAACGTCTACCGGATCAGCAAGACCTCGCTGGCCCTCGCCGACTTCAAGGTGTCCAAGAAGGACCTCTTCCGTCTGCCCGGCGGCGACGTCGGTTTCGCGGCCGGGGTCGAGCTGCGCCGCGAGACCTACAAGGACGACCGTGACGACCGCCTGGACGGCACGATCACGTACACCAACACCGTCACCGGCGTGACCTACGGCACCGACGTCATGGGGGCCTCGGGCTCGCCGGACGTGTCGGCTCATCGCTCGATCGCCTCGGCGTTCTTCGAACTGGCCGTGCCGGTCATCTCGCCCGAGATGAACATCCCCTTCGTCGAGGAAGTCAGCCTGCAGATCGCCGCCCGCGACGAGCACTATTCGGACTTCGGCAACGTCCTGAAGCCGAAGGGCGCGATCCTGTGGAAGGTCGGTCATGGCCTGTCGCTGCGCGGCTCGGTCTCGCAGAGCTTCCGCGCGCCGAACCTGCCTCAGTTCTACAGCGAGGGGACTTCGGTCTCGAACACGCGCACCGACTGGGCGGCCTGCCGGATCAACACGCCGACGGCCACCACCTGCTCCAGCGCCAGCACCATCGAGGTCCGCAGCGGCAACGAAAACCTGAAGCCGGAAGAGGCCGACAACGCCAGCGTCGGCTTCGTCTACCAGCCGCGCTTCATCCCGGTCGAATACGGCAAGCTGACCCTGACCACCGACTTCTGGTCGATCCGCGAGAAGGGCGTTATCGGCATCCTGGGCGGCGGCAACCAGATCGCTCTGGACTGGCTGCTGCGTCAGCAAGGGTCGTCCAACCCAGACGTCGTTCGCCTGGCGCCGGTCGGTACGAACACGGTGGGCGCCATCGACTATATCAGCGACACCTACACCAACCTGCAGCCGCGCGTGGTGAAGGGCGTCGACTTCTCGCTGGACTACGACCTGGACGACACCCCCTGGGGCGACTTTGGTCTGAAGATCAACGTGGCGAAGCTGCTGCAGTATGATCAGGCGCCGGGCGCGACCGAGGCCCTGCTTCAGCAGGCCGTCGCCGCCGGGAAGCTGCCGGGCGTGACGGTGACCTCCGCCGGCAACCAGATCGGCATGGGCGGATTCCCGGAATTCAGGGGCAGCGCCAGCATGACCTGGCGCAACGGCGGCTGGGGCGCCGGCGCGTTCGTCAACTATGTCAGCGAGGTGTACGACACCGGCTCGACCCTGACCGGCGGCGAATACTACCAGATGCCGTCCTGGACCACGGTCAGCCTGTACGGTCAGTACGCGTTCAAGGAAGGCCGTTTCGACGGCTCCACGGTCCGCGTGGGCGTGCGCAACATCGGCGACAAGGCACCGCCGGTCTCGTCGACCAACTTCGGCTACTACGGCTCGCTGTACAACGCGACCGGCCGCTACTGGTACATGAACGTCTCCAAGCGGTTCTAGAGCTGGCGTCGAGGCGGGCTACGGCTCGCCTCGCGCGCAGGCGTCGCGCCTTCGGGGGCCGTCCTACCCCCTTGAAAAGTCCTCGATGACGTGACGATCGGCGCCGGAGCTGCCCCTCCGGCGCCGAATTCGTTCGTGGATTTGAGGCGGATCAAGGTCGGGGCGCCTGGGCGAGCGCAACGTTCTCTCAGGCTCTTCTGTTTGCGGTCCAGACAGGAGCCTATCGCCGGTCGACGTCATCGCCAGTTCGACGTCGGGCGGCGGCGCTTCGGGGCCGTGCCCCCTAGGTGCTCCGAAGCTAAATCGGCGCCGGAATAGCATCCGGCGCCGATCTTGTTTTTGGGACGGGGCGCTACGCGCGAGCGCCAAAAGCAGACATCCCGTAGGGCTGTTCGGGGTGGGAGGCGGACCAAATCCTCCCCCCAACGGGGGAGGTGTCGGCGAAGCCGACGGAGGGGGAAGAAGCCGGCTCGGCAGGACTTCCCCCTCCGGCCTTCGGCCTCCTCCCCCAGCGGGGGAGGATTTTCCAACCGTACCCAACGGGTCGAAGACCGAACTAAGCCCCTCCCCTTCGATGGGGGAGGGTAGGGTGGGGGTGATGCGGCGGTGGAGGCCGCGCCAGGGCCAACCTCAGCAGGTCACCCCCATCCCGACCCTTCCCCCATCGAGGGGGAAGGGAGGTCTGCATCGAAGCCTAGTTTCCGCTCACCGCCGGCCCGTACAGCAGCCCGTTGAACAGGAACTTGAACGTGCCCCACGACTGGGCGCGCTGGGTGATCTCGGGCCCGAAGGCGAAGATCTTGCCCTTGCCCAGGTCGATGTCGAGCATCGTCGTGGAGTCCTTCAGCTTCTCCTGACCGACGGCCCAGCCGCTGCGCAGCGGCTTGTCGGTGTCGAACCACGACACCCGCGAGATCCCCTTGGCGTCGCTCTTGATCGTGAAGGTCGGGCTGCGGTCGAAGAACACGTCCACCTGCTCGCCGGCGCCGTAGGCCAGCGGCTGCTTGGGATCGACCTTGGCCCGCAGGACCGAACCGGGGATGTAGAGCTCGCGGTTGGAGAGGGCCTTGAGCTGGCCGTTCTCGATCTTGGCGTTGGCGATCTCGACCGGCGCGCCCAAGGCCGTGGCCAGCCGCGTCGAGGCGCCGATGGCCACGACCGAGCCGCCGCCCTTCACGAACTCGGCGATCTTCGGCAGCGTCTTCTCGTCGGTGATGCGGCCAAGCCAGGCGCGATATTCCGCCGGAATCTCCTCGGGCTTGGGCTGCGCGCCCGCGCGGCCGGCTCGGAAGGGCCCGCCTTGCGGCGCCGGCACGACGCCATCGGGGAAGACCAGGACGTCGAAGTCCTTCTTGATGTTCCCGGCGTCCAGCCGCTGGGGATAGACGACCTGGAACGGCGCCTCGAACTGCTCGAACATCCAGCGGTTCCAGCCGGACGGCATCGAGCCGCCATAGACGTCGACGAGGCCGATGCGAATGGGCTTGAGGGCGATCGTGGCGCCGGACGGCTTGCCGCCGACCGCGTAGGCGTCAATGCCCAGGTCCTTCACGCCCTTCTCGATCACCGCCTTGGCGGCGGGCGAGGCGGGGACCCAGATCGCGCCGGGGCCGAAGTCGGTCGACCCGGCCTTGGCGCCGTCCTTGACCCACTGGACCTTGGCGCCGGCCTTCAGCAGGCGGTTGGTCAGGGTGAAGCTGGCGTTGGTCTCGTGGCTGATCAGCCAGCCGGCGCTTCCCGAGCCCTTCACCGCGCCCGGCGCCACCTTGATCACGTCGGGCACGCGCGAGGTCGGGGCCTCGAAGCCGTCGAGGATGCGGTCGAACTTGATCCCCATCTGGTAGGCCAGGGTGTAGCCGGTGACATCGTAGGGCGCCTTGGGGGGACCGCCCGGATACTCCAGGTCGTGCGGGTGATCCTGCGGCTCGAACATGTCGAGCACGTGCGGGCGATAGGCCTGGGCCGTGCGCACGACGTAGGAGCCGGCGGGATAGGTCTTGCCCGCGATTGTGAAGGCCTTGTCGGCCTTGTCGACGTCGACGCCGGTCTTGATCAGCGCGTTGAGGAAGGCCACGACCGTGGGCATGTCGGCCTGGTCGGCTGGGATCACATAGCCGCGTGGGTCGCGGGCTTCCGGCGTCTGCAACACCGTCTTGTAGAGGCTGGGATCGATCGCCGCGCCGTAGGGGCCGGGCTTGCCCTTGCCGGCGGCGGCCAGGGTCTCGACGCGGGTGGGGGTGATGGTCCAGCTGTCGCTCGAGCCGCGCTTGATGCTGTTGTCGCCCATCTTCCAGATGTTGAAGAGCAGGCGCTCGCGATTGCGGGCGGCGTAGTCGATGACCGCCAGGTTCATGGTCATCTGGTAGTCCAGCGAGTCCTGCAGGCGCCAGACGCGCGGGGCGATCGGGGCCGGGCGGTCGTTGTTGGGCAGTTGCAGGTCGGGAACCAGATTGACCGTCGTCGGGGTCGGTCCGCCGATGATCTCGGTCAGAAGGCCGATGGCGTTGTGGAAGTAGGAGACCGACCGCACCATGCCGTTGTGCCAGGTGGAGTAGGGCGCGGCGCTGCGGGCGCCCGAACCCGGCTTGTCCTCGGCGACCAGCCGGCTGTGCATGGCCATGCCGACTTCCTGCAGCTGGGTCATGACCAGCGGGTCGTAGTTGAAGTTGAACGGGTCGCGGAACGGCGGAACGAACACCACCATGCCGTTGGGGCCGGTCTGGTGCTGGTTGAAGATGATCTGCGGATACCACTCGCGGAACAGCTGCTTGTTCACGTTGGTGGTCTCGGCCATGGCCGACATGAAGCTGTCGCGGTTGTTATCGTGGCCGACGTACTTCTGGTACAGGCGCGGCAGGGAGTTGAACTCGCGCGTCTTCGGATCCTGGTTGCGCATGTACCAGTCGCTGACCAGCTCCATGCCGTCGGGATTGTCGTGCGCGAACAGGATCACGCAGTCGTCCAGCAGGCGCAGGGTCTCGGGATCCTTCGCCGTCAGCATCCGGTGGAGCACCTGGATCTGGCCCTGCGAGGTGATGGTTTCGGTGGCGTGCAGGCCCGCGTCGATCCAGACGACCGCCTTGCCCTCCGCCGCGAGTTTTTCGGCCTCTTCCTTGGAGACGCCTTCGGCCTTGGCCAGCTTGCGCGAGATCTCCTTCAGGCGATCCAGCTTGGCCAGGTTGGCGGGCGAGGAGACGACCGCCATCCACTGGGTGCGCCCTTCCTCGGTCTTGCCGATGTCGACCAGCTTCATCCGGTCCGACTGGCCGGCCAGGGTCTTCAGATAGGCCTCGTAAGCGGTGTAGTCGGCCAGGAAGTAGTCGCTGCCGATCGGCTGGGCGAAGGCCTTGTCGGGCGGGGTGATGTCCGCGGCGATCGCGCCGCCCAGAGCCCCGAAAGCCAGAATCACGCCGAGGGCCGCACCGGCCATCGCTCCGCTACGCGTCATCGCATCACCCCTAACCCGCGCACCTCACATCCGAGGTCGCTCTCCATCTCATGACGAAGCTGGATCGGATTTCCGCACGCGGAGCAACCGGCTGGGCAGCCCATTTTTTCGTAGGCGACGGCGCATGAAAAAAGGGCCGCCCTCGCGGACGACCCTTCCTCTCATCGAGCCATACCATCGGCCCGTACGCGAGACTTGATGAGGAGAAGCTTCAGATCGCCGAGCGACGAGCGAGTTCCACGCGGCGGGCGGCGACTTCGCTGCGCGCCCGTTCCAGGGCGTCGATCTCGGTGGCGGTCAGCAGGTTGTCGATGACCCGGCCCAGGTGCTCGCGCATGGCGTTACGCGCGGCGGCCGGATCGCGCGCCTTCAGGGCCAGCAGGATCTCCTGGTGGTCGTCGATCCGCGGGCGCACGCCGACCTGACGCGCGCGTTCCAGCATCGCCCGGCACAGCGGCGACTTGTAGCGCTGGTCCCACAAGGTCTCGACGACGCTCACGAGCGCGCTGTTGCGGCTGGCGCGGGCGATCGTCACGTGGAAGCGGCGATCGGCGCCTTCGCCGCGCACGTCCTTGTCGTTCTCCACGACCATGTCGTCCATGATCGTCGCCAGCTCGACCAGTTCCTCGTCGGTGATCGTCGCGGCCGCCAGGGCGGCGACCTCGCCTTCGATCAGCCGGCGGGCTTCGGTGAGTTCGAAGGCGCCGATGTCCAGTTCGGGCGCCGAGCCCTGGGCTCGCGGCGCGTCGGTGACGTAGACGCCCGAGCCGTGCCGGGCCTCGACGAGGCCCTGGATCTCGAGCGCGATCATGGCTTCGCGCACGGTGGGCCGGCTGACCTTGTAGTCCTCCGCCAGGTCGCGCTCGGATGGAAGCCGCTGGCCAGGCTTGTGGACGCCCTCACGAATCGACTCGGCGATCGCGCTGGCCACCTGTTGGTAGAGCTTGCGGGTTTCCGTCGTCGAAGTGGTCATGTCTCTTCAATCCCGTCCATACACGCCGGACGTTGCAGACTATTGCAAGGAGAAGGCCCGCGCTACCCGACCTTCGTCGACGGGCCTAGCATCTCGTCTGATAAGTCGCTAAAACTGGTCAGGCCAATTCTCTCTCACGCTCAACGACTAGGTCCATGCTGAAGATTATCGACGCCAAGGTCATCGTCACCTGCCCCGGCCGCAACTTTGTCACCCTGAAGATCACCACCGAGGACGGGATCACCGGGGTCGGCGACGCCACGCTGAACGGCCGCGAGCTGTCGGTGGTCAGCTTCCTTCAGGACCACATGGTCCCCAGCCTGATCGGCCGCGACGCCCACCAGATCGAAGACATCTGGCAGTTCTTCTATCGCGGCTCGTACTGGCGTGGCGGCCCGGTGGCCATGACCGCCCTGGCCGCCGTCGACATGGCGCTGTGGGACATCAAGGGCAAGGTCGCGGGCCTGCCGGTCTACCAGCTCCTGGGCGGCGCCTGCCGCACGGGCGTCACGGTTTATGGCCACGCCAACGGCGAAACCATCGAAGACACCATCGCCGAGGCCGTGAAGTACAAGGCCATGGGCTACAAGGCCATCCGTCTCCAGACGGGCGTTCCGGGCCTGGCCAGCACCTACGGCGTCTCCGGCGACAAGATGTTCTACGAGCCGGCCGACGGGAACCTGCCGACCGAGAACGTCTGGTCGACCGCCGCCTATCTGAAGCATGTGCCGAAGCTGTTCGAGAAGGCGCGTGAGGTGCTGGGCTGGGACGTCCACCTGCTGCACGACGTCCACCACCGCCTGACCCCGATCGAAGCCGCGCGCCTGGGCAAGGACCTCGAGCCGTATCGCCTGTTCTGGATGGAGGACTCGGTCCCCGCCGAGAATCAGAGCGGCTTCCGCCTGATCCGCCAGCACACGACGACGCCGCTGGCCGTCGGCGAGATCTTCGCCCACGTCTGGGACGCCAAGCAACTGATCGAAGAGCAGTTGATCGACTACCTGCGCGCCACGGTGCTGCACGCTGGCGGCATCACCAACCTGAAGAAGATCGCCGCCTTCGCCGACCTGCACCACGTCAAGACGGGCTGCCACGGCGCCACGGACCTGTCGCCGGTGACCATGGCCGCGGCGCTGCACTTCGACATGTCGATCCCGAACTTCGGCCTGCAGGAATACATGCGCCATACGCCGGAGACGGACGCCGTCTTCCCGCACGCCTACACCTTCAACGACGGCATGCTGCATCCGGGCGACAAGCCGGGCCTGGGCGTCGACATCGACGAAGAGCTGGCGGCCAAGTACGAGTACAAGCGCGCCTACCTGCCGGTGAACCGCCTGCAGGACGGCACGATGTTCAACTGGTAGGCCTTTAGCGCCTAGACGAATACGGCCGCTGGAGAGCTCTCCAGCGGCCGTCTTTGTTTTGGCGATGCAAGAAGGGCTCTAGGCTGGGCCCACGCGGAACGCGCACAGCTTGTTGCCGTCCAGGTCCCGGAAATAGGCCGCGTAGAAGGCTTGCGGGCCGTCCTCGCCACGCACGCCCGGCTCACCCTCGCACGCTCCGCCCAGCGCCACGGCCTTTTTGTGCAGGGCGTCGACCTTGGCGCGTTCATCGAGCACGAGCGCGATCATCGTGCCGTTGCCGAACGTGGCGGCCTGGCCGTCATAGGGCCTGCCGACGCCGAACATCGGCTTGCTCCAATCCGAGCCCCAGGCGCAGCCGCCGGTCGGGAACTCCATCAGGCGTTTGACGCCGATCTCGCCGAACAGCGCGTCGTAGAAGCCCTTGGCTTTGTCCAGGTCGTTGCTGCCGACTAACGTGTACCCGATCATCAAAAATCTCCCCGATGAGCTTCACCTTGAAGTTGGCGGAGGGCGCCGGGCGGGGCCAGCGGAAAATCACGCTTTCACTGAGCAAGGGACCGAAAGCTTAAGCGTTAAATACTCCGTGGCTGGACGAACGCCTTCGATCGATGAGTGGCCAAAAAGTCATGTAATCATTGAAACTATAGCGGCTGAATTATTGCAATGTCGGGTTTACGACTTATAATTCCCGTGTAAGTGGAATTATTAACTCGCGAAATGCCGGTGGAGCTGATAGGTTTGACTTATCGCCAGAACGATCTCTTCGAGCGCTGGTGGCTGAGAGACGAGGTCCAAAGCCTCCGCTCCCGCTCGAACGGCTGGAGCTATTGATGCCTGCTTATCTTTTCTATCCGCGCCGGGCGAACGGCGTTTCGCTGACCTTTATCGCCGAGGCCGCCAAGAACGACGCCGAAGCGATGGCGCTGGCCGCGGAGATCGCGGCGGACCATGACTGCGTCGGTGTCTTTGTCTGGGAGCCCGCCTCGACCGCGGACGGCAAGGATCGCTTCGTCGGCGAGGTCGGTAGCGTCAGTGAAGAGGCGCGCACGGGCATGACGGGCGTGCAGGGAGCCTCCGCCTCGGCCTAAGCGTTAGCGGAAGACCATCAGGAGGTCTTCCTTGGACAAGCTGTTCGCCAAGTTCGCCAACGTCACCGCCCGGATCACCGGCAGCCCGCCCGCTTTTCTGGTCTGCGTGGCGGTGGTGTTGCTCTGGGCCGTCAGTGGCCCGCTCTTTGGCTTTTCAGAGACCTGGCAGTTGGTGATCAACACCGGCACCACCATCGTCACCTTCCTGATGGTTTTCCTGATCCAGAACACCCAGAACCGCGATGGCGTCGCGCTTCAGACCAAGCTCGACGAGTTGATCCGCGCGACGACCGACGCGGAGAACGAATTCATCGGGATCGAGAAGCTCACCGACAAAGAGCTCGAGGTGATGCACGCCCGGTGCAAGGCGCGGGCGGATCGTTCGATGCGCGCCTTGCGGCAGGCCGCGGCGGAGAAAGACGCGCGCATGGCCAAGTCCAAAAGCCGCCAGGGCGCGCGGGCGCCGTCGGCCAAAGCCCGCGCCGCGAGCCGCGCCAAGGCGCTAAAGGCCGGCCGCGCCAGCGAATAACCGGGCGAGCGGCATACGACCTAGATAGGCTGGACGCGGGGTGTCTTAGACGGTAGCGGTACCAAAAGAACGGGCCCGTCGAACGCGCCCCATGGGGAAACGCCGCCTTGCCCAAGCTGTCCTTTCCGAAACTTCGGGCCCTGCGCTGGTGGATCATCGGCCTGGTCATGCTGGGCGCGATCATCAACTACCTGACGCGCTCGACCATGGGCGTGGCCGCGCCGACGGTGTTGAAGGACCTCGGCATTACGGTGACGGAGTATTCCTGGATCACCGGCGCCTTCCAGCTGGGGATCATGCTGCAGCCGGTCTGCGGCTATGTGCTCGACACCCTGGGCCTGCGCACCGGCTTCGCGGTCTTCGCCGCGGCCTGGTCGATGGCGGCCATGGCTCATGGCCTGGCGTCGAACTGGCAAGGTTTCGCGGTCCTGCGGGGCCTCCTGGGTTTTGCCGAAGGCTCGGCCCAGCCGGCCGGCATGAAGACGGTGGCCACCTGGTTCCCGGCCAAGGAGCGCGGATTCGCGGGCGGGGTGTTCAACATCGGCGCGTCGGTCGGCTCGATGCTGGCGCCGCCGCTGGTGGTCTGGGCGGTGCTGACCTGGAACTGGCGCGCGGCCTTCGTCATGACCGGCGCGCTGGGCCTGGTCTGGCTGGCGCTCTGGCTGTTCTTCTACCGCTCACCCGATCAGCACCCGTCGATGACCCAAGCCGAGCGCGAGCGGATCGCCGCGGGCCAGGAAACGCACCTGGCGGCGGCCGGCGCCAAGCCGTCGGTGATCTCCATCCTCAAGCAGCGCAAGTTCTGGGGCATCGCCCTGCCGCGCTTCCTGGCCGATCCGACCTGGGGGACGCTGTCGTTCTGGGTGCCGCTCTATCTGTCCCAGACGCGCGGCTTCGACCTGAAGCAGATCGCCATGTTCGCCTGGCTGCCGTTCGTCGCCGCCGACCTCGGCTGCCTGTTTGGCCCGACGGTCGCCGGCTTCCTGCAGTCGCGAGGCGTGTCGCTGATCAACGCCCGCCGCTGGGCGGTGACCCTGGGCGCGGCGATGATGACCGGCATGATCTTCGTCGGTCGCGTCGAGAGCCCCTACGCGGCCATCGCCCTGCTGTGCCTGGGCGGATTCGCGCACCAGACGCTGTCGGTGACGGTGATCACCATGGCCTCGGACCTCTTCCGCCGCGACGAGGTCGCCACGGTCGCAGGCCTCGCCGGCATGATGGGCAACCTGGGCGTCCTGCTGTTCTCGCTTCTGATCGGCGGACTGGTCGCCACGATCGGCTATGATCCGTTCTTCGTCGCCCTGGGCGTGCTCGACATTCTCGGCGCCATCATCCTGTGGACCTTTATCCGCGACCGCATCGAGCCCAAGGCCGAGCCGGTCAGCCAGATTCCCAATCCGTGAGCGTACCCGTGATCCGCAACCCCATTCTGCGCGGCTTCAACCCCGATCCGTCGATCGTGCGGGTGGGGGACGACTACTACATCGCCGTCTCGACCTTCGAGTGGTTCCCGGGCGTACAGATCCACCACTCGCGCGACCTGAAGAACTGGCGTCTGCTGAGCCGGCCGCTGCAGCGCGCCAGCCAGGTGAACATGCTGGGCGACCCGGATGGGTGCGGGGTCTGGGCGCCATGCCTGTCCTACGCCGACGGCCGGTTCTGGCTGATCTACACCGACGTCAAGCGCTATGGCCGCACGACCGTGGGCGGCGCCTCGGGCGCGTCTCTGCGGGACTTCCACAATTACCTGGTCACCTGCGAGACGATCGACGGCGAATGGTCCGAGCCGGTCTATCTGAACAGCTCCGGCTTCGACCCCTCGCTGTTTCATGACGACGACGGCCGCAAGTGGCTGGTCAACCAGCTGTGGGATCACCGCCCGGGCAAGAACCGCTTCGCTGGCATCGTGCTGCAGGAGTTCTCACCCGCCGAAAGCCGCCTGGTCGGCCAGCGCAAGGTGATCTTCGAGGGGACGCCGATCGGCCTGACCGAGGCGCCCCACCTCTACAAGCGCGACGGCTGGTATTACCTGATCACGGCCGAGGGCGGCACGGGCTGGGGCCACGCGGTGACCATGGCCCGTTCGCGCACGATCGACGGCCCCTATGAGCTGCACCCGGACACCTATCTGGTGACCGCGCGGGATCGTCCGCATGCGCCGCTGCAGCGCGCCGGCCACGCCGACCTCGTCGAGACCGCCGAGGGCGAGACCTACGCGGTCTATCTGGTCGGCCGACCGATCCCGAACCGCGGCCGTTGCACCCTGGGCCGCGAGACCGCGATCCAGAAGGTCGTCTGGGGCGAGGACGGCTGGCCGCGCACCCTGGACGGCTCCGGCGACCCGACGCTGGAGACGCCCGCGCCGAACCTGCCCGAGCATGCCTGGCCGGCCGCGCCCGTCCGCGAGGACTTCGACGCGGCGAGCCTGCTGATCGACTTCCAGTGGCTGCGGACGCCCTATCCGGAGGAGATCTTCAGCCTGACCGCCAAGCCGGGTTCGCTGCGCCTCTATGGCCGGGAGACGCTCGGCAGCCTGTTCCGCCAGGCGCTGGTCGCTCGCCGCCAGCAGGCGCACTGCTACTCGGCCGCCACCGTGGTCGCGTTCGAGCCCGAGCACTTCCAGCAGGCGGCGGGCCTGATCTGCTACTACAACGGCTCGAAGCTGCACTATCTGCACGTCACGCACGACGAGGACATCGGCAAGCATCTGCGGGTCATGACCTGCACGCCCGACAGCCCTCAGGCCGACAGCTTCACCACGCCCCTCCCGCTGGCCTCAGGCCCGGTCGAGCTGCGTGTCGAGGTCGATTTCGAGCGCCTGCGCTTCGCCTTCCGCCAGGGTGGCGGCGCGTGGACCTGGTTGCCCGAGGTGTTCGACGCTTCGATCCTGTCGGACGAGGCCACCGCGCCGGGCGCGCCGAACTTCACCGGCGCCTTCGTCGGCATGGCCTGCCAGGACATGTCGGGGCAGGGCGCGGCGGCGGACTTCGACTGGTTCGACTACGAGGAACGGGAATACCGACCCTAGAATTTGTGAATTGAGTGAACGTCGTTCACTCGTAGTGTTCTCCCATGCGCCGCCGAAGACGGCCTTGGGAGAACGCCATGAACGCCCCCGTCTCCATTTCCGAACAGGACGCCGCCCTCTACGCCGGACTGACCGTGACCCCCGCGGGGACGGTCCTTGGCGCGGAGATCTCCGGCATCGACCTCCGCGCGCCCCTGAAGCCTGAGATCGTCGCCGCGATCCGGGCGGCGCTGCTGCGCTACAAGGTCGTGTTCTTCCGCGACCAGGACATCAGCTACGAGGACCACGTCCGCTTTGGTCGCTACTTCGGGGACCTCGAGGGGCATCCGGTGACGTCGCACGTGCCGGGCTTTCCGGAGATCCTGCACATTGAGGCGGCCGACGGCATGAAGCTGCGCGAGGACATCGTCCCGATCGTCCGCGCCGCCAACAAGTGGCACACCGACGTCACCTTCCGCGAAGCGCCGTCCATGGGCGGGGTGCTGCGCATGCGCCAGATGCCGCCGCTGGGCGGGGACACCCTGTTCGCCGATACGGCCGCGATCTACCGCGACCTGCCGCCGAAGCTGAAAGACCAGATCGCCGACCTGACGGCCGAGCACGACATCATCCAGAGCTATGGCTATCGGGTCGACGAGGCCAAGCGCCAGGAGCTGCGCGCCGCCTATCCTCCGATGGTCCATCCGGTGGTCCGCACCCATCCGGAAACCGGCGAGAAGCACCTGTTCGTCAACAAGGTCTTCACGACCCGCATCCTGGGCCTGCCGGAGGACGAGGCCAAGGCGCTGCTGAACGAGCTGCTCGACCGGGTGAAGGCCCCCGAATACCAGGTCCGCTTCCGCTGGACCCCTAACGCCATCGTCTTCTGGGATAACCGGGCGACCCAGCATTACGCGGTGCTGGACTATTGGCCCCAGGAGCGCGTCGTCGAGCGCGTGACGATCAAGGGCGACAAGCCCTTCTGAGATTTTTGACGGGAAAGAAAAAAACCGGCCGACACGTCCAGAAGACGAGCCGGCCGGCCGAAACAAAAAGGTGTCGGCGCGGTGGGGTGCGCCGAGTGCAAGATCAATTAACGAATCCTGCCGGAATGGCAACGCTCCTTGTGGTTGCGCGACTGCGACAATCGGGCGCGGAACCCTTATTTTGCCTGGGATTTAGGCATTTCCGGAGGTTGTACGGGCCTGACTCCCGTCCCCAATACGCGGAAGGCCACGAAGACGAGGCCGCCGGTCAGCGTCAGGCAGGCGGCGAGGAACAACATCGGGGCCAGATTGCTGCCGGTTGAGTCGCGGATGATCGGCACCACGTTCTGAGCGATGAAGCCGCCGAGGTTGCCGACCGCGTTGATCGCCGCGATGCCGGCGGCGGCGCGCGGGCCGCGCAGGAAGCTGGGCGGCAGGCTCCAGAAGCCCGGTTGGCCGGCGAAGATGGCCGGGGCGGCGATGCAGAGCAGGGCGAACTTGGCCCAGGTTCCTGGCACGACGACGCTGGCCACCAGGGCGACGGCGGCCAGCAGCGGCGGGCCGGCCACGTGCCACACGGTGAAGCCGCGCTTGGCGGCGTGCTGGGGCACCCACCACAGCGCGGCGGCCACCAGGATCCAGGGGATGATGTTGATCAGGCCGTTGACGGTGTTGGAGACGCCGAAGGCCTTGACGATCGTGGGCAGCCAGTAGCTGAGGCCATAGGCCCCCAGCGGCATGCCGATATAGAGGCCCGCCAGCAGCAGCACGCGCGGGTCCAGCATGGCCTTCCAGGCCCCGGCGTGGCTGGTGTCCTGGCCCACGTCCTCGTCGGCGAGCGTCTTGGCCAGCCAGGCCTTCTGCTCGGGCGCCAGCCAGGGGGCCTTGTCCGGCCCGTTGGGCAGCTTCCAGAGCACGTAGGGCGTCATCAGGATGGCGGGGGCCCCGGTGGCCAGGAACACCCACTGCCAGCCCGCCAGACCCATCAGGCCATGCAGATCAAGCAAGGCGCCGCCGATCATCGCGCCGACGGCGTTGGCCAGGGCCGAGGCGATCATGAACAGGCCCACCATGCGGGCGCGGTGGGCGTGCGGGAACCACAGGGTCAGGACGTACAGCACCCCCGGGAAGAAGCCAGCCTCGGTCACCCCCAGCAGGAAGCGCAGGATGTAGAACATCGTCGCGTTCTGGGTGAAGCCGAGGGCCAGGGTCACGAGGCCCCAGGTGAACATGATCCGGGCGAACCAGACCCGCGCGCCGACCTTGGCCAGGATCAGGTTCGAGGGCGCCTCGAACAGGAAGTAGCCGATGAAGAACAGGCTGGCGCCGAGGCCGTAGGCGGCCTCGCTGAGGCCCAGGGCCTGGACCATCTCCAGCTTGGCGTAGGAGACGTTCTGCCGATCGATGTACGCGATCAGGTACATCACGCAGAACAGCGGCATCAGCCGCGCGGTGACCCGGCGGACGGTGGAGACTTCCAGGCTCATGCGATGGTCACCGGGATGAGGAGGAGAGCGGGCCTTAAGGCCGCCGCTCTCGCGTTGGGCCGCGTCGTCATGCCGTCCCCGCCTGATCGTGTCGTTGGGCGAGCGCCGACGGTCGGGATAACGCTGACATGCGCTAGCGCTATCCCAAAGGCCTGGAGCGATCTATCCGACTTTGGTCGGATACGGCGCGGCCTCACTGGCTCGCCGCCTTCTCGTCATAGAAGCCGCGCAGCACGAAGAACGCCGGCTTGCGGCGCCCCGTCGGCGAGATCAGGCCCTTGCGGTTCCAGCCCTGCTGGTAGACCGGGTGCTGGCGCCGGGGGCTGCGGAAGTCCTTGAGGATCCAGGGCGACATGCCGCGCAAAGTCGGGATCTTGCGGGCCATGGCCAGGGTCTTCTCGTAGTAGCGCTTCTGGAAGTCCTCGGAGAACTTGCGCATCAGCACCGGGTCGCTGAAGCCGGCCAGGGCGTCGGCGCCGAACTCCGAGAACACCAGCGGCTTGTCCGTGGCCTTCCAGGCCATGTCGGGCAGGGTGTCGAGCGCGTCGTCGCTGTACCAGCCGTTGTAGGTGTTGGCGGACAGCACATCGAGCTTGTCGGCCAGGGGATCATTGAGGCCCATCAGCGGGCGGCCGTCGACGGTCTTGCGGTCGGTCAGCAGGGCCGCCGTGACCAGCCGGCTGTCGTCGAGGGCGCGGACGTCGTCGACCAGCTGGTAGAGGAAGCTGTTCCGGGCTTCGGTGATCGGCGTCTCGTTGGCGACGCTCCATAGGATGATCGAGGCGCGGTTGCGGTCGCGGCGGATGTTGTCGGCCAGCATGTGCCGCGCGCCAGGGAGAGGGTGCGGGGATTGGCGAAGTCGACCAGCCAGTAGACCGGGATCTCGCTCCAGACCAGCAGGCCCATTTCGTCGGCCAGGCGCGTGGTGATCTCGCTGTGGGGATAGTGGGCCAGTCGCACGAAGTTGCCGTGCAGGCCCTCCTTCACCTCGCTGAGCAGGGCGCGAGCTCCGGCCTCGGTGATCGTGCGGGCGGGGGTGTCGCCCAGCTCCTCCTCGTGGATCGAGATGCCGCGCAGGAAGATCGGCTTGCCGTTCAGCAGGATCTCCGAGCCCTTGGTCTCGATGGTGCGGAAGCCGACGCGGTCGGTCATCCGGTCGTCGCCGGCCTGGACGACGACATCGTACAGCTTGGGGCTTTCTGGCGACCAGCGGGCGAGACGCTTGGGCGCGGGCGCCGAGACGTTCAGCACGCCTTGCGCGTCGGTCCTGCCGGCGATGTCGAGGCCCAGTTCGGCGACGCGGACGTGGACCTCCTGGTTCGCGGCTTGCGCGCCGTCCAGCTTCACCGTCGCGGCGATCTTGCCGTCCTTGGACAGGCGCACCCAGGCGTCGTCGATGAATGTGCCGGGCGTGATGACCAGGCGCATCGGACGGGTGACGCCGCCATAGTTCTCCCAGTCGGTGACCGGCGGCGGCACGCCATCGGCCTGGGGCGTGGAGTCGACGCCCACGGTCACCTGGTTGTTGCTGGCGCGAAGGGCGTCGGTGACCTCCATCGAGAACGGCGTGAAGCCGCCTTCGTGTTCGCCGACGGGCTTGCCGTTCAGGTAGACCTTGGCGGTGTAGTTGACCGCCTCGAAGCGCAGGAAGGCGCGCTGGCCAGGCTTGAGCGCCGGCGCGTCGAAGCGGCGCTGGTACCACATCAGGCCCTGGTAGTGGCGCAGGGTCGGGTCGTGGCCGATCCAGCCCTGGGGCAGGGTCGCCGTCGAGCTCCTGTCCATGTCGTATTCATAGAGCGCGGTCGGCTTGGTCCGCGTCAGGGCGTCGACATCGACGTCGTCGTAGCGGCGGTGGCCTGGGCCCGGCGCGCCGCGATGGAAGCCGGCCAGACCGTCGCGATAGGGATCGACCGAGTAGCGCCAGGTTCCCGAGAGGTCCACGCCATCGCGGAGGTCCGCGCGAGTCAGGGTCGGCGAAGACGCAAAGGCCGCCAAGGGCGTCGCGATCACCAGGGCGCACGCCGCGCCAATCAGGGTCTTCAGTCCCATTCCCATCAGGTCCTCCCGCGGCCTTTGGCCTGCCGGAAGGTTGAAGCATGGTCTGACGCCCTCGGATAGCGGTCAGGCCACTCTGGAAAATAGAAAGGGCGGCCCCGCTAAGCGAGGCCGCCCTTCCTGGCGGTGGTGATCCGAGACTAGAACGACTTGCGGACCGTCACGCCGTAGGTGCGCGGGGCGTTCGGATAGCCGCTGTAGCTGCCGTCCTGAGCCACGGTCGGGAAGGTCGAGATCAGGCTATCGTCCTTGGTCAGGTTACGCGCCCAGACCATGACCTCGATCTGCTTGGCCGTGTTGGTGACGCCCACGCTGGCGTTGACCACCTTCTGGCCCCAGGTCGACAGCTCCGGCGGGGTCGTTTCGGTCAGCTGGGTCTTGCTGGTGTAGTCATACTCCACCCGGGCGTAGCCCTGGTAGTCGCCGCCGAAGTCGTGGTTGACCGTGGCCGAGGTCGAGAACGACCACTTCGGGATACCCGCCGGGCGATCGCCCGTGAGGTCGCGGAAGTTCGGACGGCGGCCGGTGGCCGGATCAACCGGGCAGCGGGCCGTGTCGTAGTTCACGCAGGCCGCGCCGGTGAAGCTGTCGTAGACCGGGTCGAGATAGGTGACCGCCGCGGCCAGGTTCAGCCAGCTCACCGGACGCCAGGCGCTGTCGACCTCGAAGCCCTTGACCGACTCCTCGCCCGCGTTGACCAGGCTGTAGCCGAGGCCGGTGAAGGCGTTGGACTGGAAGCCCTTGATCGACTGCTTGAACACCGCGACGTTGGCGTAGCCGCCCGGGAAGTTGGCCTTCACGCCCAGTTCGTAGACGTCGACGTTTTCCGGATTGGCCGTGCGGCCCACGCCGTTGGCGTTCGGCGGACGGCTGTCGGACGACAGGTTGTAGGCGCCGGCCTTCCAGCCCGTGGAGTAGCTGACATAGGCGTTGATGGCACCGAAGTCGTAGGCCGCCCGCACCGCGTAGGTGACCTTGTCGGCCTTGAGCACGCCGGACTCGCTGGCGTTCGGGAAGTTGACCGGCCCGTGGTTGGTGGTGTTGCCATAGAAGAACTGCAGGGCGCCGAGAGCGCTATACAGGTTTCCCGGCAGGCCCAGGGCCGGGAACTGCGGCACAGCGCCCAGATTCAGCGCCGAGAACGGATCGTTCATGACCACGTTCGAGCGGGCCTTCTTCTCGTCGTTCAGATAGGCGAGGCCGCCCGTCAGGGTCAGCTTGTCGGTGACGCGGTAATCGACCTGGCCGAACAGCGAGTACGACGTCTGCTTCATGTTGTAGTAGTCGTCGATCCCCTGGCCGGGCTGGAAGTAGGTCAGGCCCGGTCGCACCAGGGTCGGCGTCGCCAGGCTCTGCAGGAACTCCAGCGCATAGAGATTCGAGCGGCCGGTCAGCGCCGGGCGCAGGGTCGCGGGCAGGGCGCCCAGCAGCGTGGCCGGCACCGGGCCCGAGAGGGCGTCGGCGAAGGCGCGGATGTCCGAGCCGTAGGTGATCGTGCGGCCGGTATCGAGCTTTTCGTTCTGATAGAAGCCGCCGATCAGCCAGTTGATCGGGCCGTCGCCGCTGGAGGCCAGGCGGACTTCCTGGGTGAAGGTCTTGATCGCGTTCGAGGTGCGGTTGTTGGAGATGTCCGCGCCGGTGAAGTCGATGTCCTGGAACGACGCGTTCTTCTGGTTCCGGTAGGCGGTGATCGCCGTCAGCTTGGCGAAGGTCAGGTCATGATCGACCTGGGCCGAGACGCCCTTGCCCGACAGGTTGTTGGCCGGGTCGGTGTTGAAGATGACGTTGCGGTCGAAGACCTTGGTCGTGTCGCTGATCGGCTTCTTCAGCACGGCGCCGATCGCCAGGGTGGCCGGGCCGTTCAGGATCGAGCTGACCGCGCAGCAGGTCTCGTTGATCTTGTTGTAGTCGGCGATGAAGCGAACCGAGGTCTTGTCGGTCGGCTCCCACAGCACGTCGCCGCGGATCGACCAGCGGTCGCGGTCGTTGACGTCGCTGCCGGTGGTCAGGTTGGTGAAGAAGCCGTCGCGCTTGTTCAGGCTGCCCGACAGACGGACCGCCAAGGTGTCGCTGAGCGGCCCTGTGAAGGTGCCCTTGATCTGGCGGGTGTCGTAGTTGCCGATCGTGGCTTCGATCTTGCCGCCGGCCTCGAACTGCGGGCGCTTGGTGACGATGCTGATCGCGCCGGCCGACACGTTCTTGCCGAACAGGGTCGACTGCGGACCGCGCAGCACTTCGATACGCTCGACCTCGGGCAGGTCATCCAGCGCGGCGGCCGAGCGGCTGCGGTATACGCCGTCGATAAAGACGCCGACCGAGCTTTCGATGCCGTCATTGCCGTTGCCGTTGCCGAAGCCCCGGATGATGAAGTTCGTCTGACCGGTGGCGTTGAATTGCGAGACCTTTAGCGACGGAACGACCGATTGCAGGTCGATCAGGTCGCGGACCTGGGCCCGCTCGATCGTCTGCTGGCCGGTGACGGCGACCGAGATCGGCACGTCCTGGAGGGTCTGCTCCCGCTTGGTGGCGGTGACGACGATCTCTTCGATGGCGTTGGTGTCAGCGGGTCTGGTTTGTTGAGCGAAGGCGGGGGCGGCGATGGCGAGCGCCAGGGCCGAAACCCCCAGCATCTGGACGTTTCTCATTGGTAACTCCCTGATGTGTTTTATTTTTATCCGCGCGTCGTCCCGCTTCGGCTCGAGCTTGGCCGAAGTTCCTGGAGGGAAGGGCGGTTTTCTTGACGTTGGGGAAGGGCTGCCTCGGCCGGCCGGCCGTACCGCGCGTGGCGGTCGGAAAAGCCGGACCTTGGATGCGGACGTTGTCCGTCATTTTTCGCCCCAAGCCTGCACGGTCTTGCATCCCGTGCCGAGCTAAGGAGAAATCTAACATGCTCTCGATATTCTAGTGCAAGTTAGAAATTATCCGATTGATCGGGCGAGCGTTCGGGGAGAGCTTGGCAGACCGGTGATCGCTCGACGCAGAATCGCGCGCGCCGGGCGGAGGAGCGACCATTGTCGAGGGCGGGGGAACCCCTGACGCCGACGGACGAGATTCGACCGTTAGCGCAGAGTCAGAAGTCCTTGAAGAAGCGCGAGGCGATCCTGCGCGCCGCCATCGAGATCATCAACGCCAAGGGCTTCGCGGCGGCCACGATGACCGACATCGCCGCCGCGCTCGATCTGCGCGACGCCGCGCTCTACTACTATTTCCCGAACAAGCAGGCTCTGGCCTTCGCGGGCCATCACCAGTCGCTGGACCGGTTCGAGGCCATCCTGCTGGCCGTGGACGCCGCGGGCGGGACGGGGCTGTGCAAGCTTCGGCGCATCTTGCGCGCGGTGCTGGACGACGGCGTCGACAACGGACCGCAGCTCTATTTCGGCGACAATTCCTATCTCGACGCAACTCAGCGCGAGGCGATCGAAACCCGCACCGCCGAGCTTCGCAAGACGCTGGAGCGGTTCCTGGAGGAGGGCGTGGCCGACGGCACGATCGCGCCCTGCGAGCCGCCGCTGGTGGTGCAGCTATTGGTCGGCATGCTGATCTGGCTGGTCAAATGGACGCCGCAGACCCCCGGCCTGACCAATGAGCGGTTGCTGGAAGCGATCGAGGCCACGGCCCTGCGCGGGCTGGCGCGCGTCTAGGCCAGCCCGAGTTCGGCGCGCGCCTTGCGGGTCAGCTTGGCGGCGATCAGGCCGTGCGCGGTCTTCACCCAGTCGGCGACTTCGGCGTCATCGAGCGCGGCGAGGTCGGGGAAATGCACCCACTTGGCGCGCGCCAAGTAAGGCGCGGGGGCGGCCCGGCCAGACTCGGTCAGGACCTCGAACGCCACATCCGAGGCCTTGAACGAGACGCCGCCGCCCAGGGTCACGCCCGAGCCGCGGACGGCGAACATCTTGCCGCCGACCTTGAAGACGTGGTCGTCGCCCCACTGGATCGACAGGGTCGCGCCCGGCAGGGCCAGGCACGCCCGGTCGAAAGCGTCAGGAGACATCAGGCCTCGACGCCCCCGGGGACGCCCCCGGGGACGCCCAAGCCGATCGGGCAGACCACGCCCGTGCCGCCGATGCCGCAATAACCGTTCGGGTTCTTGGCCAGGTACTGCTGGTGGTAGTCTTCGGCGAAGTAGAACGGGCCGGCGGCCGCGATCTCGGTGGTGATGTCGCCCAGACCCTTGGCCGACAGCGCCTGCTGGTAGGCTTCCTTCGACTCCACGGCGGCGGCCGCCTGGGCGTCATTCGTCACGTAGATGCCCGAGCGGTACTGGGTGCCGATGTCGCCGCCCTGGCGCATGCCCTGGGTCGGGTCGTGATTCTCCCAGAAGGTCTTCAGCAGCGCCTCGTAGGTGACGACCTTGGGGTCGAACACCACCAGCACGACCTCGGTGTGCCCGGTGCGGCCCGTGCAGGTCTCTTCATAGGTCGGGTTCGGCGTGATCCCGCCCGCGTAGCCGGCGGCGGTCACATAGACGCCCGGGATCTTCCAGAAGATGCGCTCGACGCCCCAGAAGCAGCCCATGGCGAAGATCGCCGTCTCCAGGCCGTCCGGATAAGGACCCTTCAGGGCATGGCCGTTGACGAAGTGAGTCTCCGCCGTGGGGATCGGCTCGGCGCGACCGGGCAGGGCCGTGTCGACGGTGGGCATCTCGAGGGTTTTCTTCAGCGACAGCATGGCGGGCCTCTCGAAGGCGGGAATGTCTCGAGCCCCGATATAGGCGTTCGCGCGCCCGGTTTCACCCCGCGATGAAGAGGCGCGCTTTGTTCGCTTGCCCTGCGGCGGTCCCTGAGTATATTGCGCGCCTTCCCGCGCCGGGGGTCTCAACCACCCCCGACTCGCATGCGCTGGTGAGGTGGCCGAGTGGTTGAAGGCGCACGCCTGGAACGCGTGTATAGGGGAAACTCTATCGAGGGTTCGAATCCCTCTCTCACCGCCACGCAATCTCTGCTTCCCCGCAATTAAGCATCGACGCGGCCGTAAGGCTCGGAAAGCCTGCGAGCTTTGGGACCGCCACCCGCCGGCGGTTCCGAGGCCAGGGGCTGGCTTGGCCGGCCCTTTCGCTGGGGTCGAATCATCCGAACCCGATAGCGGTCGCTAAGCCCTGACAGCCGCGACGGCCAGCGCGCCGCTCGGCGCCGCCCCTTCGTGGAACGGGCGGACGAGGTGGATGGGCGTCCCGTTGATGTCCGTCAGCTGGCGGCTCCAGGCGGCCGCGTAAAGCTTGGCCAGGTCCGACTTGTCCTCCTGGGTCAGGAAGCTGTCCTCGCCGTAGTTCATGATCGAGAACCGTCGGTGGACGCCGAAGATCTCGGCGGGGAAGCTTTTCTCCGAGAGCAGGGCGAAGAAGTGGCGCAGGCCGAACACGTGACCGAGCTCGTGCGCCAGGGTCTCGAGTTGCTCCTGATCGCTCTGCTCGAACATCTTGGGATAGATATCGAGCCGATGGCGGCCGGCGTCCGGGAAGAACGCGCTGGCCAGTACGCAGCCGCTGTCGTCGCAATCGTCGGCTTGCCGGACGACGATCTGGAAGTCCCAAGCATCGGTGCGCTTGGCGAACTTGATGGGAACGGCGTCGCCCCACGCCAGGACGGCCTTGCCAAACAGCGTCTCTATGGCGCGTTCGGCGGCGGCGGGGTCCTGAAAGTGATCAAGCGTTCCTTCCGCGAAGCGCCAGCGGAGGATCACGTTCTTGTCCCATAGCGGGATAAAGCCCTCGGACGCGTCGACGACGAGCTTTTCGGGGCTCTTGTTGTCGGGCGTCGCGTAGCCGCGTCTATCGGTGTCGCAGCGGAAGCCGTTCCGCAAGTGATGGATGTGCCGCGACTTGTCCTTGCGCTTGGCGAGCGCGAGGGGCTTGGCGTTGGTGGCGGACTCCCGGGTCATTGGGGTTTCTCCTTTCCTATGAGGGAACAGCGTGTGGCGTCAGGGCGCCGGTGGCAGGCAGGCCAGGCCGTCTGCTCCGGCGGCTTCGGCGTCCTTCAGGCATTTCTGAAGCTTGGACAGAGTCTTGGCGGAAGCGATCTCGGCGGCTTGCTGGTCGGCGAGAGCCTTGCCCTTGCTGCTGTAGTCGACGCGCAGCGACAGGATCTGGGCCGGAACCGAGATGATCGCGGTGGCGATCTTGATCGGCAGGCGCACGACCTCAAGCACCTCGCTAGGCCGCTCGGGCGACCAGCTGGCGATGACGCCGTCGGTGAAGACCACGTCGTCCACCGTTTTGACGAAGGCGGACGAGTTCGCCGGGATGTAGCTGATCGGACCGGCCTGGGGCAGTTGGGCCAGCACCGCGTCGACGACTTGCCAGTCATCTCCGTTCGCCCGCTGCTCGAGAGTGAGCGTCACGGGAAGCGGGGAGCGGTAGAAGATCGCCCCGCGGTCGGCCTTGAAGATATCTTCAGCGACCGTCTTGTCCGGGCTATGAGCGTCCAGGCTGGTGCTGGGCTCGTCGGGCGGGGACGGGTCGGCGGCGACCGCCGCCTTGTCCTTTGCGGAAATTGGACCAACGCGGAAGGGGTAGTCGGCCTTCTTAAGCGCGGCGGCGACTTTCGCCCTCGCGCTTGCGTCCGCCGGATCGAAGATCTGGACGATGGTCCGGGGCTCCCCGCAGTCGGGCTGTAGGGCCTGCGGGATATGAGTCCTTGAACTCCATAGCGAGGACCTGCCGCCACCTCCACCCCACCCCGCCACCGCGCCGGCGATCTCGACGAGGATGTCGCCGGTCCGGTCGGCCGCGACGACGTTCGAGGACGACAGCAGGCCGGCGGGCGTCACGGCCAGCTTGACCGTGTCGTCGCGCAGCCAGTTATGGCGAAGCTGGGCCACGTAGCGGTGCGAGACATCGGCCTGGGCGGGCAGCAGTTCGAGCTTGCTGGCATAGGCGCACCTCGCCCCCTGAAGCGCCGCCCGATAAGCCTTATCGGCGGCGTCGACGGCGGCCTTGGCCTTGGTCACGCGGATATCGCTCAGGTCCCGCGCGGCCTTGGCGAGTTCGGCCGTTTCGGTCTGGCTCGATCGCGCGCTGGCGTCTGAAGCCAGCTGGTCTAGCAAGGCCTGCTCGCCTTCCGCCGCGGACTTCTTGGAGGCCTGGTCCGCCTTCGCGGCCTTCAGGGCCACGGTGGCGTCCTTGAGCGCCTCCGCCAGCTCCTCCGGATCGACGGGCTCGCGCGTGATGGTCAGTTTCGCGAGCTTCTTGGGCAGGAAGTAGGTGAGCCCTTCGGCGTCGCGGTCGAGCCCCCGGGTGGCATCCTTCGGCAAGGACTGCACGGTGGCGCAGCCGGCCGACAGCAGGCTCGTGGACAGCAGGACGGCCGCGAGGCCGCGCCTGGCGATAAAGTCGGTTCTCGTCATGGGACTGTCTCCTATGAAGGTGTTCAGGGTCAGAGCACCCCGGCCGCGCGCAGCAGGTCGGTCAGCCGGGTGATCTCCAGGCCGCCGGGACGCAGATCGTCGACGGGCCGCCACGTTCCGTTCGGCGCGCGGCTCCAGTAGCTGTCGGGGTCGGCGATCACGAGACCGGCCAGGGTTTCGGCGACGATGCGTGAACCCAGCGGTCCAAGCCGTTCGCCGCCGTGGATGATCTCGGCCTCCTTGAGGACGTAGAACCACAGGGGCGTGGCCTCGACGAAGCCGCCGTCGGTCAGGGCGGGACCCGTGGCGCCCGACAACAGCTCGTCCTGGGTCAGGACGCGGCTGACGGGCAGGCCCGCGGCGGCGAGTTCGCCGATCAGGGTCTGCGCGCTGGGAAGGTTCAGAAGCCAGCCACGGCGCAGGTTGCGGCGGGCCAGATGCTTCATCAGGTCCTCGGGCTCGCCGTTCTCGTTGGGCAGCGCCAGCAGAGTCGGCGCTAGCCGGGTATCGATCGGACGCGCGTCGTGGACGGCGTCGATGTCGGCGGTGAGCCGGCTCCACTCCACGATCCAGTTGTTCGGCAGGGTCGGCGCCCCGAGGAAGGGGTTGGGCGACTTGCCGGTGAACTGGAACAACTGGTCGAGGCTGGCGAAGGGGAGGATCTTCGCCTCGGCGCCAAAGTTACGATTGTAGTCGTAGCCGTTGCGGATCATCGAGTGGCCGAACCGGAATCCCGCGACCGAGAACTCAAGCGGCATCGGCAGCGCGCCGCTGGGGAGCTGGCCTTGCCGCGCCTCGTGGAAGCGCCGGTAGAGCGGCGCTCGCGCCTCCAGCACGGCGTCGAGCGTCTCGCGATCGCAGATCGTAGGCAGGTAGTCGTTGATCACCAGCCATTGGTGGACGTGGCGGACGAAGCGCTGGGCTTCGAGGAAGAGCTCGCGGGCGGGCAGGTTCCTCGGCGCCAGCGCGACCACGACCGCGTTGTGGAACCTCAGCATGGCGGTGTGCAGTTGCGCCACGACCAGGTTCTCGTCGTTTCGACCATCCCCGATCAGGGCCTTGCGGCTCTGGTCCGCGGGCTGGCCCGGCGTCAGCAGTTCGGGCGGCACGGCGGTGGGATCCAGCAAGCCCGCCGCGACCAGCGGTCCGACGCGCGGGAGGTCGCACGCCGTGTCGGCGGGCAAAGGCGGACGCTCCATGGCGGGAAACTGGCCGGTGACGTCCGTTTCGCCGCCCACCCGCATGGCGGCGCCGTCACGCATGACCGCCTCCAGGGGATGGTCCAGCGGACCGTCGCCATAGAGGCTATCGAGATCCAGCTTGGCCCGGCGCAGGTTGGTGATCCCCGACACGACCAGGTCGCGCGCCAGCGGCGTGATCGTCTCGCCGACGATGGTGAAGGTCTTGCCGTTCTCCCGGTCGGTGTTGGCGGTGATGTCGTGGTCGATGAATTGTCCGTAGTAGGTCATCACGGCCGGAAGCCTGGAACGCGCCGATCCGCCGGCAGGGTCGACCATGGCGTCGGCCAAGGCGTCCAGCTTCGCGCCGGCCACCGGCGGCTGGGTCGCCGCGCCTGGAAAGAGATAGCCGAAGCGATCGCCGTCGCCGGTGGCCGTGGCCCCGCGCCGGGCGCGGGGCGCCAGGGCGGCTTCCGCTCCGGTGATGGCCTTGCGATCGGGCTCGGCCCGAGCGGCCCTGGCGAGTTGGATGTCAGCAGGCGAGGCGGCGTCGACCAGCACGATGCGGTCGCCGTGTCCGAGAGAGAGCAGCATCACGATTCTCCGAGGTGAGGGGGGGAGGGGGTTACGGTCGGGCCGGTTAGCCGGCTGTCTTCGGGATCAGGACGCGGTCGGCCAGCGACAGCAGGCTGGAGACGAGGATGGCGGCCACGGCGATCAGGCCGCCCCACGTCTTCAGGGCGCCGTCGGGCAAGACGCCCCTGATCGAGAGCGCCCAGATCAGGAAGGCGATCGTGGCGGCGATCGGCGGCCACAGATGGGGCGCGAACGGAGCCTTGGACGCGCCCGCCTGCCGCTCGGCCTCCCGCTGCTTGGCGTAGGCCAGGGCCAGGTAGGTCGCCGGCGTGAGCACGGCGAAGAGGCCGTACAGCAGCCACGGAACGTGTAGCGGCGTGCCGGCCAGCGTGAGCGCGGGCGTATCAACGCTGGCGGCGATGGCGGCGACGAAGACGGTGATCGTCTCGGTGGGCAGGTAGCGGGTCAGGGGCTCGAAGGCGTCCTTCTGTTCCGCGGGCTGGCCGTCCGCGCGGGCGGCGATGTTGGCGGGCCGAACCGCGTGCCGAGTGGCGAGGCTGTTCAGGCTCATGGCTAGTCCTCCGTTCTGATCGGCAAGCCGGGAAGGCCGCGATTGACGTGAGGCTAGGCGTGCGACGAGACGCCGCCGCGTGACGGCCGTCACGCGGTAAGCGCGAACGTTCTCCAAGCGCACGATTGCGTTGTGAAACCCTCGTGCTTCTGCCAGTCTACGCGGTGGATCACGGCTATTGGCGGGGGGGCCATGGACGGGGATTGGCCGGCGGGCGCGCGCTATTGGGGGTTTGTCAGCTACAGCCACAGGGACTCGGTCCAGGGCCGCAGGCTCCATGGGCAGTTGGAGCGATACGTCCTGCCCAGACGGCTCGTCGGCCGCGAAACGGCAAGGGGCGTGACGCCGCGCCGGCTGACGCCAATATTCCGCGATCGCGAGGAGTTTCCGGCCGCCCATGACCTGAGCGTCGAGAGGTCCGCGCGGCGCTCAGCGTCTCCAAGGTGCTGTTGGTGATCTGCTCTCCCAATGCCGCGGCCTCGCCATGGGTGGCGCGTGAGGTGGAGCTGTTCCGCGCCCTGCACCCCGATCGTCCCATCCTGGCCGCCTTGATCGCGGGGGAGCCTGATACGGCCTTTCCCGCCCCGCTCTGCGTCGGCGTAGAGCCTCTGGCGGCCGATTTCAGGCCCAAGCGCGATGGGCATCGTCTGGCGCTCTTGAAGCTCGTGGCCGGAATGGCCGGCGTGGGCCTGGACGAACTGGTCCAGCGGGACGCGCAACGACGTTTGAGGTCCGTGACGGCCGTCACGGTGGTCTCCGTGATCGCCGCGCTAACCATGGGGCTGCTCACGGCCTTCGCCGTCAGTTCCAGCCACGAAGCGCAAAGGCAGAAAGGGCTGGCCCTCGACGCCTTGGGAGAGGCCCGGCGCCAGAGGGCGATGGCCCTGTCCGCGCGCGACGAGGCGCAACGCCAGAGGACCCAGGCCGTCCGGGCGCGGGACGAGGCGGAGCGGCAGCGCATCGCGGCCGTGCTGGCGCGGAGCGAGGCGGAGGACCAGCGGCAGGAAGCCGAAGCCATGGTGGAATTCATGTCGACCGAACTGCGCGGCAAGCTGGAGGGAAGCGAGAAGCTCGCGGTGCAGAGCGCCGTGAGCCAACGCGCCTTTGGCTACTACGCGGGCCGGTCGGATCGCCTGTCGCCGTCCTCGGCCGCGCGCCGGGCCAGGGTGATGACCGCCGTGGGCCAGGATTTCGAGCGACGCGGCGACCTCGTCGCCGCGCTCGGCGCGTTCGACGAGGCCTATCGCACGACGCGTCGGCTCAAGATGTCCGACCCCGGCAATCCGCAGAGCATCTTCGAACACGCCCAGAACGAGTTCGGCGTCGCCCAGATCGCCTACCGCCGGCAGGACTGGGCGAAGGCCAAGGCTGGCTACGAACGCTACGCCCAACTGGCCGACAGTCTGGTCTGGCTGAAGCCCGGCAGCCTCGAGTACCGCAAGGAGGTGGCCTATGCGCAGGGCAACCTCTGCGCGGTGGCGCTGAAGATGCGCGACACCCGGGCCGCGCTGGAGCGCTGCGATCGCTCGCTGGACGCCATGCGCGAGGTCGCTAGCCGCATGGACGACGGCCGGCGCGCCGTGGCCTCCGACATGGTCAATCGCCACGCCTGGATGGCCGACGCCTATCAGCGCGCGGGTGACCTCAAGCGCGCCCGCGTCGAGCGCGACGAGTCAGCGAAGATCATCTCCGCCCAACTCGCCGAACGTCCCGGAGACCGCAATATCCGGGCGGATTGGGTGGCGTTGCAGCTGGCGTACGCAAGCCTTGCCTATGCCGCTGACGACCGCGCTGGGGCCTTGGCCCGGCTGGCCGAGGCCCGCCAGGAGTCCGACCGCCTGCTGCGCGAGGACCCAGAGTATACCCGCGCCAAGCGTCTGCTCGACCAAGTCGACAGGAGTATCGCGTACCTAGCTCAAGCCAAAGGAACACAGAAATGACCGATGCTCAGGCCGCTGTTGCTCCAGGGGGCAACAAATTCGGAGTCATTCCGAAGAAAACAAACAAGGGATTCAAGCCGAAGGAGATCATCCACGTCATCATCCAGGAGGACAAATCGGGAGGAGCGAAGAACTACTTTCTGGACAGGCCCAAGAACCCTCCACCCCCGATCGTGGATGGTAGTACGATAAAAAAATATGCGGCGGATGTCGCTTTGAATGGGCCGTCCGCCAAGAGTATGGCTCTGGGTTCACCGCTCGACATTGCCGTGACCCAACAATGTTGGGTTGTCGTGGAGCTTGGGTCCTCCTTTAACAACTGGCAATTCACGGTCGATGAGTATGGATGTACGACGAAGGCTGATCCAAGTGACCGGAACGTAGGCCTCGTCCACGTCTACAAGGACGAGGACGATCCCCTCGGAGACGTCGGTGGCGTTGTCCGGGAAGATGGCTGCAGGGTGCTTTACTTCGGTGTGCGGAAGAGAGGGCTAAAGAACTCTACGAACTCGGATAATCCTGGCTCGGACGGTTTCAACTTCCACATCGAATTCATCCAGCCGACCGGGAGGACACAGACGATCGTCGACCCCGACGTCAAGAACGACAGCGACACCAACCCCATCCCTCCGGAAGGAGGCTGACGCGTCCAACCGTCGCCATGTCCGCTTTCCCATGACGAGACCGCCGTGCCCGCTTCACCCCCGTTTGTCGATATCGGAGTCCTGATCCGGGCCGGCGCCGTCGACCAGGCCTGGGCCCTGTTCGCCCAGGCCGGATTGACCGCGTCCGAGGACCCGGCGGCGCTGATCCTGAAAGGGCGTCTTCTCAAGGAGCGCGCGCGCGCCGCCCGTGGCGACGCGCGCCGCGACCTCTTCGGCCAAGCCGCCGGCGCCTATCGGGAAGCCGCGGCGCGGGGGGAGGGCGCCTACGCCCTGATCAACGCCGCCAGCCTGTCTCTGCTGGCCGGGGACGAGGAGGGCGGGAGGCGGCACGCCCTGGCCGCCCTGGCCGCGCCCGGCGACGACACCCCATTCTACGAAGCCGCGACGCGCGCCGAGGCGTTGCTGCTGCTGCGGCGCATGGACGAGGCCAAGGCCGCGCTGCAACAGGCGGTCGCGCGGGGCCCCAGGGCGTGGGAGGATCACGCCGTCACCCTGCGTCAGTTCCGGCTGATCCTCTCCAGTCTTGGCCAGCCCGACGATTGGCTGTCGATCCTCGCCCCGCCCCGCGCCCTCCATTTCACGGGTCAGATGACCTTGTCCGCCGACGAGGACGCCCTCCTGGACGTCATTGCGGGCTTTCTCGAGCGTGAGCGGGTCGCGTTCGGCTACGGCGCCCTGGCGGCGGGGGCCGATCTCCTGGTCGCCGAAGCGCTGGTCGCCGCGGGCGCGGAGCTGCACGTCATCCTGCCCCTCGATCAGAAGGCGTTCCGCGCGCGGTCCGTCAGCCCCTGGGGTGGAGCCTGGGAGGCGCGCTATGATCGCTTGCTCGCGACCGCCCAAAGCGTCTGCGTCACCGGTCCAGGCCTCGACCAGGTCAGCTCCGGCGCTCTGGCCCTGGGCGACGAGACCGCCATGGGCATGGCGGTGCTCAGGGCGGCGGGCCTGGCGGGCGACGCGATCCAGCTGGCCGTCTCGACGCGCGACGCGGCCGACGCCTTCGCGACCGCGCGCTGGCGCGACACGGATCGTTGTCAATGCATGCTCCGTCCCACCGCCCCGGTCGGGGCCGCGCCGACCGGCCCCATGCCGCCCTCCCGCCTGACCTCGGCCGCAGCCTTGGGCTGTGTCCTGGATTTGACGCCAGACGGTGAAAGTGAAGCCGCGCTGGCCGCGCTCGCGCGCCTGATCGCCGCGGAGCCCGAGCCCCTATCCGCGCCCAGTTGGTCGGGCCACAACCTTCTGCTGACCTATGCGACGCCGTTGGCGGCAGAGGCCGTGGCGATCAGGTTGCGCGACGCGTTCGGCGCCCGGCTGAGGATGGCGGCCGCCTACGGCCCCGTCGAAACCGTCGCCAACCCGTTTGGCGCGGGGCGGCTGGCCATCGGCTCGACGCCCGAGACGGTCGCCGACCTGCTCAGGGTGACGCCGCCCGGCGGGTTCTATCTGGAGCCGTGCTTCGCGGCGACCCTGGCGTTGGATGTGTCGAACGACAAGGCTCGGCGAATTACGAACCTGACGGGCGACACTGTCGGCCCCTACGCTCTGGCGCCGGGCGCCTAGTCGATCAGGCTCTCGAGGCGTCGGGGCGCGACGATGATCAGCGCCTCCGCCGTCCTGCGCACCAAGCCCCGTCGCTCCAGCGCGCTGACCGTGCGCGACACCGTTTCCCGCGTGGTCTGCAGGTCGAGCGCGAGGGCCGCGAGGACTGGCGGGGGGCTGATCGCCCAGCCGTTGGGCTCTGCCCGCCGCAGAAGCTCGGCGTGTATTCGGCCGACGGCGCTCAGGGTGTTGCGGTCGATCAGTCGTTTGTTGGCGTTCTTCAGGCGAGCCAGCAGCAGTCGCGAAAGGACAATGCCGATGCAGTTGTGACGCTCCATCAGGCGTAGGAAATCCATGGCGACGAACACCGCTGCGCGCGCCAGGCCCAGCGCGGTCACCTCGACGTCGCTCGGCGCAGCGGGGCGGACGGTGGCGCCGAACAGATCGCCGGGCGCGAAGTCATGCAGCAGGACCGACGCCCCGTCGCGACTAACGGCGGACGCCCTGGCTCGTCCCAGGGTCAACAGGAAGGTCTCGTCGCACTCGTCGCCCTGCCGGACGATCGTCGCCCCGGACGGATAGCCGCGCTCGGTCGCTGCGTTGGCGATGCACCGGGCGACATCCTCCTGACACTGGAAGGTCTCGCGCACGAAGGCGGTTAATCCCGACATATCCCGAACGACCCCCGACGCTCGCGCTGCGCTTTCAAGGTGGCACAATGGCCACGTTAAGCACAACCTTCGCGACGCGGCGCCTAGGGAGCGAGCCCCCGATCCGGCTCAGCGCGCCGGCGGGGCCTCGCTGCGGCGCACCCGGATGGGCGGCTGCGAACCGATCTTCATCCGGTAGCTGCCCATCGCCGCCTTGCGGATCTCGACGGTGACGCCGGGCTTGGGCGGCTTGCCCAGGGTCTGGTCGTCGATCTGCCGCCAGACCGCGCCGTCCTCAAGGGTCATGACCAGCCGGCCTTCGGCGTCGGTGCGGGCGAGCTTGATGACGGCCTGCAGGGTTTCGGTCTCGGCCTTGTCGGCGCCGCGGTCCAGGATCGACAGGGTGGGAAGCTCAAGCCCGAACGCCTGGCGCCGGGCGGCCCGGGCCGATTGCTTGTCGATGATGATGACCTCGCCGGTCTCCTGAGCCTTGGCGACGGATTGGGCGGCCTTGTCGTAGCAGGCCAGCCGCTCGCCATCGGCCTTGATCGCGCTGCAGGCCTTGAGGGCCTTGATCACGTCGGGTTCGGGGCTGGCCTGGGCGAGGGCGGCGCCAGCCGTCAAGGCCAAGACGATCGCGAGGAGGGAGGGGCGGATCATGGTCGTGTTTCCCATCAGGCGGCGTCCTGGCCGCCCAGAAGCCAGCCGGTCAAGGACAGGCGCTTGGCTTCGGCGTAGCTGGCGACCTGAGCCACCGAGTGCGGAGTCGGCACCTTGAACAAGGTCAGCACATTGAACCCCGGGGCAAGGCCGCGGGTGACGTTCCCCTCGGCGTCGTGGAACAGCAGCTGGCCGCCCCAGTCGGGCCGCCACCGGCGCGTGAAGCCCAGGGTGAAGGCGGCCAGGCGATGGTCCTTTCGGTGGCTATCGTCGTGCACCGTCAGGAAGTCGCCGGGGCGATAGTAGGACGCCTGGACCCGAACGCCCGCCACCTCGGGGGCTCCGATCACGCGCCCGCCGAAGTCGAGAAAGGCGCGGCTTTCCAGGAACTCGGTGGCGCGGTGGATCGCCGCCTGCGGCGCGCGCGGATACTCATCCTGCAACGCATAGGACATGTGCACGAAGGAGAAGGTCCGCGCCGCGCGGCGGATGGCGCTTTGCAGGAACTGCCGGACCTGGGCTTCGCCGAACTTCTTGATGACGTCGGGGCTGATCACCAGGGTCTCGGCCGTCTCGTCCGGCGCCACGATGTTCCAGGTCAGCGGCTCCAGAAGCCCCGCCACGCTCTCGGCGTCCTCCGGGGCCAGGAACACCGGAATCTGCACATAGCCATCCTGTGCGAACCGCGCCGCGAAAGCGTCGGCGGGAAGGTCGGAATTGATTCTGAGGGGCGGGTGCAGGGCCATTCGAACTCGGGATAAGCGACAGGCGGGCGGCATGAATCTGCCGAAGTTATATTCAAGCGATGCTTCTTGCCGCAGCGCAACCGTCGCGGCTTTCTTGCGCTCGAAATTTCGGCATCTCGAACAACTTTCGCCTAATCTTTGAGCGGCGATGTGTTCATCTGTCAGATGGTACCGTTATCGCGAGCCATGTACCCATGTTATCTGTGGAGATCGCGTCGCTCCACGTTGCCAATTTTTAATTTTAACTGACCGAATAACGATATCTGAAAGATGACGTTACTGTAATGAATTTGGCGAATATCAATAAATTCCGATATGAACGCCGTGTAATGTTTCGTGAAGGTAACGGGATGGTTCTCGCCATCTTGCTGGAATTGATGGTCTTTTATGGCCGTCCTTGCCTGGGCCGCGCGATAATGTGTCGCATTTGAGACACTGGCGTAAATTTCTTGCTCAATCGCCATGAGGCGCGGTTGACCGGGCGCGGCTGACACCGCCTCCATGCGCCCAATGCCCAGTTCCTGAGGAACAGGGGGGGAGCGCTCGCCATGGATCCGTGATGGCGGCGCAAAGTTTTTGGAGGTGGATTTTGGGTATTGTTAGCCGTCGAAAGCGCCTGTTGGCGTCTTCCATCCTTTGCGGCGTCATGCTGCCTGCCGTCAGCGCTTGGGCTCAGCAAGCGCCGTCGGAGGAACCCGCGCAGGTCGAAGAGATCGTCGTCACCGGTTCGCGTATCGCGCGTCCTGACCTGACCTCGTCGAGCCCGATCGCCCAGGTCGGCGCGGCTGAACTGAAGCAGTCGGGGGTGGTGAACACCGAAAACCTGCTGAACACCCTGCCGCAGGCCGTTCCGGGCATCACCTCGACCGTCAACAACGGCAGCAACGGTACGGCCACGGTCAACCTGCGCGGCCTGGGTTCGAACCGCACCCTCGTGCTGGTCGATGGCAAGCGCCAGACGCCGACCACGCAGAGCGGCACCGTCGACCTGAACCTGATCCCGCCGGCGCTGATCAAGCGCATCGACGTCGTGTCGGGCGGCGGCTCGGCCGTTTACGGTTCGGACGCGATCTCGGGCGTCGTCAACTTCACGCTGAAGAACGACTTCGAGGGCCTGGAATTCTCGACCGGCTATTCGAAGACCGACAATGGCGAAGCGCCGATCTATTCGGCCGACCTGACGATGGGCGCCAACTTCGCCGATCGTAGGGGCAACGTCGTCCTGAGCCTGGGTTACAACAAGCGCGAAGCGCTGACCCAAGGCGAGCGTGGCGGCATGCTGAGCACGGCCTGGGGCGACAACGCCGCCAAGACCGGTTTCGTCCCCTCGGGTTCGGGCTCCAACGAGCCGGGCCGCGTCGATCCCTTCGTTTCGGGCAAGTTCGTCACCCTGCCGGGCGTCACCAACAGCGCCGCCAACTCGGCCCTGTTCCTGACCGACGGCAACGTGCGCCTCTACAGCAGCGCCACCGACACCTACAACTTCGCCCCGGTCAACTACGTCCAGACGCCGCAAGAGCGCTTCTCGGTCACGTCGCTGGCCAACTACGAAATCAAGCCGGGCCTGCGCGCTTACGCCAAGGGCAACTTCGTCAACAGCCAGGTGGTGACCCAGCTGGCCCCGACGCCCGTCGGCAGCCGCACCTTCCGGTTCACGCTGGACAACAACCCGTTCCTGACGGCCGCCGCCAAGACCTCGCTCAACAGCCTGGGTTCGTCGACGGCCTACACCATCCCGGCTTCGAGCTCGTGGACGGCCGGTACGTTCACCGACGTCGATAGCGACGGCGATGGCCTGTACGACACCGTCACCGGCGTCTTCAACCGCCGCCTGACGGAAGTCGGCCCGCGCATCTCGAAGTTCAACTTCTACGGCTACCAGATGCAGCTGGGCCTGAAGGGTGACATCGACGCCATCAACGGCGGCTTCGACGTGTACTACCAGTACGGCAACACCCACGGCACCAACACGCTGCTGGGCGACACCAGCCTGGCCCGCATCCAGCAGGCCCTGCTGCTGAACGCCACCGGCACCGGCTGCGCCGACCCCTCGAACGGCTGCGTTCCGATCAACATGTTCGGCACCGGCAACATCTCGAAGGCCGCCGCCGAGTTCATCAAGACCCGCATCACCGCCGCTCAGGACTACGAGCAGCAGTACGGCGGCTTCAACATCAACGGTGACAGCCAGAACTGGTTCTCGCTGCCCGCGGGTCCGATCGGCTTCGCCTTCGGCGGCGAGTACCGCGCCGAAGAGTTCGACTACAGCCCCAGCCAGGATCTGGCGGCCGGCAACGTGACCGGCTTCAACGCCAGCCCGCCGGTCAAGGGCCGCTTCGACGTCTATGAAGGCTACGCCGAACTTCTGGTTCCGATCCTGAAGGACCTGCCGCTGGTCAAGTCGCTGGATCTGGAACTGGCCGGCCGTACCTCGGACTACACGGGTCAGCCCCATCCGGTTAAGACCTACAAGGTCGCCGGCTCGTGGAAAGTCTATGACGACCTGATGCTGCGCGCCTCGTACAACAAGGCGATCCGCGCTCCCGCGATCGGCGACCTGTACGCGCCGCAAAGCAACGGCTTCCCGAGCGCGACCGACCCCTGCTCGGCCCGTGGCGCCCCGAACGCCGCGGTCCGTCAGGCCTGTATCAACTCGGGCGTTTCGTCGAGCGTCGTGGGCCTGATCAACGCCAACCAGCAGACCCAGACCCTGTCGGGCGGCAACCCGAACCTGCGCCCTGAAGAAGCCAAGACCTTCACCGTCGGCTTCACCTATCAGCCGTCGTGGCTGTCGGGCTTCTCGATGACCGCCGACTACTTCGACATCAAGATCACCGACGCGATCGCCAGCTTCGGCGGCAGCGCCTCGAACGTGATGAATGTCTGCTACGGCTCGCTGGTCAACGGTAACCCGAACTCGCCGTACTGCCAGGCGATCCGGCGCCTGGCCAACGGCTCGATCGACTACATCTCGCTGACCGCGCAGAACGTGGCCTCGATCAAGACCTCGGGCCTCGACGTGAGCGTCACCTACCGCACGACCCTGGAAAAGCTGGGTCTGCCGGATTGGGGTTCGCTGGCGTTCCGTTCGCTCTACACCAACACGTGGGAGTGGACGAACACGCCGGACGAGATCTCGACGCCGATCAAGTGCGCCGACAAGTTCGGTACGCGCTGCGGCAACCCGACTCCGCGTCACAAGCTGCGCACCACGTTGAACTGGACCATGAACCAGTTCGGCGTGAACATGGTCTGGAACCACCTGGACGACGTGCTGGATGACAACCCCGCCAGCGTCTACACGGTCGAGCGTATCGGCGCGAAGAACTACATCGACCTGTCGGGCGACTGGAACGTCACCGACAGCCTGGCCTTCACGGCCGGTGTCCGCAACCTGACCCAGGAAGCCTATCCGATCCTGGGCGGCAACGCCTCGCCGTCGAACAGCGGTTATCCCGCGACGTACGACGTGCTGGGCCGGACGTTCTTCCTGAACGCCCGCCTGCGCTACTAAGTCCAGGCTTGAGCGCTTCTCCGCCGCTTCTGCGGCGGGGAAGTCTGCTTGGCCAGGAAGCCCGCCTCGGTAACCCGGGGCGGGCTTTCTTGTTTAAGCGCGGAAATCGGCGAGGGAGGTCGCGCTTCAGCGCGGGATCACGTCGAACGCGACCGTCAGTCGGTGGCCGGTGTCGGAGAACGGCCGCGTTCCGTGCCACAGGCACGATGGAAACAAGGCCAGGGTTCCGCGCTCGGGCTTGATGAAATGCTCGGCCTCGAGGACGGGCTCCGTGAGACAGCCGGGATGTCCGAACTGCAGCCATCCGGCGCGGGTGGCCTCGTCGTCGAACCGGCCCGGCAGGTCGAGATAGAAGGCCGAGGAGATCCATCCGCGCGGATGGACGTGGTCGGCGTGGAAGCCTTCCGACTTCAAGCGAACCGACCAGCCGCCGGCGACGGCGAAGTCCTGGCTTCGGCGGCGGCGGATGGGATCATCGCCCGGGCCCAGCGCCTCGACATAGCGCGCCACCGACTTGCGCGCCGACTCGAAGAACGCCCGCACCAGCGGATCTTGCGAGCGGTCCAGCGACGGGACCTGGGTGCCGCCCCGCAGCGACTGGTGCAGGGGATGGGTCGTCAGGTCGTGCATTTCCATGAGCCGCTCGCGCAAGGCGTCGAGGAAGGCGTCCAGGTTCGGCCAGCCCTCGGGCGTCTCCAGCCGATCCGTTCGAACCAGGGCCGCGTAGTCGCGAAAGAGCGCGCCGCGCGGGTCGTCCATGATCCGCCAGGCCGTGTTGCGCAGCACCAGCGCGTATTGATCGTCCGGCGCGGCCGCGACCATGTCCTCGGCCACCCGCGCGGCGGCGTCGGCCTCGCCATTGGCCAGTAGCGCTTCGCAGAGGACGGCGCGCGTTTCGCCGGCGCCATGAGCTCGGCGTTGGGCCTCTCTGGCGTGGCCCAGCATGCGTTCGCGGTCCCCCTGGGCGCCGGCCGAGCGCGCCGCCGCGATCCGGACCAGCAGGTCGTCGGGCGCGCGGGCCAGAGCGTCTTCCAGCGTGGCGTCGGCTCCGGCGTGGTCCCCCGCGAAGGTCAACACCGTGCTGCGGATCAGGCGCAGGTTCGAAACGGTCGGATGTCGGGCGATGGCGGCGTCCAGAAGCGCGAGGGCGGCGTCCGTGCGGCCGGTGCGCATCCAGCGCAGTTGAGCCAGCTCCAGATGGACGGTGGCGTCGGTTGGGCGCGCGGCCAGCGCGGTCTCGAAGGCCCCCTCGGCCTCGTCGTAGCGGCGCAGGCCTTGAAGCGCCTTGCCCAGCACCAGCCGCACCTCGGGGACGTCCAATCCCAAGGCGATGGTCTTGCGCGCAGCCTCCTCGGCTTCGGCGTGAAGGCTGAGATCGCCCAGGGTGGCCGCCAGATTGTACCAGGCGAAGCGGTCTGCGGGCGCGCGCGTGACGGCGCGGCGGTTGAAGGTCAGGGCCTCGTCGTGCCGGCCGACGGCCTTCAGCGCGGCGGCGTGGGCCATCAGCAGGCCCGACGTCGCCTGGGGCGAAAGCGCGGGGGCGGCGGTCATGCGAAGCGCTTCGGCGGCTCGTCCGTTGTCGATGAGCGTCCAGGCCTGGTTGGTCAACGAATCGATCATGACAGCGCCGCTTTGGGTCCCCTCGCTTCTTTGTCTTTCCGCGCGGCGGACCACAACAGGCAAGGGCGCGGCCACGCCCGCGAAGCGCTAAAATGATCGCGCCTGGCGGCGGCGGGCTTCACGACGCCTCGCTAAATTGGTCTTACCACTCTTTGGAAATTGACAGGCCAATCTCGATTGGCCATGGATGGAACCCGCCAAAAAGCGATCAGGACCGTCACCGGCCTCGCGCGCCCATAAGAACAAAAAGGGTAGGACGAACCATGACCTGGCGCTCAGTGCGACTGCGCATTCTTCTGCTGGTGATCGTCGGGACGATCATCAACTACATCGCGCGCAATTCGCTGGGCGTGCTGGCGCCGCAGCTCAAGCAAGACCTGGCGATCACGACGGAGCAGTACAGCTACATCGTCGGCGCCTTCCAGCTGGCCTACACCGTCATGCAGCCGATCGCGGGCCTCTTGATCGACAAGATCGGCCTGACCGCGGGCTTCGCGCTGTTCGCCCTGGCCTGGAGCCTGGCCAATATGCTGCACGGCGCGGCCAAGGGCTGGCTCTCCCTGGCGGCGTTCCGGGGGCTGCTGGGCATGGCCGAGGCCGCCGCGATCCCGGCCGGCATGAAATCGATCGGCGAGTGGTTTCCCGATCGCGAGCGCTCGGTCGCCGTCGGCTGGTTCAACGCCGGCACCTCGCTGGGCGCGGTGATCGCGCCGGTCCTGGTCGCCCTGGTCGCCAAGACCTGGGGCTGGCAGGCGGCGTTCTTCGTCACGGGTCTGATCGGCGTGGTCTTCGCCGGCGTCTGGTACCGCTATTACCGCTCACCGGCTCAGGCGGCCTACGTCTCACCCGTTGAGCGCGCCGAGATCGAGGCGGGCCAGCGTCCGGTTTCGGCCAGCGCCACCACCCTGAAGGCCATCGCCGCCACGCCCAGGTTCTGGGCCATCGCCGTGCCGCGCTTCCTGGCCGAGCCGGCCTGGCAGACCTTTTCGTTCTGGATCCCGCTGTACCTCGCCAAGGAGCGGGGCATGGACCTGACCCACATCGCCCTGTTCGCCTGGATGCCCTTCCTGGCCGCCGACGCGGGCGGGATCCTGGGCGGCTACCTCGCGCCGTTCCTGCAGAAGTGGCGGGGCATGACCCTGGAAGGCTCGCGCATCGCCGGCGTGGCGCTGGGCGCGGTGCTGATGATCGCGCCGGGCTTCGTTGGGATCGTCGGCCACCCGGTGGCGGCGATCGCCCTGCTGGCCATCGGCGGCTTCGCTCACCAGGTGATCTCGGTGCTGATCAACACCCTGTCGGCGGACGTCTTTCCCAAGGGCGACATCGCCAAGGCCAATGGCCTCGTGGGCATGGCCGGCTGGACCGGCGGCCTGCTGTTCTCGCTGGCGATCGGCCAGCTGGCCGACAAGATCGGCTTCGCCCCGTTGTTCGCCTGCCTGGGCGTCTTTGACCTCATCGGCGCCATCTGGCTGTTCGCCATGCGCCGCCATCTCGTCGTGAAGGAGGCGTGATCATGCGCAAGGCAAGCCTGGCCCAACCGCCGCTTTTCGCCCTGGCCGAGCGCGACGGTCCGCGTGTCACCCTGCGCGCTGACACCGGCGCCGTGGCGCACCTCTTCGTGCTGGAAGAGGACGTCGTCCGGGTCCTGCTGCTGGCCGACGGCGCGCTGACCTCGCCGCCCAGCTGGGCCGTGGCGCCCGGCCAGACCGATATCGCCGAGCCCGGCCGCGACCGCCTGGACGTCTCGGGCTTCGCCGCGCCGGCGTTCACGCTGGAGGCGGGCGGCGAGGTGCTGGTGCTCGCTACCGCGCGCCTGCGGCTGGAGATCACGCTGGCGGGCTTCTTGTGCCGCTGGTCGCAAGCGACGCCGGAGGGTTGGCGCCTCATCGCCGAGGATCGTCCGACCCAGGCCTATAATTTCGGCTGGTGGGACGAGGGCGTCTATCACTACGTCAAGCGGCGGCCGGGCGAGCGCTACTACGGCCTGGGCGAGCGGGCGGGGGCGATGGACCGGGCGGGCCGCCGGTTCCGCCTGACCAACCTGGATCCGATGGGCTACGACGCCTCGGCCGACGATCCGCTGTACAAGTCGATCCCGTACGTCTTGGTCGTCGACGCCGAGGGCGCGGCGCATGGGGTCTTCTACGACACCACGGCCGATCCGGTGTTCGACTTCGGCCACGAGCACGACAACTACCACCCGCACTACCGCTACATGCGGGCGGCGAGCGGCGACCTCGACTACTACATGATCGCTGGTCCGGACGCCCGCGAGGTCACCCGCCGCTACACCTGGCTGACGGGGCGGCCCGCTCTGATGCCGCGCTGGGCCGTGGGCTATTCCGGCTCGACCATGACCTATACCGACGCCCCGAACGCCCAGGCGCGCATGGGCGAGTTCATCGCCGGCGTCAGCCGTCACGACATCCCGTGCGAGTCCTTCCACCTGTCCTCGGGCTACACCTCGATCGGGGACCGCCGCTACGTGTTCCACTGGAACCGGGAGAAGTTCCCCGACGTGGCGGGCTTCGTGCGCGGCTACGCCGAGGCCGGGGTCGAGCTGGTTCCGAACATCAAGCCGGCCCTGCTGGTCACCCATCCACGCTACGCCGAACTGGCCGACAAGGGCTGGTTCGTCAGCGACGCCGACGGCGATCCGATCGTCTGCCAGTTCTGGGACGAGGTCGGCAGCTATGTCGATTTCACCAACCCCGACGCTGCCGCCTGGTGGCGCGGGCAGGTGACCGAGCAGCTGCTGGCCTACGGCATCCGCTCCACCTGGAACGACAACAACGAGTACGAGATCTGGGACAGCCGCGCTCGCATCGCCGGCTTCGGAACGCCGCGCGCCGCGGCCGCCGAACGTCCCGTGCAGACCCTCTTGATGATGCGCGCCAGCCGCGCGGCCCAGATCGCCCATCGCCCGGACGAGCGGCCCTATGTGGTGACGCGGAGCGGGATGGCCGGCATGCAGCGCTACGCCCAGACCTGGTCGGGCGACAACTACACCGCCTGGAAGACCCTGCGCTTCAATCAGAAGATGGGGCTGGGCATGGCGCTGTCGGGCGTCTCCAACACCGGCCACGACATCGGCGGCTTCGCGGGTCCGGCGCCCGAGCCCGAGCTGCTGCTGCGTTGGGTGCAGGCGGGCATCGTGATGCCGCGCTTCTCGATCCACAGCTGGAACACCGACGGCACGGTCAACGAGCCCTGGATGTATCCGGAGGTCACGCCGGCGATCGTCGGCATGATGAAGCTGCGCCGCGCTCTGCGGCCGCTGCTGCACGATCTTCTGTGGCGCCATCACGCCGACTATGAGCCGGTGACCCGGCCGTTGTGGCTCGACTTCCCCGAAGACCCTCGGGCTTGGCAGGATGGTGACGCCTATCTGCTGGGACCGGACCTGCTGGTCGCGCCGGCGCTGGACCAGGGCGTCGAGACCGTGCGCGCCTACCTGCCCGCCGGAGCGACCTGGCGCGACCTGCGCGACGACAAGGTCTATGCGGGCGGCGCGGAGCACGACCTGGCCGCGCCGCTGGACGGCTTGCCGCCAATGCTGGCGAAGGAAGGTTCGGGCGTGTTCGTCGACCTCGCCCCCGCCGGCTTCGCCGCCGCCCCGCCGGAGCCGGCGGTGCTGCTGTACCCGCCCGTCGCGGGCGCCATGGCCTGGAGCGGCTTCGACGAGGCGGACGCCGCGCCGGGTGATCCGGCCGCGCTGCAGGGCTGGCGCGTGACTGTTGAGGCGAGCGAAAAATCCTTGGCGATCACCGCCGCCTGGCGGGGGAACGCCCCGGCTCCGGCCGAGGCCCTCAAGCTCGTCCTGCCGGCCGCCGAGACGCGCGCGGTGACCCTGAACGGCGAGGCCGTCGCGATGCGCGTGGAGACCGTGCTCGGCGTCTCGCGGCGTCTCGCGACCTGGAGAGTCTAATAACGCTCGTGTCATCCCGGATAGCCTCTACGAGGCTTCCGGGATGACACGTGAGGGGGTCTTCTACGGCGTTAGCTTCATCGCCTTCAGCCACAGGGCGTACTGGTCGAACCAGGCGTCGCTGGTCGTGCCGTGGGGCTGCGAGGCGAAGCCATGGCCGCCGGCGCTGTAGAGGTGCAGTTCGACCGAGGCGCCCGAGGCGCGCCAGTTCTGGATCAGGCTGAAGTCCTGCGATCGGAAGAACCGGTCGTCGGCCGCCAGGGCCGCGAACAGCGGCGGCGCGTTGGGCGGGACCACGCTCGACTGGGTGGGGCCGTAGATCATCCCCGCGAAATCTGGTCGCGCGTCGGAGGCGTTGGCCTGCAGCACGCCCAGCACCGTCATGGCGCCGGCCGAGAAGCCGAGGACACCCACGCGCTTGGCGTCGACATGCCATTCGCGCGCGTGGTCGCGGACCGCGCGGACGGCGGCCTGGGCGTCGGCGACGGCGTAGGGCGCCTGGCGGTCGCGATCTGCGGCGCCTTCGCCGCGCTGGAACGTTCCGGCCAGCGCGCCCTTGAAGCCGTCGAAGCTGTCGGGGAGGGGGATCGTCCGGTACTTCAGGATGAAGACCCGCACGCCCAGCGGCGCCAGCCGTTTGGCGACGTCGTAGCCCTCGTTGTCCATCGCCAGGAACTGGAAGCCGCCGCCGGGGACCAGGATCACCGCTGGAGCGTCCTGGTCGGCCGCCGGGCCGCCCGGCATCAGCGTCAGGGTCGGCTTCGAGACGTTGTAGACGAGCCGCTGCTTGGGATCCTGCTGGGCCCAGGCCTCGCGGGCCGGGTTGGCCAGCGGCGTCGCCACCGGCAGGGCGAAGGCGGGCGGCTCCTTCGGCGCGGGAATCGCCAGCACGCCATTGACCCAGTCGCCGGGCGCGGCCTGAGCGCCCAGCGCGGCCAGGCAGGCTGAAACGCCGGCCACGAAGCCGGCCATACGGGGAAGCGCGTTTCGCATGCGGGTGTCCTGGTCTTGAATAAAAAATGGGGAGCAGGCCGAAGCCCGCTCCCCGTCGAGGGTTCGTCCGGGGAGGACTGCCTAGAACTTGGTGTCGACCTTGAAGCCGAAGTAGCGGTCGCTGTCGCGCGACAGCACCTGGGTCACGTAGTGGACGCCGTACGAGCCGAAACCGTCGCCGATGCCGGTCACGAAGTGCTCGTTGAACAGGTTGTTGACGAACACCGTGGCCTTGACGTCGCCGCGCTCGATCGAGGCCGAGGCGTTGACCAGACCATAGGCCTTTTGCTCGGCCAGCGGGTTGCCCAAGAGGTCGAAATTGACCTTGCTCTGGTACTGGTAGTTGACGGTGAAGACGCCCTTCAGGTCGCTGGTGAGGTCGCGCGTGACCGTGCCGCCCAGATTGATCTTCATCTTCGGGCTGTTGGGCAGCTGGGTGTTCGAGCGGTCCTGGACGTTGCCGAGGCCGACCGGGTTGGTCGAGGGCGCGCAGCCCACGCCCGTTTGCGCCTGGCCGGGATAGCAGGCCGCGTTCGGGAACGAGACGACCTTGGCGTCGGTATAGGCGGCCGAGGCGTCGAGGCGCAGCCATTCGACCGGCATCGCCTGGGCCTCGACCTCGACGCCCTTGGTGCGCAGCTTGCCGACGTTGTTCAGCTTCTGCTGCAGCGCGCCGTTGATGTACTGCGACGACTGGGCCTGGAAGTTGTCGTAGTCGGTGTAGAAGGCCGCGACGTTCAGCTGGAGCCGGTTGTCGAGGAAGCGGCTCTTCAGGCCGGTTTCATAGGACTTCGACTTCTCGGGCTGCACGGGGTTCTGGGTGCGCAGCGGCGTGTAGCCGGACGAGATGTCGTAGGCGTAGCCCTTATAGCCGGTGGCCGCGCTGGCGTAGACCGAGATGCGCGGCGCCAGTTCCTGGTTCACCGACAGCTTCCAGGTGGTGGCCGTGTCCTCGTTGCTGCCGGCGCACAGCTGGCTGCCCGCGCCGCAGGTGCCGATATTGGTCGGCGAGACGTAGACCGTGGCGGTCGACAGCAGATTGACGAAGCTGTCCTCGATCCGCTCGTTGTTGACGCGCACCGCGCCGCTGATGGTCGTGTTGGTCGGGAACTTATAGTCCACGCCCGCGAAGGCCGCGACGCTGCGGGTGCTCTGCCAGCCGGTCCACTTGGCCAGGATCAGGGCCGGGCCACGCTGGAAGTCGCGGGTGGTCTTGGCGTCCGCGTAGAACGCGCCCAGCACGTACGACAGCGGGCCTTCGCCCTTCGACGTCAGGCGCACTTCCTGGGTGAACGACGTCGAGTGGTACGGGCCCGAGTTGCTGACGCCGACGCCCGGCGCGATCGGGCTGGTCACGTTGGGCGCGGTCCCGTTGACCGCCAGGTCGGTGCCGTCGACATCGGCCGAGAAGTTGTACTTCCAGTCCTGGTACGAGGTGACCGAGATCAGGCTGGCGAAGCCGAGGTCATAGGTCAGCTTGCCGCTGAAGCTGGCCTGCTTGTTCTCGGTGAAGCCGTCGTTGTCGACCCGGGTCTTGCGGTTATCCGCGCCCGGCTTGATGCCGGCCAGGGCGGGCAGGATCGAAACGCCGTTGTAGCGCGGGATCACCGCGGTGGTGGCTCCGGCCGGAATGTAGTTGAGGTCGATCGAGCGCAGCGTCGCCGCCGTGCCGTCCGACTTGGACTTGGCGTACGAGCCATTCAGCGACAGCACCAGCTTGTCGGTGAGCTCGGACCGCAGCTTGCCGCGCACGCCGTACGAGGTGTTGTCGTTCAGGCGGTGGCCGTTGGCCAGGTTGCGGACGTTGCCGTCCCAGTGGTTGTAGTAGACGCCCAGGCGATAGCCGGTGGCGTCCGAGATCGGCCCCGAGATCGAGCCGTCGGCCTTGTAGCCCCGGTCGGTGGTGACGGTGGCCGAGGCGTGGCCGCTGAAGACCACCGACGGATCGCGGGTGACGATGTTGATCGCGCCGGCGCTGGCGTTCTTGCCGAACAGCGTGCCTTGCGGGCCGCGCAGCACCTCGATGCGCTCGACGTCGGACAGGTTGTCGAAGGCCTGGGCCTGCTGCACCACCGGCACGTCGTCGATGATGACGGCCACCGACGGCTCGACCCCGATCGAGAAGGCGTAGGTGCCGATGCCGCGCAGGATGATGGCGTTGTTGGGCGAGGCGGTGCTCTGCGTCAGGGTCAGAGACGCGGCGGCGCGGGTCAGGTCGCCGAACTCGTTGATGCGTTGGTTCTGGATCGTCTCGCCGGTGATGGCCGTGACGGCCACCGGGACGCTTTGCAGGTTGGCGGACCGCTTCGTCGCGGTGACGACGATTTCGGCGAGGCCCGTGGTTTCGTTCTTGTCTTGCGCCGCCGCCAAGCTCGGCGCGACCAGGACGCCCGCCGCCGCGCCCGCAAGCAGGATCAACTTCCGCATGATACCCTCCCTAAGTTATTGATTTTTAGTTGTTATAGCTTTGGCTAAACCGTTGTTCGCCTCTGGTCAAGCCAATTTTCTGAATTGGCCAAACAATCGGGTGGGCTCAGCCGCGCCCTCACGTACCCATCCAGGCGCGCGGCGCCGTCCGGGGACAGGTGCAGGCCCAGCTTGCTGCGGCGATAGAGGATGTCCTCGGCGGTGCGCGCCCACTCTTCGGCGATCAGGTAATCGACCTCGGCGGCGTGCAGCCCCGCGCCGAACGCCTCGCCCAGGTCGGCCAAGGTCTTGGCGTCCGCCAGGATCCGCCGGGCCCGCGTGCCGTAGGATCGGGCGAAGCGCTTGGCCATCTCTGCGGGCAGGAACGGGAACTCGGCGCGCAAGGCGCGCGCCAGGGCCTCGCGGTCCAGGTCGGGCAGGTCGCCACCCGGAAGGACGGCGCCTCGGGTCCAGGAGCGACCGGCTTGTGGGAAGAAGGCCGACAGCCGGTTCATCGCCTGGTCGGCCAAGTGGCGGTAGGTGGTGATCTTGCCGCCAAACACCGACAGCACTGGCGCTGCGCCCTCGGGCGCGTCGACCTCCAGCACATAGTCACGGGTCACCGCCGAGGCGCTGTCGGCGTGGTCGTCGAACAGGGGGCGCACGCCCGCATAGCTCCAGACGACGTCGCTCGGCGTGAGCGAGCGGGCGAAGTAGCGATTGATGCTTTCGCAGAGATAGTCGACTTCTTCGGCCGAAATCTTGGCCGGTCCTGGCGGCGCGTACCAGGCGACGTCGGTGGTGCCCACCAGGGTGAAGCGGTCCTCGTAGGGGATGGCGAACACGATCCGGCGGTCGGGGTTCTGCAGCATGTAGGCGTGCTCGCCCTCGAACAGGCGCGGCACGATGATGTGGCTGCCCTTGATCAGGCGCGTGCCGCTGCCGGTGGTCACGTCCAGCGCGTCGGTCAGGACTTCCGAAACCCAGGGGCCAGCGGCGTTGACGATGACGCGGGCGCGGACTTGGCGCGCGGGCCCATCGACAGGCTTCAGCCGGGCTGCCCAGGACGAACCCTCCCGCCTGGCGGAGACCAGCTTGGTGCGCGTCTCGACCACCGCGCCGCGTTCGCGGGCGTCCATGGCGTTGAGGGTCACAAGGCGGGCGTCGTCGACCCAGCAGTCCGAATAGGCGAAGGCCTTGCCGTATTCCGGCTTCAGCGCCGCGCCCTCGGGCGCGCCTTTCAGGCTCAGGCCGCGCGAGCCCGGCAGCCGCTTGCGGCCGCCCAGGTGGTCGTAGAGGAACAGGCCCAGTCGGACCAGCCAGGCGGGCCGGGTGGCGTGGGCGTGCGGCAGCACGAAGCGCAGCGGCCAGATGATGTGCGGGGCCATCGCCAGCAGCGTCTCGCGCTCCTCGAGCGCTTCGCGCACCAGCTTGAACTCATAGTACTCGAGGTAGCGCAGCCCGCCGTGAACCAGCTTGGTGCTGGCCGACGAGGTTGCGCTGGCCAGATCGTTCTGCTCGACCAGCAGCACAGACAGCCCGCGTCCCGCCGCGTCGCGGGCTATGCCCGCGCCGTTGACGCCGCCGCCGACCACCAGCAGGTCGAACTCCATGTCCGATGTTCCTTCCGTATTGCGCATCACTAGCGTATTCCTCTGAAAATCGCAAATACGAAATCGAAAACGAAACTTATTGCGAAAAACGCGCGTGAAACCGAAACCGATCCGAAAGCCGCGCTGGTCAAGAGCGACGCCCGCGCGCTAAGCCGGAGGTGGAGGTGCGTTGATGGCTATCGAGCAGCGTCACGAGGCGATCCTCGCGCTCGCCCGCAAGAGCGGGCGGGTGACGGTCGAGGCCTTGTCCGATCAGCTTCAGGTCTCGCGGCAGACGATCCGCAAGGACCTCAACGACCTGTGCGATCAAGGCTTGCTCAACCGCGTGCACGGCGGCGCCGTCATCGCGGCGGGCGGGGTCGACAACCTGGAATACGAGGCGCGGCGTGTCCTGGCCCGCGAGGCCAAGGAGGCCATCGGCGCGGCGGCGGCGGCCTTGATCCCCGAAAAGGCCTCGTTGTTCATCAATATCGGCACCACCACCGAAGAGGTGGCCAAGGCCCTGCAGGGGCGCACCGGACTTCTGGTGATCACCAACAACCTCAACGTCGTCGACATCCTGGCGTCATCGCCCGGAGTCGAGGTCATCGTGGTCGGGGGGCGGGTGCGCAGCGCCGATCGCGCCTCGGTGGGCGCTTTCGCGGTCGACTTCATCCGCAACTTCAAGGTCGACTTCGCCATCATCGGCGCTTCGGCCATGGACGAGGATGGCTCGCTGCTGGACTTCGACATCAACGAGGTCCAGGTCTCGCAGACCATCATCCAGAGCTCGCGCCGGGTGATCCTGGTCGCCGACAGCCAGAAGCTGGGCCGGCCCGCGCCGGTGCGCATCGGCCATATCGGCGACGTCCACGTCTTCGTCACCGACCGGCTGGACAGCCCGGAGCTGGCGGCCAAGTGCGAGGCCGAAGGCGTCCGCGTGATCGAGACCTCGCCCGCATAGGCAAGGCCGGGGCTGGTCTCAGAGTTTAACGAACGGCGCCAGCAGGCGGCCCAGGCGGCCGGGCAGCACGATCTGGCCATCTAGCGCGGCCACGCAGAGGCAGGCTTCCTCGGAGACGACGCGCGGCTGGTGCGTCACCTTCGGATCGGCCTCCTCGAAGTCGCCCTGGGCGAAGACGCCGTCTTCGGTGGCGTAGGCGCCGCTGATCACGCAGGTCAGCTCCACCCCGCCATGGGTGTGGCGCGGCGCGCACTGTCCCGGGGCGATGCGCAGCAGGATCACGCGGCAGTCGCCGTCGCGCGGTCCGATCACATTCCGCACATGCACGCCGGGGCCGGCCCAGCGCCAGGGCCCCAGCGGCAGGCCGCGAAGCGGTTCTGGCAGGGACGGGTCGGCGGATTTCGCCGGGACGGGCTCCTCGAACGCGACCGGGACGTCGAGGCGCGCCAGGGCGGCCTCGCGCGCGCCGGCGTCCAGGGCGACCGGCTCGGCGTCGTCCAGCAGCACGCCGCCGACGGCGCGGCCGAGATCGGCCCACGGGCGGGTCTGCGGTTTCAGCGCCAGATGCGTGGCGACGACCACGGCCTCGGGCGCGCTGAGCGTGCCGGCCGCATAGGCCAGCAGCCGCTCCTCGCTGGGTTGGCGACGCAGGCTCATGCCGCGCCTCCGCCGTCGCGTTCGATGAAAGCGCGGAGCTTCATCATGCCAAAGCGGATCCGCGCCTTGACCGTGCCGAGGGGCACGCCCAGGGCCTGGGAGATCTGGGTGTGGGTTTGCTCGTGGAAGAAGGCCATCTCGATAGCTCGGGCTTGGTCGGGGTTCAGGGTCCGCATCGCGGCCCTGACGAGTTCGGCGTCTTGGGCGCCGCTGAGGATTGCGTCGGGCTGTTCGGGCTCATCGGCCGCCAGCGCCAGATCGGCGGCATAGACGCTGGCGTCGCCGCGCCTGAGGCTGTCGATGCGCAGGTTCCGCGCGATCGTGAAGATCCACGCTGCGGAGGAGGCGCGCTCGGGGTTGAAGAGGTGCGCCTTGCGCCAGACGCTCAGCAGGGTTTCCTGCGCCAGCTCCTCGGCGGCGGCGGGAGGAGAACCGCTGCGCATCAGGAGCGCCTTCACGCGCGGCGCGTAGTGATCGAACAGCGTCGCGAAGGCCTGACGGTCACGATCGGCCGCGATCCGCAGTACGCAGTCGTCGAAGTCGCGCGACGTTGTCGTCACGGCGCGGTTTCGAGAGCTGGGATGGGCGGCCTGAGTCGCATGCATGTCCATGATACGCCGAATGGCTCTGTTTGGATGACTCTAGCTCCGAACGCTGGCGCCCAGGGTGACCGGCTCGGGCGGAAGGGGCGGGCGGGGACGCAGCCAGACGCCACGCGCCACGATCCGGACGGCTTCCCAGTGGATCCCCAGGATGACCTTGAAGCTGAGCAGGGGATGCTTCAGCCAGGCCTTCAGCAGGTTGGCGTCGGTGAGCGCCCTGTGCTGGCCGCCGAACCGCGCGGTCAGGATGGCCTCGTCGCCGCGCCGCGCCGAGACATTGACCCCGACGGCCTCGCCCGGCGGCAGGATCTCGAAGTCGTAGGTGAGATCCATGTCCATGAACGGCGAGACGAAGAACCGCTTGGGCGCGCTCTGCCGCACCGGCGCGACGCCGGGCCCAAAGCTGGGTTCGGGCGCGGCGGCCAGATAGCTGTGGCTCTGGCCGAAGGTGTTGCGGACCTCGTAAAGGATCGCCGCCAGCTCGCCGTCGGCGCGGTGGCAGAAATAGAGGCTCAGCGGATTAAAGCCGTAGCCCAGGATGCGCGGCATGCAGAGCAGGCGGATGGGCCCGTCGGCGACGATGCCAGCTTCGCCCAGGCGCTCGCGGGCATAGGCCTTGAGATCTCCGCCCGAACGGTCGCCGTGATCGGCGGCGCGGAACGACATCAGGCCGAAGGCGCCAAACCTCAGCAGCTTCAGTCTCGACGCCAAGGCCGGCAGCTCGTCCAGGTCGAGCAGCAGCATGAAGATGCGATAGCGCAGGCGATGGGAAGCGGGCGAGAACCGCCGGTGCGTCACCACCCCCTCGTAGATCGCCGAAGCGCCCATCGTCACGCGGCCTGTTCAAGCGGCGAGGCGACCTGAGGCGCTCGCAGGGGAATGCGGCCGTTCTCGTCGGCCACGCTCCAGGGACGACGCACGCCGCCCAATTGCTCGGCCACGGCGAGGCCGGCTTGCAGGCCGTCCTCGTGGAACCCCGCGCCGAAATAGGCGCCGCAGAACCAGGTCCGGCGTGCGCCTTGCAGGCTCCACAGATCGCTTTGCGCGGTCAAGGCGCCGGCGTCGAAGTGAGGGTGTTCGAAGCTGCGCACCTCGTGGACCAGGTCCTCGCGCGGGGCGATGTGCGGGTTGAGGGTGACAAACAGGGGCGGAGCGCCCTTCAGGCTCTGCAGATGGTTCATCCAATAGCTGACGCAGCCGCTGGCCGGATCATCGCGCCGGCCCAGGTGGTTCCAGCTGGCCCAGGCCAGACGGCGGCGCGGCATCAGGCGGCGATCCTGGTGCAGCACGACCTCATTGGTCGTGTAGCGGAACGCGCCCAGCACCGACCGCTCGCGCGCGTCGGCGTCAGCCAGAAGGGAGAGGGCGGTGGGGGCGTGGGTGGCGAACACGACCTGGTCGAAGATCGTCTCGCGGCCATCGGCCTCGATGATCTTCACGCCGTCGTCGAGGCGCGTCACGGCCTTGATGCGGGCCGACAGGCGGACGCGTCCGTTGAACGCCGCGGCCAAGCCGTCGACATAGGCGCGGCTGCCGCCGTCGACTGTCCGCCAGGTGCGGCGGCCGACGAACCGCAAAAGGTCATGGTTCTCGAAGAAGCGGATGAAGGCCGCGGCGGGGTGTTCGCCGGCTCCCTCGATGGTGGCCGACCAGATGGCCGCCGCCATCGGCAGCAGGTGGTCCTGGCTCAGCGCCGCGCCATAGCCGTTCTCGCGCAGATACTGGCTCAGCGACACCACCGGATCGAGGGTCGCCAAGTGACCCGGCGCGGTGCGGTAGAAGCGGTTGAGGTCGCGCAGCATCGACCAGAAGCGGGGCCGGAGCAGCGCGCTGGGCTGGGCGAACAGCGACGCCAGGCTTTTGCTGCCATACTCCAGGTCGCCGTCGTCCAGCGAGATGGCCAGCGACATGTCGGCGTGCTTGGTCGGCGTCCCCAGGTGTCGGAACAAGGCCGTGAGGTTCGGGTAGTTGAATTCGTTGTAGACGATGAAGCCCATGTCGACGGCGACGGGGCCTTTCGGCGTGGCGACGTCGACCGTGTGCGCGTGGCCACCCAGCCGGTCGGCGGCCTCGAACAGCGTGACGTCGTGGCGCTGGCTCAGCAGCCAGGCGTTGGAGAGGCCCGAGACCCCGGCGCCGATCACGGCGATCCGCATCGGGGCGCCTAGAGCGGGGCTTGCCGGAAATTCTCCGTGCATGGGCCTCATCGATCGTCTCCTGGAGGTCTGGGCGCACAAGCGCTTCGTCCGTAGCTACGATCCAGGCCTGCGAGCGGACGAATGCGTCCCGTCAAGTTTTTCGGCGGAGCTTCCCGCGTCCAAGGAGGCGGCGGCGAAGGCTAAGGCGCGGCGGCCTGAGCGCTTTCCTGCTGGGGCCGCAGGCGTTCCGCGTCGAAGCCGCCAAGATTGGCCAGCCGGTCCCAGTCCTCGATCTTCAAAACGCCATGGCGCAAGGTCGCCAGACCTTCGTCGCGCAGCGCCCGGAGCACGCGATGCACGTGGACGACCGAGAGCCCCAGGGCGTCGGCGATATCAGCCTGGACGGCGGGGAAGTCGCATTTGCCGTCGCCCGCGAGGCGCAAGGCGGTCTGCCGCCAATAGATCTCGCAGAATAGATTGGCGGCCCGGCCCAGGGCGGTGCGACGACCAAGGCCGACCATCCAGCCGCGCTGCTGCTGAGCCTCGGTGAGCGCGGCGCGACACAGGGCGGCCAACAGGTTCGGATGAGCGCGCGCCATGGTCCGTAACTCGTGCGTCGTGGTCTTGCGGACCTCGCAGACGCCCAGAGCGCGAACCTCGTAGTCCAAGCCGACATAGAGGCCGCCCAGATCGACAATGTCGCCGGGCGTGGCGATCCCGAAGATCTGACGGCCGCCGCTGGGCAGCATCTCCTGCTTGACCGCCAGGCCCCGCGCCAGCAGCCGGAGCTGGGATCGGGCCCCGGCAGGAGCGATGACCTGGCCGGGCTCGAAGCGCTCGGCCTCCTGCGAGCAGGCCATCAGGTCGTCCCGCACGCTGTCGCGCAGGGGACCGAAGCGGTCGAGGCTAGCGATCAACAGGCGGTTCACGCCGGGACTCCCGGCGAGCGGCGATGACGCGCCATGACATCCAGGACAACGAAACGCTGGTCTCGTTCGTTGAAGGCGAAAGCGGTGGAACTCAGCAACCCGATACTCCGCGAGGTCGCTCTGGTTAAGCGGCCTCGCGGGACCGCGCCCTAACCTAGATTAGCCGCAGCCATCTTTTGATGGCGTGCGGCGATCCAGCGTGACCAGAAAGGATGGACCTCGCCCGCCATGCCGTCGTTGCAAAAGATCGCTCCGCTGGTGCGCAAGATGGCGCGCCGTGACACGCTCTCGGCCCTCGAACGCGAGGTTCTGAGCGGCCTCCTTGGCCCGGAACGGGCCGTCGCGGCGGGAACGGTGCTGATCGCGCCTGGCGATCGACCCAGCTTCAGCACCTTTCTGGTCAGCGGGTTCTGCGCGCGGTTCAGCGTGACGGCGGCCGGCGGTCGGCAACTCACCGAGATCAACGTCGCGGGGGACTTCATCGATCTGCACAGCTTGCTGATGCGGCAGATGGACCATGGGGTGGTGGCGCTGGCGGATTGTGTCGTGGCGTTCGCGCCGCACGCGGACCTGCGGCGGCTGACCGAGCAGCATCCCCACCTGGGCCGGCTTCTATGGCTGGAGACGGTGATCGACGGGGCCATCCACCGGCAATGGCTGGTCACCATGGGCCAGCAGAGCGCGGCCAGCCGGCTGGCGCACCTGGTCTGCGAACTGTACCGGCGGCTCGAAGCAGCCGGCCTCGCCAGCGATGGCCAGCTGAAGATCCCGATGACCCAGACCGATCTCGGCGACGTGCTGGGTCTCACGCCGATCCACGTGAACCGGGTGCTGATGGAGCTGCGTCGCGAAGGTCTGATCGAATGGAAGGGGACGCAGGTGACCATTCCCGATTGGGATCGCCTGGCGACGTTCGCCGAGTTCGACCCGAACTATCTGCGGCTGCAGAGCGACGCGGTCTGACAGACGCTTGGAGCGCGTTCGGGCGGTTTGACCGCGTACGCTTGAACGCGCCCTATGCCGCTTTCGCGGAGGGGAGGGCGGCGAACCGCGCTCGGCCTAGGCGTGCGGCGACGATCTCCCGCACGACCAGCGCCGCCGCGATCTTCTTGCTCGGGGCGATCCCGTGGGCGCGGACGCGACCGTCCCGGTCGATCGTCCGCCAGAGCCACGCCCCCTCGCCCCTGGGCGCGATCGAGAACCGCAGCAAAGTCTCTTCAGGCATGACGCCACCTCGAGGCTGGATAGCGAAAGGCGCAGGTCTCATTCGGCCGCGTAGACCAGCGGGTGGGTGTGGGCCCACAGGTGCGCGCGGTAGGTGTCGAAGCACTGCTCGCCGCAGAGCAGGCGCATGACCGCCCCCTCGGCGATGAAGCGGGCCCGCGAGGGATCCTCGGCGACCAGCGGGATCAACGCCTCGGCGTTCCAGGCCTTGGAGTGCTCGATGTCGATCTGGGCATGGAGTGCGAAGTACTTCCGCGTCTCCGGCGAGACGCCGACGCGCTTGAGGCCGGCGTCGACGCACGACACGCGGGTCGGGGCGGTCAGCTCCACGACGCCCAGCGCGCCGATCGAGTGCCACACGTAACGGCGCGTGGTGGCGAAGGCGGTCATGGTGTTGGCCAGGCACAGCGACTGCCACAGCGTGGTGTCGATCGTCGGGGTCAGGCCCAGCGTGGCGGTGGTCCGGGTCAGCATCGGGCCGTGCATGCCGCGCGCGGAGCCGCGGCCCATCTCGTCCCAATAGTTGCGGGCCAGCTCCAGCTTGGCGCGATCGGGGATCTTCACCTGGGTCATGGCGACCAGGTCGTCGAAGCCCGCCTCGCCGGCGGCTTCCTGGGTCAGGAACCACTTCAGGTCCTCGAGGCTGGCCTCGCCCTCGAGCCAGTCGAACAGCGGATCCCACTGGCCGGGACCGTCATCCTTCAGCGCCTCGAACCAGGCCACGAAGCCTTCAGCATCGGTGGGGACTTCGGCGACCAGGGACGAGACGTGAGCGCGGAAGGCTTCCACGAACTCGCCCTCGAGACGCTTCATGAGGCGCTCACGATCAAGGTCCTCGCGCCAGTCGTCGAAGGGCGCGCGCGGCGACAGGCGCTCATGGTTCCAGTGCGCCAAGCCCTTGTGCAGGGCCTCGGCGTCCGGGAATTGAGGGCTGAAATGGCCGAGGCGCGAAAGACGTTCGCCACCAAACATGGGTACTGCTCCGAGCATCTGCGGGGAGGGGCGAGCGGATCGCTACGGGATCACGATCACCTCTCCCTGAAAGGGGATGGGCCGCGGCGCGGCGGTGAGCAGCACAAACGAGGGCGCGCGCGCCAATGTTCCACCGGCGTCCGCGAAGCGACGAAACGCACGCGGAGAACCGGAGAAAAAGTCCCGCGTGGCCGGGCGTGACGGTCGCGCCGTCTCGGCCTCGCGCCTTGCTCATTTGATGGCGGGACGGGCGTGTTCGCCCAGGATGCGTCTTGCATCCAAATTATACGATAAATAATATCCACTCTTCAGCGGCCGGCGAGAGGCCGCGACGGAGGAAACATGTCTGTCTCGAACCTGCGCCGCGCCGCCCTTGCTTCCGCCCTGGCCCTGTCCTTGGCTTCGCCGTTCGGCGCGGCCTTCGCGGCCCCGAAGACCTATCTGGGCGTCGACATCTCCTACGCCAACGAGATGGAGGACTGCGGCGCGGTCTATCGCGCGGGCGGCAAGACGGTCGAGCCCTATGCGTTCTTCAAGGCGTCCGGCGCGAACATCGCCCGCATCCGCATCTGGAACGATCCGGACTGGACGCCCTATTCGAACCTGAAGGACGTCAAGCGCAGCATCGCCAAGGCCAAGAAGGCCGGGCTCGAGGTGCTTCTCGACTTCCACTATTCCGACGACTGGGCCGACGGCGACAAGCAACTGGCCCCCAAGGCCTGGGTCAAGCTCTCGACGCCGGATCAGGCCAAGGCGCTCTACGCCTTCACGCGCGACACCCTCGCCGAGCTCGATCGCGAAGGCCTGATGCCGGACATGGTCCAGGTCGGCAACGAGACCAATGGCGAGATCGTCTCCAGCCTGGAAAAGGCCAAGGACCCGATCAACTGGGAGCGCAACGCCCTGCTGTTCAACGCCGGGATCAAGGCCGTGCGTGACGCCGGCGCGGCCTCCGCGGTGAAGCCCCGGATCATGCTGCACATCGCCCAGCCCGAGAACGTCGAGCCGTGGTTCGCGGCGGCCGCCAAGGCGGGCGTGACCGACTTCGACCTGATCGGGATCAGCTACTACAGCAAGTGGTCCAAGCGCTCGATGGCCCAGCTGGGCCAGACCATCAATCGCCTGCGCCATCTCTATTCGGCCGACGTCGTGGTGGTCGAGACCGCCTATCCGTTCACGAACGACGGGGCGGACGCCTCGCCCAATCTGCTGGGCGAAGACTCGCTGATCGCCGGCTATCCGGCCACGCCCGCCGGCCAGAAGAAGTACCTGACCGACCTGACCCAGCTGGTCTTCACCAACGGTGGCGTCGGGGTCGTCTACTGGGAGCCGGCGTGGCTCTCGACCAAGTGCAAGACCCGCTGGGGCGTCGGCTCCAACTGGGAGAACGCGGCACTGTTCGACTTCAAGGGCCAGGCCCTCGAAAGCGTCGACTGGCTGAAGACGCCCTATGTCATGCCCGTGGACGTGATCTTCCGCGCGACGGCGCGCGGCGAGGCGACGCGCTTCATCGACGGCGACTTCCTGGGCGGCGCCGGGCCGCGCCCCATGACTCTGGAAGGCGGGACGTGGACCTACCGTACGCGGCTGATGCCGGGCGCCTCGGTGACGGTCGCCAGCGCGAGCGACGCCACGGCCGTCGGCGACGCCGCGGCCAAGGCGGCGAAGGTCGGAACGGGCGCCTCCGTGATCGCGATCGACTAGGCATTTACTTAATGAATTGTAACCGCGGAACGCTGGTTTTCAGTAGTTCCGCGCGAGTTGATTGTCGTTAAGCCAAGTCATCTTGTGCTGTGCGATTGATATGATAAATAGCGCCGGATCCAACCGGATCCACGAGGCAGCCTCGCCGAAACGAAGCGCGGCGCCATTCCTTCGAGGGGAGACTATGACTCGTCATTCCACGCTCTTCGCCGCCGCCAGCGGCTTCGCCATGCTGATGGCCACCGGCGCCCACGCCCAAACCGCTCCGTCGACCGACGCCGCTCAGGTTGAGGAGGTCGTCGTCACCGGCGTTCGCAAGAGCCTGCGCGACGCCCTGGCCGTGAAGCAGGGCTCCGACAAGGTCGTCGAAGCCATCTCGGCCAAGGACATCGGCGTCCTGCCCGACGTGACCATCGCCGAGTCCATCGCGCGCCTGCCGGGCGTCAACGCCACGCGCGACCGCGGCAACGACAGCCAGGCCGTCGTCCGCGGCCTGGGCGCGCGCCTGGTGCTGGGCACCATCAACGGCCGCGAAGTCGCCTCGTCCGAGCCCGACCGCAACGTTCGCTGGGAAATCTATCCTTCCGAAGTCGTCTCGGGCGTTGAGGTCTACAAGTCGCAATCGGCCGACCTGATCGCCGGCGGCGTCGCCGCGACGATCAACATCAACACGATCGCGCCGCTGGACTATCGCGGTCCGGAGTTCGTCGTGCGCGGCGGCCCCGTCTTCTACGACGGCGGCAAGGACATCCCGAACTACGGCACCACCGGCTATCGCGGTTCGGGTTCGTGGGTCCGCAAGATCAACGACGACCTCGCCGTCGTGCTGGGCGTCACCGCCCAGCGCCAGAAGAACGGCTACGGCTCGTTCACGGGCTGGGGCTACAACGACTCCAACGCTCGTCCGCCGGCCGGCGCCAGCGACTACTCGAGCGACCTGAACCGCGACGGCAAGCTCGACGCCACGCCGTGGGGCGCTCAGATGTCGGCCAGCCGCATCGACCAGAAGCGCACCGGGGTCTCGGGCGGCCTGCAGTACAAGCCGACCGACAATTTCGAACTGAAGGCCGACGCCCTCTATTCGAAGATCAAGATCACCGAGGTCCAGGACCAGACCGTCTGGGGCGCCAACAACTGGGGCAACTGGAACACCGGCACGGACAACATCGGCTGGAACGACGGGGTGTATAACGCTCCGGGCGCCTCCTACACGCTGATCAACAACACCGTGGTCGCCGGTCGTCTGCCGTTCAGCTCGGTCCAGACCGTGCTGGCCAAGTACAGCGAGGACAAGGATCTGTTCGCTGGCGGCCTGAACGGCAAGTGGACGGGTGATCAATGGACCGTCGCCGGCGACGTGTCCTACTCCAAGGCCAAGCGCACCAACAGCTGGAAGGCCGTCCGTTTCGAGGCCTGGCCGGCTTGGACGACCTTCGACTGGCGCGCGGGCAAGACCCCGACCATCAGCACCAGCGAAGAGAGCATCAAGCTCAGCCAGACGGCCGATCTCGCCGGTTCGTATGACGGTCCCGAGCACCTGAACGACGAACTGAAGGCCGCCGCGCTGGACTTCACCCGCGACTTCGGCGGCGGCGCGCTCAAGAGCGTGCAGTTCGGGGTTCGCGCCTCGGACCGCATCAAGAGCCACAGCAGCTTCAGCTTCGCCCCGACCGCCACCGGCGCGACGATCCCGACCAGCCTGCTGACCGCCTACACGCTCGGCGACGGCGCCAACGTGCCGGCCATGCTGACCGGGGACATCGACAAGATCGCGGCCGTCGCCTACGGCGCGAACGCCTTCGACGTCTCCAAGGCGACCGAGGAACTGGCCGAGCGCTGGACCGTCCAGGAGAAGGTCTACGAAGGCTACGGCAAGCTGAACTTCGCCGCCGACGGTCCGGCCGGCGCGTGGGTCACCGGCAATATCGGCGCCCGTATCGTCCACACCCAGACCGATAGCGAAGGTCTGCGGCAAGACACCGCCAGCGCCTTCGTGCCCGCCATGGTGGGCAACGACTACACCGACTTCCTGCCCTCGGCGAACGCCAAGCTGGACTTCGGCGGCGGCAAGATCGTGCGCCTGGGCCTGGCCAAGGTCATCGCGCGTCCGCCGCTGGACGAACTGCGCGCCAGCCGCAGCTTGTCGAACTGGTCGCCGTGGACCGGCAGCGCCGGCAACCCGAACCTGAAGCCGTTCGAAGCGACCCAGTTCGACGCCTCGGCCGAATACTACTTCCGTCCCGAAGCCCTGGTGGCGGTGTCCTACTACTACAAGGACGTCGACTCCTACATCGGCTGGAAGCAGACCCCGGTCGTGTTCGGCGGCCAGACCTACACGGTCGCCAGCCCGGCGAACGGCGGCAGCGGCCACATCCAGGGCGTCGAGCTGACCTTCCAGACGCCGTTCTTCTTCCTGCCGGGTCCGCTCAGCAAGTTCGGGATCTACTCGAACTACGCCTATGTGGAATCGAACCTGAAGGAGTTCTCGCCGGCCAACAATCCGCTGCGGATGACGGGCCTGGCCAAGAACACCGCCACGGTCGACCTGTGGTACGCCGACGGTCCGATCGAGGCGCGCCTGGGTTGGAAGTACCACTCGCCGATGACGGTCATCTATGGCTGGAACGGTTCGGATCTGCAGACGCTGGAAAGCGAGAAGACCCTCGACTTCAGCTCGTCCTACAAGATCAGCGAGAACGTCAGCGTCCGCCTGCAGGTCAACAACCTGACCAACGAGACGCTGCGCATGTACCGCGACAACGACCCGAACCGCATCGGTCGCTACGACTCCTATGGCCGTCGCTACCTGATGGACGTGACGCTGAAGTTCTAGAACGTTGCAGCCGAAGGCGAGGGCGGTTTCGCCGCCCGCCACGTTCTAAATGTTTGAAATCGAGCTGCTTATCCGTTTCCGATGTTCCATCGGAAACGGACAGGCTCGAGAACGTCGATCCTCCCCGACGTTCCCTGCGCTGGGGAGGAGGCCACATGCCTCCTCCCCATTTTTTTGACTTATCGAGAGGTTCGCCCCATGGCTCAGATCAACCGACGCCAGGCTCTGGCCGCCGCCGGGGGCGCCGCCCTTCTGGCCAATGCTTCGCGCGCCGCCGCGGCGGTCGCATCGCCCGTGCCCGCTGTCGACCTTGGCCCGCGGGAGCGTTCGTCGCTCGATTTCGGCTGGCGCTTCGCGTTGGGGCACGCCTCTGACCCGGCCAAGGATTTCGGCTTCGGCGCCAACCAGCGCACCTACGCCAAGGCCGGCGCCAGCGCGCCCAACTGGTGGGTGGCGGCCGCCGCGCAGGCCGACTTCGACGACAGCGCCTGGAAGCCGGTGACGCTGCCGCACGACTGGGCCGTCGAGCTGCCGTTCGCCAACAACCTCGACTACAAGCCCTCGGGCAAGCCGGACGACGAGGACCTGCGCGCCGCCCACGGCTACAAGGCGCTGGGCCGCGAGTTCCCCGAGAACAGCGTCGGCTGGTACCGCAAGAGCTTCGCCCTGCCGGCAGGCGACGCCGGCAAGCGCCTGTCGATCGAGTTCGACGGCGCCTTCCGCGACGCCCTGGTGATGGTCAACGGCTACATCCTCGAGCGCGAGGACAGCGGTTACTCGCCGTTCCGCGTCGACATCACCGACATCGCCAACATCGGCGGCGACAACCTGGTCACGGTCCGCGTCGACGCCAGCCTGGGCGAGGGCTGGTTCTATGAAGGGGCGGGGCTCTACCGCCACGTCTGGCTGGTCAAGACCGCGCCGGTGCACGTGCCGCAGTGGGGCGTCTTCGTCCGCGCCAAGGTCGACGGCACGGTCCAGATCGACACCGACCTGATCAACGAGTCCGACGCGGCCCAGGCCTTCGAGGTTTCGCACGCGGTGTTGGACGCCGCCGGCAAGCCCGTCCTGGCCGTCGCCCCCGCCGCCGGCCGCCTGCCGGCCTGGGAGCGCCAGAGCCTGTCCCAGACCGTCACCCTGGCCGATCCGGTGCTGTGGAGCCTCGAGAACCCGCACCTCTATACCCTGGTCACCGAGACCAAGGTCGGCGGCGCCGTCGTGGACCGCTTCGTCACGCGCTTCGGGGTCCGCTCGATCCGCTTCGACGGCCAGCGGGGCTTCTTCCTGAACGACAAGCCGGTGAAGCTGAAGGGCAGCTGCAACCACCAGGATCACGCCGGCGTCGGCGCGGCGATCCCGGACGCCCTGCAGGTCTGGCGCCTGGAACAGCTGAAGTCGATGGGCAGCAACGCCTATCGCGCCGCCCACAATCCGCCGACGCCGGAGCTGCTGGAGGCCTGCGACCGCCTGGGGATCCTCGTGATCGACGAGACCCGCCGGATGTCCAGCGATCCGACCTCGATGGACGAGCTGGAGCGGCTGGTGCGCCGAGACCGCAACCACCCTTCGGTGATCCTGTGGTCGATCGGCAACGAGGAGCCGCAGCAGGCCACCGCGCGCGGCGTCAAGGTCGCCACGACGATGAAGCGCCTGGTCAATCGGCTCGACCCGACCCGCCTGGTCACCGCCGCCATGGACAACGGCTTCGGCGAGGGCATCAGCGCCGTCATCGACGTGCAGGGCTTCAATTACCGTCACGAGAAGATGGACGACTTCCACGCCCGCTTCCCGAACGTGCCGATCATCGGCAGCGAGAGCGCCAGCGTGGTGACGACGCGGGGCGAGTATGTCCGAGACGAGGCCAAGTCCTATGTCCCGGCCTACGACACCGACCACCCCTGGTGGGCGACGACCGCCGAGAAGTGGTGGAGCCACGCGGCCGACCGGCCGTGGATGGCGGGCGGCTTCATCTGGACCGGCTTCGACTATCGCGGCGAGCCGACGCCGTTCAACCGCTGGCCCAGCATCAGCTCGCACTTCGGGGCGTTCGACACCTGCGGCTTCCCGAAGGACAACTACTATTACTACCGCGCCTGGTGGCGGTCCGAGCCGCTGCTGCACCTGCTGCCGCACTGGAACTGGGAAGGCCGCGAGGGTCAGCCGATCGCGGTCTGGGCGCACAGCAACTGCGACAAGGTCGAGCTGTTCCTCAACGGCAAGAGCCAGGGCGTCCGCGATGTGAAGGCCAACCATCACGTCGAGTGGTCCGTGCCTTACGCGCCGGGCGTGCTGGAGGCTCATGGCTACAAGAACGGCAAGGTGATCCTGCGCGAGCGCCGCGAGACCGCCGGCCCCGCCGCCGCTCTGCGCCTGACGGCCGACCGCGTCCGCCTCGCCGCCGACGGCCAGGACGTGGCGGTGCTGAAGGTCGAGGTGCTGGACGCCAAGGGCCGCCCTGTTCCGCGCGCCGAAGACCTGGTCCGCTTCGAGCTTTCGGGCCCGATCGACCTGATTGGCGTCGGTAATGGAAACCCAACGAGCCACGAAGCGGACGTCGCGCTTCAGCGCAAGGCGTTCAACGGCCTGGCCCAGGGTATCGTCCGCACCCGGCAGAATCAGTCGGGGCGGGGCAGGGTGGTCGTCAGCGCGCCTGGCCTGAAGAGTGCTGCCCTCGACCTGACGGCCGGCTGACGCCGCACCGCGAAAATTCTGTGAGCCTTTGCGAGACGAGCGCTGGAAGCGGCGCTCGTCTCGATGCGTTTGTATGCATGGAAACCGGTTACCACGCTGAAATAATCAACCTTCTCGCGAACCCGGCGGCGCGGCTTTGTGTGGCGCCGCCGAAGACCGCCCGCCAGGCTGTCCATTTGTCATAAGAATGGCCCGAAAAACTGCTTGAAAAAAGATTGCTAGCGCTGTCATTTTGGCGTTGCGGCAGTCGTGGACCGATGTTACCGCTAACTCGTCTCTCGTGCCCTGGTTGTCTATCGGGCGCCAAGAACGGGAAGAGCGGCCGGGAAATGCTTCCGGATCGTAACAATAACATCGCCCCATAGAGGGCATTTATTAGGGGGAACGGCTATGAAGCGGCTTCGTCGCTTGAACGCGTCTGCCTCTTGCGTCGCCATCACGGCGGCCATGTTCGCCAGCCCGGCGCTGGCTCAGCAGACCACAACCACCACCGTCGATGAGATCGTCATCACGGGCATTCGCGCCTCGCTCGAGCGCTCGATCGAGATCAAGCGCACCAACAGCGGCGTGGTCGACGCCATCTCGGCCGAAGACATCGGCAAGTTCCCGGACACCAACCTGGCTGAATCGCTGCAGCGGATCACCGGCGTGTCCATCGACCGCACCAACGGCGAAGGCTCGCAGGTCACGGTCCGCGGCTTCGGCGGCGGCTTCAACCTGGTGACCCTGAACGGCCGCACCATGCCGACGGCCAACGTCGCCACGGTCGGCGGCGACCAGTCGTCGGACACCGCGGGCGGCACCAGCCGTTCGTTCGACTTCTCGAACCTCGCCTCGGAAGGCGTGACCACGCTGGAGGTCTACAAGACCGGCCGCGCGGCCATTCCGTCGGGCGGCATCGGCGCCACGATCAACGTCAAGACCCGTCACCCGCTGGACGCGCGCGAGAGCGGCCTGAGCGGCAGCATCGGCGTCAAGGGCGTCTACGACCAGAGCATGGACAAGAAGGTCGACGACTTCGGCCACAAGATCACGCCGGAAGTCTCGGGCCTGCTGAACTGGACCGACGACGACAAGAAGTTCGGCGTCGCCCTGTTCGGCGCCTACCAGAAGCGCGACTTCACCAGCCGCAGCGTCACGTCGAACGACTGGAACATCCGCACCTATTCGGATTTCATCAATCCGGCCAACGGCTTCGTCCGTAACGGCGGCGCGACCCAGATCACCAACGCGCCGGCCAGCGGTTCGACGCTGGTGGCGATCCCCAACGACAGCCGCTACCACTTCTCGCAAGGCGAGCGTGAGCGGATCAACGGCCAGCTGACGGCGCAGTACCGCCCGACCGACAGCCTGACCATCACGGCCGACGTGCTGTACGCGCAGAACAAGTCGTTCGAGCGCCGCAACGACAGCACCAACTGGTTCAATCGTCCGTTCGACAAGGTCACCTTCGACAACAATCCGGTCGTCGCCACCGCCGTTCTGCTGTCGGAAACGCTCAGCGGCACCAAGGACATGGGCTTCGAGCAGCAGTATCGCAGCAACGAAGACACCCTGAAGTCCTACGGCCTGAACGCCGAATGGGACCTGTCCGATCGCGTCCGCGTCCGCCTGGACGGCCACATCTCGAAGGCCGACTCCGGTCCGGACTCGCCGAACGGCACCAGCTCGACCACCGTGTCGATCGGCGCGCCGATCGTCTCGTCGCACTCGGTCGACTACAGCGGCAAGGTTCCGGTCCAGAAGATCACGATCAACGACGCGGCCCCGCGCGGCAACGGCAATGGCGTGATGGACGTGGGCGACCTGGGCAGCCAGGTGGCGCGCACCTGGACCAACAGCCAGAAGCACGAAGTCAAGGAAATCCGGGGCGACCTGACCTGGGATCTGGACGACAACGGCAGCCGCTTCGACGCCGGTTTCGACTACCGCACCACGAAGATGGTCCAGGCGTCCAGCTCGACGCAGCAGGACCTGGGCAGCTGGGGTATCTCGAACCCGCGCGACGTGCAGCAGTACGCCGGCAACCTGGTCAAGGCCTTCTGCATGGCCTGCCAGTTCAACGAGTTCGACCTGCAGCAGAGCGGCGCGGGCCTCGTCTCGTTCCGCGCCAACGCGATCGACCTCTACAACGCCATGTCGGCGCCGTATGTCGCTCGCGGCAACGCGGTCGGCATCACGGGCCAAGCCCGCAACCAGGTCGACGAAGACATCCTGGCCGGCTACGCCCAGGTCACCTGGAAGTCGGAACTGGCCGGTCGTCCCGCGACCCTGGTCACCGGCGTCCGCTATGAGCGCACCGACGTGACGTCGACCTCGCTCATCCGGACTCCCAGCGCCATCGTCTGGACCGCCGACAACGACTTCCGCCTCGACACCGCCAGCACCTATTCGCCGCTGTCGGGCAAGGGCAAGTACAACAACCTGCTGCCGGCCCTGGACTTCAGCGTCGACATCCGGGACGACCTGATCGGCCGCTTCTCGTTCAGCCGCACGATCGCCCGCCCGGACTACGGCAACCTGTTCGCCGCCCAGACGGTCGGCACGCCGAACCGTCCGGTCGCCAACGGGGCCATCCCGCTGGGCACCAGCGGCAACCCGGACCTGGAGCCGCTGATCTCGGACAACTTCGACGTCTCGCTGGAGTGGTACTACAAGCCCAGCAGCTTCGTTTCGGCCGGCTTCTTCGAGAAGCGCGTGAACAACTTCGTCGGCACCGGCACCTTCACGCAGAACCTGTTCGGTCTGCGTGACGTCAGCTCCGGCGCGGACGGCACGCGTTCGGGCACGGCCAAGGCGCTGCTGACGGCCATCGGCGCCGACCAGACCGACGTCAACCTGTTCACGATGGCCGCCCTGCTGCAGACCACCGGCTCCTCGGCGGCGGCTCAGGCTCAGTTCCAAGCCAACCGCATCGCTGGCGGCGACCTGAACCAAGCCTTCGTCGACCAGATCCTGGCCGCGGTGGACATCGCGCCGAACAGCAGCGATCCGCTGATGAACTTCCAAGTGTCCAAGCCGATCAACAACCGGACCGGCAAGATCCACGGTTTCGAAATCGCGGCTCAGCACTTCTTCGGCGACACCGGCATCGGCATCTCGGGCGCCTACACCATGGTGCGCGGCGACGTCGAATTCGACAACGGCGCGAGCCCGTCGCAAGACCAGTTCGCTCTGCTGGGTCTGTCGGACACGGCCAACGCCACGCTGATCTACGACAAGAACGGCATCTCGGCGCGCCTGACCTACAACTGGCGTGACAAGTTCCTGCAAGCCACCAACCGCGGTGGTTCGCGGAACCCGGTCTATGTCGCGCCCTTCACGCAGATCGACTTCAACATCAGCTACGACGTCACGCCGAAGCTGGCGGTCTCGTTCGAAGGCATCAACCTGACCAAGGAGCACGTGCGCACCTACGCTCGCGATCCGAACCAACTGTGGTTCGCTCAAGAGCTGGATCGTCGCTTCCTGCTCGGCGCTCGCTACCGCTTCTAGGACCGGAAGTCTCCTGGAAGCCTAAGGGAGGGGCCACCGCGCTTGCGGCGGCCCCTTTCTTCCTTTGAAGTACGCCTAACAGCGTGAGTGCGGCCCGCTATGAACCGAGTGCTTCTGAACAATGTCGATCACGCCGACCTGCGGGTGATCGCCGGCCACGGCGCGGCCTTTGGGGACGCGATCAATCAGACCCTGATCCTGCCCACCGAGTTCGAGGCGGCGCAGCGCGAATATCCGATCCTGATCCGCAAGGACGCCGCGGGCGCCTACCAGGCGGTGGTGCTGCTGGGCCTGGATCGGGACGAAAACCTCTTCCTGGACGAGACGGGTTGGAACGCTCGCTACGTTCCTGCGGTGCAACGGCGCGGCCCCTTCTCGATCGCCCTGCAGCGCGACGCCCTGGGCGCCGAGCCCCGCCCGATGATCCACGTCGATCTCGACCACCCGCGCATCAGCCGAGAAGAGGGCGAGCCCCTGTTCCTGCCGGCCGGGGGCAACGCGCCCTACCTTCAGGGCGTCAGCATCGCCCTGGGCCAGATCCACGACGGCCTGGAGATCGCCGGGCCGATGTTCGCCTTCTTCGACGAGCTGGGCCTGATCGAGCCGATCGATGTCGAGATCAAGCTGGACGACGGGACCAGCTACGCGCTGCCCGACGTCTTCACCCTGGCGCCCGACCGGCTCGCCGCGGTCACGGGCGAGCCGCTTGAGAAGCTGCACCAGTCGGGCCTGCTGCGCGCCGCCCACTGGATCATCGCCTCGATGGGCAATATCGAGGACCTGATCGCGCGCAAGGCGCGCCGCCGGGCCAGCCTGGCATGAACGCTCTGACGGCCCGCCGCACGCTCGAGGCCGCCGTCGCCACGCCGGCGGACATTCCGTTCGACGCCATCCTGGCCGGCCAGACCCCGATGCTCTTCAAGGGTCTGGTCCGAGACTGGCCGATTGTTCGGAAAGGCCTCGAATCCAGCCAGGCCGCCCGGGACTATATCCGCGGCCACGACCAGGGCGGTCGCGTCGTCGGCTATTCGGCAGGGCCGGAGATCCGGGGGCGGTTCTTCTACGACGAGACCTGCGCGGCCGTGAACTTCAAGGCCGAGCGCGCGCCGCTGGAGACCTTTCTGAGCCGGCTGGAAGAGGTCGAAGACCTCAACGACGCGCCGGCCGTCTATGTCGGCTCGGCCGATCTCGACGCCTATTTCCCCAGCCTCAAGGCCGAGAACGATCTGGGCCTCGGCCCCGAGGTCTACGGTGATCAGCCGCCGATGGCCGGCATCTGGATCGGCAACCGCACGGTGGCCGCGGCCCACTGGGACATGTCCAACAACATCGCGGTCTGCGCGGCGGGCCGTCGGCGGTTCACCCTGTTCCCGCCCGATCAGGTCGCCAACCTCTATCCCGGTCCGCTGGAGCCGACGCCCGGCGGCCAGGTGGTCAGCATGGTGGACTTCGAGAACCCCGACTTCGACGCCCATCCCGGCTTCCGGGAGGCGCTCGCGACGGCCCAGGTGGCCGAGATGGAGCCTGGGGACGTGCTCGTCTATCCGGCGTTGTGGTGGCACCAGGTCGAGGCGCTGGAGCCCTTCAACGTCCTGATGAACTACTGGTGGAACGCGGGTCCGGCCCATGCCGACACGCCGATGAACACCTTGCTGCATGGCCTGCTCAGCCTGCGCGATCGGCCGGACTTCGAGAAGCAGGCCTGGAAGGCCCTGTTCGACTACTACGTCTTTGGCCCCGCCGAGCGCGCCGGCGCGCACCTGCCCGAGGGCGCGCGCGGACCGCTGGGAGCCATGGACGCGATGACCGCCCGACGGCTGCGCGCGCTGCTGCTCGACCGGCTCAACCGATAAGACTCAAGGGAGGGACGCCATGACCCAGCAGACGATCCGCAAGGTGGTGATCGCGGGAGGCGGCACCGCTGGCTGGACCGCCGCGGCGGCCTTGGCCCGCCAGCTTGGCCCGCTGCTGGACATCACCCTGGTCGAGTCCGAGGACATCGGCACCGTGGGGGTGGGGGAGTCGACCATCCCCACGGCCCGCACCTTCAACGCCCTGCTCGGGATCGACGAAGCCGCGTTCATGCGGGCGACCCAGGCGACCTTCAAGCTGGGCATTTCGTTCGAGAACTGGGGCGAGATCGGCGACCGCTATATCCACTCGTTCGGCCAGGTCGGTAAGTCGACGTGGATGGGCGGCTTCCATCACTTCTGGATGCAAGCCCAGGCGCAGGGGTTCGGCGGAGACCTTGGCGACTACTGTCTGGAGCTGAAGGCGGCCGAGGGCGACCGGTTCTTCACCGGCGAGAACGGCCCCCTGAACTACGCCTATCACCTCGACGCCGGTCTCTATGGCCAGTTCCTGCGACGCATGGCCGAAGCGGACGGCGCCAAGCGCGTCGAAGGCAAGATCGCCAGCGTGCGCCAGAGCGCGGCCGACGGCGCGATCGAGGCGCTGGTGATGGAGTCGGGGCAGGCCGTCGAGGGCGACCTCTTCATCGACTGCACCGGTTTCCGCGGTCTGCTGATCGAACAGACCCTGAAGGCGGGCTACGAGGACTGGGACCACTGGCTGCCGACCAACAGCGCGCTGGCGGTCCAGACCCGCTCGACCGAACCGGCCAAGCCCTACACCCGCGCCATCGCCCATCACGCCGGCTGGCGCTGGAAGATCCCGCTGCAGCACCGCGTCGGCAACGGCCTCGTCTACTGCAACGAATTCATGTCCGACGACGAGGCGCTGGCGCTGCTGCAGAGCGAGATCGAGGGCGAGACCCTGATCCCGCCGCGCCTGATCCGCTACCGCACCGGTCGTCGTCGCAAGACGTGGGACAAGAACGTCGTGGCCCTGGGGCTATCCAGCGGTTTCGTCGAGCCTCTGGAGTCGACCTCGATCCATTTGATTATGGTCGGGGTCACGCGGCTGATGCAGCTGTTCCCGTTCGGCGGGATCAGCCAGGCCGCGGTCGATCGCTACAACCGTCTGGCCGACGACGAACTGGAGAAGATCCGCGACTTCATCATCCTGCACTACAAGGCGACCGAACGGACCGACAGCCCGTTCTGGGATCGCGTGCGCGAGATGCAGATCCCCGACAGCCTGGCCCAACGGATCGAGTTGTTCCGGGAAAGCGCCCAGGTCTACCAGGCTCCCGGCGAGCTGTTCCAGGTCGACTCGTGGCTGCAGGTGCTGCTGGGCCAACGCGTCCAGCCCGAGAGCTTCCACGCCATGGGCCGCTTGATGCCGCCGCAGCAGCTGAAGCAGGCCCTGGACGATCTGAAGCGGAACATCGCCGCGACGGTCAGCCGCCTGCCGCAGCACCAGGCGTTCCTAGACGCCTATTGCGCGCCGCCCGTCAGCAAGAGCGCCTAGGCTCTAGCCGTCGATCGGCGCGAACAGCTTCTGCAGCGTCGCGCCGATCCGCGTGGCTGAAGGATCGCTTTCCGCCAGGCCAAAGCCGCGCAGCTCATGGCCGATCCGCTCGCCGATGGCGAGCAGCGGTCGGCTCGTGAGCTGGGCCTTGGCGAGCGCCTCCACGGCCTGGGCGTAGCGTTCGGCGTTCAACGTCTCCAGCGCCCAGGCGCGAGCCGCCGCGCCGGTCTTCCGCCGTAGCGCCGCGTCGCCTGCCAGGCGCTCCAGGACCGAACGGATCTCATCGACCACGATCTCGCCGTCCACCTTGAAGACCAGGTCGTCGGGCAGCTCGCCGTAGAAGCCGGCGCGGGCGACGACGGTCGGGCGGCCGCTGAGCATGCCCTCGCAGGCCGAGCCCGAGGCGCCTTCCAGCACCGGCTTGCGCAGGGCGCAGATGATGTCGGCCTCGGCGAGGCGCTGGTCCAGGGTCTCGTCGTCGACGGCGCCGTCGATGACGAGGTTCGCAAAGCCGACCTCCGCCGCGACGGCCTCCAGCCGGGCGCGCTCCTCGTCCGAGATCGGGCCGACCAGGCGGTAGGCGCAGGTCTTCAGGGCGTCGGATCCGCCGATCGCGCGGATGACGTCGGCGACGCGCTTGTTGGGGTTCATCACGCCGACCGTGGTGATCGTCAGCCGAGCCTTGGTCGTCGGCGCCCCAGGGGGCGTCGCCCGGTCGGGACAGCAGAGCGGCGTCACCGCCACGGGTCCCGCGCAGGCCGCCTCCAGACGCGGTGCGTAGAAGCCGGCGTGGGCGAGGGCGGCTTCGCAACGGCGCGCCAGCCACTCGGTCATCGGCAGCTTGTCCGCGATCTCGCCCATGTCCAGCATCTGGCCCGAGCGGACGGCGACCGCGTCCGGCTCGGCCTCCAGGCCATAGGTCGCCACGATCTCGGCGTCGTGCCGTCGGTAGTCGAGGCCGTTGTGGTGCAGCCAGCCCGAGAACAGGTTGTAGATATAGAAGTCGTGGAAAATCCCCAGGCACGGCGCGGCGTCCAGGATGGCCAGGGCGCCGGCGTGGAAGGGATAGTTGTCGCCGATATTGACGATGACGACGTCGAACGCGGCGCCCAGGCTCCCCAGGTCGACCTCTCGCCAGTGGCGGACGGGCAGGGCGGTCGGATGCAGGGGCTCCGCCGGATCGTCGCGATCCTCGCAGCGCAGGATTTCGACCTGATGTCCTTGGCTGGCCAGGGCGGCGGTCACCGCGGCGCTGACCCGGCCGATCGACGAGCGCAATACGAAGGGCGTGACCCAGCAGATCCGCATGGTGACGTCCTAGCGCTGCAGCAGGCGGCGTTCGGCGTCGCCGCCCGGCCGCACGAAGGCGATGTTGGCGGACACGAGCTTGGCCGCGGCCTTGGCGTCGGTCGCCGCGCAGGCGCTGGTGGCTTCGTCGATCAGGTAGGGCTTGAAGCCGGCGTCGGCGAAGGCCTTGAACCACTGCGCCGGCGTCTGGCCCACGCGCTTCAGGTGCTCGGGGCCGAACTCGGCCAGGATGGCCAGGTCCGGGTTCTTGGCGATCACGCCCTTCATCCCGGCTAGGACGTCCAGCTCGGCGCCCTCGACGTCGATCTTGACCACGTCCAGGCGTTTGCCAGGCGCGACGTCGTCTAGCCGGACCACTTCGACCTCGATCGTGCGGGCTTCCTCCGCCTCGGGCAGGGCGTAGAGCGAGCTGTGGCCGATGATTTCGCTGACGTGGAAGGTCAGGCGTCCCGCCTTCGCGCCGACGGCCTGGTCGCGCACCTCGACCCAAGCCAGGCCGTTGAGATGCTTCATCTTTTCAAGGTTCGCCCGAGGCGTGGCCTCAGGCTCGAACGCGATGACCTTGCCCTCGGACCCGACGGCGCAGGCCATGACCAGGGTCAGCAGGCCGATATTGGCGCCGACGTCGGCCACCGCCATGCCGGGACGCACCAGGCGCCGCAGCACGTCGCTCGTGCCCGGCTCCAGCCCCTTGCTGGTGGCGTTGGCCAGCATGGTGACGAAGGTCGGCAAGGCGCGCGGCGCCAGCACGTAGCCTTCGCGCATGCGGATGGCCACCGACTCCTCGTCGTAGTGGATCAGCGGCCGCAGCTTGATCTCGAGCTCGTCGAAGCGCGGGCCGAACAGGCCGGGCAGGACGTCCAGCGCCTCGCCGCTGCGCTCCGCGCGCGCCTCCAGCCGCGCCAGGGCGGCGGCGAGGCGGTCGTTCTGGCGCAGGCTCAGGTCGAGCCGATGCTGCACGGCCTGCAGGTCGGCCGACAAGGCGTGGAGATGGCCGCGCGTCTCGCGCAGCTCATGCTCGACGCTGGCTTGCAGATAACGCCGGACATAGTGGGCCATCGGCGAAAGCACGGGACCCAGCAAGCGCCGCGCGAAACCGAACCGTCGGCGCGGCGTGGGGCCTGGCGGAGGCTCGGCCGCGCCGGCGGGCTGGGAAGATGGAGCGCGCATGGCGGAACGGATCGCCAAATCCAGGCGTGCGGGCCTCAAGTCAATCCTTCCCGAGCGGCGCCGATCAGCGACCGCTCGTCCAAACCTAGCCAAAAGGACCGCCGAAGGCGGCCCAGCGCGGTCTAGAACAAAAATCCGTAGCCTAGGAAAGCGCTGTGATCACCGACCAGGTTGATCGAGCTGTGATCGGGCAATTCGAACGTCAGGCTGGTGATGTGGCTGATCGCGCCCGGGTCGGTGGTTACGCGGGTGTCGTACATGACCACCTGAGACCCATCCATCGCAAAGCCGACGCTCGCGGTGTGCGCCATGAAGGAGTCGATGACCTGCCGAACGAGATCCATCGAGACGAAGTCGACGTGGGCGTTGGTCTTCAGAGGCTCAGCGGGCGTCGAAGGCGTAACGACCTCGCCGCCAGCAGCGGGGGCGGGCGTGTCCGGCGTGATGAGGTCCGCGTCCGGATGCCCTTCGGGCTGGACGCTGATCGGGGCCACCTGCACGTGCTCACCGCGCGAGATAATCTCGGCCAGCACGTCGGGCAGCTTGGAGACCTCGATCACGGCGATCTTCTGGGCCAGCGCCGTTTCCCCGACCAGAGCGCGTACGAGCTGCACGGCCTCGACATTGGGCAGGGCGCCAACGCCCAGGCGGATTTCCAGGACCCAGTCGGCGCCTTCGTGGAGCGCAGGGGCGGGCAGCGGCGAGCCGGCGGCGTCGTGGCGAGCCGGAGCCTCCTCGACCGCCAGGGTCTGCGACGCCTCAGGCAAGGCGGTCGTCGCGGGCGACTGGGGCATGGTGGACAGCAACGCCACCAGCGACAGCACCGACGAAGCGGTCTGAGCCGGGGTGCTCGCTACAGCGGCGGCGTGACCGGGCAGGATCGAGGCGTCACCGCCGGCCGGCGACAGTTCCGGCGCGGCCGCGGCCGTGAAGTCGGGCGCGGCGGGCGCCGTCTCCAGCGCCGCGAGGGCGTCCGAAGCAAGGCCTGCTTGACCAATGTTGAAGTCGGCGGCCAGCAGCGCGGCGGCCAGGACCAGGATCGCCTGATTGGCCGGCAGCTGAACGGTGTCGTAGGTCGCCGACTGCGCGTTCGCCGCAGCCACCGGCGGAAGAGCGGCCGCGCCGCCGTTCAGGCTGGTGTTCGAGGTGGACGACAGCAGCGCCGGACGCGCGTGCGACGGCGGGTTGGACGCGCCGCTCTCGGCCGCGCGGGCTTCGCCGCTCTTGAAGAACGCGGTGCCGACCACGGCCACCAGCAAGGCGGCCGGGTGGATGGAGATGTTGTCGCCGCGATCCGAGCGACGGATCAGCGGGTGGCGCGCGACCATATTGCGCACCATCGAGGAGAAGTCGAAGCCGCGGGCGATCTCTTCGTAGGCCGGGCCAGCGATCATGTACTCGCCGTCGATCCGCGCGAAGTGGATCACCACCTCGCCGTCATCGGTGCGGTAGAAGACGAACCAGGGCTCTTTCTCGTCGCTGAGGCCGCGATCGGTGCCGACGCGGATGCCGGCGCGAATCAAGGCGGCCTCGACGCGGTAGAACTCGGCCAGCTCTTGCTGGGTCCAGTCCGCCGCCGGAGCAGGCGCGTAGCGCGGCGAGCGCTGGAAGAACGAGAGGACTTGCGCGGCCATGCTGGCGGTGTGTTCCCACGCGTGAAGAGTCGCCGGCTCCCCGCCGGCAGGTCAAGCTAGACGATCTACTCTTCGTTGAACAGGATGTCGTACGTAATAGGGTCGTAGAACCGCATCAGTTCCCGCACGAACGTCCTTTCAGGAACGTTAAGCGCCCGGGCCCACTCGCGATAGCGGTCCGGCGGGATGCGCCCGCGGCCCGTCTCGAGCTGGGAAATGAACGTGTAGTAGTCGGCGCCGACCTTGGCCGCGAGCTGGCGCTGCGACAGGCCGGCGGCCTCGCGCGCTTCTTTCAGCCAGCGCCCACCTTCGCGGCGGAGGTCCTGGACCTCCGGGGCGCTGCGACGTTGAGGGTTGCCATACATTATAGACTCTCAGGCCATCGCCGGCGGGCGGAGAGCGCTGTCGCTCGGCCCTGGGGCGTCGAATTCCTTACACATATAGCCGTTTCGCGGCCAAGGTACAAGGAACGCGACATATGAAAATGCTGTACCGGTTAGAAAAATGCTGTACCGCGTGATTTCGGGTATTGTCGACGTATGACGTTTGCTCTATAGCCATCGCTGCTCCCATGCGCGCCGTTCGGTCGCAGGGGGTGTGGGATTTTCTTTGGGAGACAAGCCAGATGGCTTACACGCTAGCTCAGCTGACGGAGTTCTTCACGAACGCCAACGCTGGTACCGCGCCGACGGAAGCGCAAAAGCTCGCCCTGCAAGGGCTGCTGAACGACAACCAATCGGGCGTCAGCAACGACGCGACCTTCTCTAAGGTCGTCGACCTGGCCTCGGACAGCACCGTCGCTGTCAGCGTTGGCACCTACAACTTCTTCCTGGGCTACGCGCCGAGCCAAGCCGGCCTGACCGCGCTGAACAGCGCTTACGTCGGCACCGGCAACCAGTCCGGCATGAACGCTGAAAACCGCTTCATCGCGCAGTCGATCTCGCTGTCGATGGACAACGCCGCGGCCAAGTCCAGCTTCTCCGCTTCGTACGGCTCGCTGTCGCTGACCGAAGCCGCCAAGGCCGCCTACCTGATCATCATTGGTCAAGCCGCCGCCACCGCGAACAACATCAATGTCGACGCCGCCGTCGCCTACCTGACGAACGCTACGTCGGTCGCCTACTACACCGCCCTGGTGAAGGCGAACTACCCGAACGCCTCGGCTGCTGACCAGGCTCTGGCCGTCAAGGCCGCCGTCGTCGGCGAAATCCTGTTCCAAGCCACGTCCTTCAATCAAGGCGCGGGCATTGGTTCGTACGCTCAGGCCAGCACCAACCTGGTCAAGGACCTGGCGCTCGACAACGTGCTGACGAACGACAGCACCACCGGCATCGACCTGCTCGGCAAGTACGGCACCACCAATGGTGGCGGCACGTCGCTGGTCCTGACGGGCGGCGTGGACTCGATCACGGGCACCTCGGGCGACGACACCATCACCGGTCTGGTGGACTCCACCGCCGGCGCGACGCCGACCTTCACCTCGCTCGACACGATCGCTGGCGGCGCGGGTAACGACACCCTCGTGATCAACTCGATCACGGCTCTGGCCCAGACGAACCTCGACGCCGTGACCGTCACGGGCGTTGAAAACGTCACCCTGCGCGGCGCCGCCGCCGTGGTCGCCAACGTTTCGGGCTGGACGGACGTCACCGCCCTGAACGTGACGCAAGCCACGACCGCCACCGTTCAAGCCAGCTCGAGCGCCTCGATCGGCGTCTCGAACGTCTCGGGCGCCATCACGGTCGACGGCGGCAAGAGCGTCACCGTCAACGACGCGTCGGCCGCTTCGGACATCACCATTGGCGCCACCACGCGCGCCACCGGCGATATCTCGGTCACGGCGACCAACGCCACGACCAGCTCGGTCTTCGTTGATGGCGGCAAGAACGTCACGCTGAGCATCTCGGGCACCTCGGGTGGCGCTGACACCATCGAAGTCGGCAATGGCGGCGCCGCCGCTGACCTGCCGACCGGCGCTGTCTCGGTCACCTCGGCTCACAAGGGCGTCGCCGCTACCGACGTCACCCTGAACGCCATCACCGTGAAGGGCGGCACGACCGTCTCCGTCACCCAGACCGCCGACTCGTCGGCTGCTGGTTCGGACACGACCGGTGCGACCGTGACCCAGGGCGCGGTGAACATCACCGCTGGCGCCTCGACCACCAGCGTCACCGTGAAGCAAGCGGCTTCGACGACCGAAGAAGTGGCCGTTGCCGCCGTTACCGGCGTCACCGAAACCAGCTCGCTGAAGTTCACCGGCCTGACCAATGGTCAGTCGGTGACCGTTGGCGGCCTGACCTTCACGGCCAGCGCCACGATGACCGCCGCTGAAGTCGCTGCGGCCTTCGCCAACCTGACCGCCGCCGACACCCAAGGCGGCGCGACGAAGGGCACCTACACGAACGCGCTGACGGGCTTCACCAGCGGCGTTGCTTCGGGCGACACCGTTGTGTTCAGCAGCACGACCGCTGGTCCGGTCGCCGACATCGCCGTCTCGGCCGCTGGCGGCGGCACCGCTCCGACCGTCACCACGACCAACGGCGTCACCGCCGTTGACGCCGAGGCTGGCGTTCTGGGCGTGATCACCGGCGTCGTCACGATCAACGACAACGCCACGGCCGCCATCACCACCGTGTCGGTCGACGGCTACGGCGACACCAGCAGCATCGGCGGCACCACCACGCTGTCGAAGCTGGCCAACCTGACGCTGGCCAACAGCGGCGGCGCCACCGCCGGTGCGACCAACGGTTCGATGACGGTTGACGCCGCTGGCGTGTCCTCGCTGAACCTGACGGTCAACAACGTGAAGGGCGCTGTGTCGCTGGACGGCGCCGCCGACAGCGCGCTGAAGACCCTGAACCTGACGGCCACGGGCGCGAGCTCCACGTTCGCTCTGACGGCCGCCGCGGTGGAAACCCTGGCTGTCTCCGGCGACAAGTCGGCGAACGTCTCGACCGGCACCTTCACCGCTCTGAAGACCGTCACGGTCACCGGTTCGGCTGGCCTGAACCTGGGCAACACCGCTTCGGGCACGCTGACCTCGGTCACCACCACGGGCACCACCGGTTCGACCACCGTGTCGATCGACGGCACCAAGGCGACCTACGCCGGCGGCGCTGGCACCGACAGCGTGACCCTGGTGACGGGCACCGCCCTGACCAAGGCGATCGATCTGGGCGCCGGCAACGACACCCTGACCTTCGGCGCTCTCGTGACCGGTTCGACCGCTGCCCTGTCGGGCGGCGACGGCACCGACACGCTGGCGATGAGCGTCGCGCACGCCGAGACCCTGGATAACACCAAGCAGACGTTCTACTCGGGCTTCGAACGCCTGACGCTGACCTCGGCTGCCGGTGACGTCGACGGTACGGCTGACGCCGTTACGCTGAACCTGGATAACCTGGGTCTGACCAGCTACGTGACCACCGCCGGCGTTAGCGCCGACGGCGCGAACACCGACACGTTCACGCTCGACAAGCTGGCTACGGGCGGCACCGTCGTCCTGACCGCCGCTGGTTCGATCACCCTGAACGTCACCGACGCGGCGACCAACACCGCCGACTCGGTGAACCTGGTCCTCAGCAGCTCGGGCAACCTGGCTGTCGGCACGATCACGGCCGCCAACGTCGAGACCGTCAACATCTCGACGGTCGACACGCAATCGGCTCCGCAGACCAAGAACGTCGACACCCTGACCCTGACGGCCGCTGACGCGACCAAGGTGACGGTGGCTGGCGCTCAAGACCTGACGCTGACCCTGACGGGCAGCACGAAGGTCACGGCGATCGACGCTTCGGCGGCGACCGGCAACATCACGGTGACGTCGCTGAACACCACCGCTGCGACCACGATCACCGGCGGCGCTGGCAACGACAGCCTGACGGCTGCCACCGGCACGACGGCTGACGTCCTGATCGGCGGCGCCGGCAACGACACCCTGACGGCGAACTCGGGCCTGAACACCCTGACGGGTGGCACGGGCGCCGACACCTTCGTCATCGGCGCCTCGTCGAACGCCAACAGCTACGCCACCATCACCGACTTCACCGCCGGTGACGTGATCAAGATCACGGGCGCGACCACCTTCCAACAAGCGAAGGTCGTCCTGGGCGGCACGGCTGTGTTCCAAGACTACGCCAACGAAGCCATCAACCAGCTGGCTGCTGGCGGTACGGGTTGGTTCACCTACGCCGGCGACACCTACATCGTCACCGACCTGGGCGCGAACACGACCGTCTTCACCGCCGGCCAAGACTCGATCGTGAAGATCGTCGGTACGAACGTCGACCTGTCGACCGCTTCGTTCAACTCGACGGGCGGCACGATCAGCCTGTAATCTCCTTCGGGAGCAGGTCCTCGCTTCGGCGAGGACCTGAGGTTGACCTAAATCGGACCCCATCCTTCGCGAGAAGGGTGGGGTTCTTTTTTGGGGAATGATGGCGCGGCTCGTTCGCAGGTCTCGGCGACGATGAGCCGTTCGGCGAGCGGTCGCAGGCCTCCGAGAATTCTTGCGGTCGGCGCGGCTCTATGGTCTAGCGACGTGGCGGTCTGCTCGTTTTCGCCACAATTTCGTGGTCGAGACGCCACCTAAGTTGTTACTGTATACGGCTCGCTTCGCAGCGAGACGTTTCGAAGGCTCCAGATGATCTTCAACCGCTCCGGCGCGAAGCCCACCATCCTCGATAAAGCGGTCGAGGTTATGAAGCCGGCGGTGATCACCGCCATGGTCTTCAGTTTCTTCATCAACATCCTGGCCCTGGTCAGCCCGCTGTACATGCTGCAGGTCTATGATCGCGTGCTGTCCAGCCGCAGCGTGTCCACCCTCGTGGTGCTGACGGTGCTCTGCGTTTTCCTGTTCCTGATCTACGGGATGCTCGAGGCGCTGCGCACCCAGGTGCTGGTGCGGGGCGGTCTGAAATTCGACGGCGTGGCGCGCGACCCGATCTTCAAGGCGGTGCTCGACTCGACCCTCACGCGGCGCGGCCCCGGGGGCCAAGCGTTTCGCGACATGGACCAGGTGCGGGAGTTCGCGACCGGCGGCCTGATCGCTTTCTGCGACGCGCCCTGGACCCCGGTGTTCATCATCGTCTCCTGGATGCTGCACCCCTATTTTGGGATCCTGGCGATCATCAGCTGCTTCGTGATCTTCGGCCTGGCGGTGATGAACGACCGCGCGACCAAGAACCCGCTGCAGATGGCGACCATGGCCTCGATCGCCGCGCAGAACGACGCGGGCTCGACCCTGCGCAACGCCGAGGTCATGAAGGCCATGGGCATGTGGGGCGGCTTGCAGGAGCGCTGGCGCGGACGCCGCGACGAGCAGATCGCCTGGCAGGCGGCGGCCAGCGACTCCGGCGGCGCGGTGATGTCGGGCATCAAGGTGTTCCGCCAGATCGTCCAGACCCTGATCCTGGGCGGCGGCGCCTATCTGGCGATCGAGGGCAAGATCTCGCCCGGCGCGATGATCGCCGGCTCGATCCTGGTGGGGCGCGCCCTGGCCCCGATCGAAGGCGCGGTGGGCCAGTGGAAGGTCTTCCTCGGCGCCCGCGGCGCCTGGGATCGCCTGCAAGGCATGCTGCGCGACAGCAAGGACACCGACGATCACATGCCGCTGCCCGATCCGCGCGGCGTGCTGTCGGCCGAGGCGGCTTCGATCCTGCCGCCCGGCGCTCAGCAGCCGACCATGCGCCAAGCCAGCTTCCGCATCGACGCGGGCACCTCGGTGGCGCTGGTGGGGCCCAGCGCGGCGGGCAAGTCCTCGCTGCTGCGGGGCATCGTCGGCGTCTGGCCGTGCGCGGCGGGCGTGATCCGTCTCGACGGCTACGACATCAAGCAATGGGATCCCGAGCGTCTGGGCCGCCACATCGGCTATCTGCCGCAGGACATCGAGCTGTTTTCCGGAACGGTCGCGCAGAACATCGCGCGCTTTACCGAATACGAGTCGCAGGAAGTCATCGACGCGGCGACCCTGGCCGGCGTGCATGACATGATCCAGGGCCTGCCCATGGGCTATGACACGGCGATCGGCGAGGGCGGCGCCTCGCTCTCGGGCGGCCAGCGTCAACGCCTCGCGCTCGCCCGGGCGGTGTTCCGCATGCCGGCGCTGCTGGTGCTGGACGAGCCGAACGCCAGCCTCGACCAGGTCGGCGAACTGGCGCTGATGGAGGCGATGAACCGCCTCAAGGCCGCCAAGCGCACGGTCGTGTTCGCCACGCACAAGGTGAACCTGCTGGCCCAGGCCGACTACATCATGGTGATCAACCAGGGAGTCATCGCCGACTTCGGCGAGCGCGACGTCATGCTGGCCAAGCTGACCGGCGCCGCGCCGCCGCCGCAGCCGCCAAAGCCCGCGCCGATCCAGAGCGCGCATTGATCCGCGCCCGGTTCTCGACTCCGCACCCCGTTTCCACGGCCGCCCACGGGCGCGCCTATCAGGCTTAAAGACGCATGAAGCCCCCGAAGATCCAACGTCCGACGGACAACTACAAAGGCGTGGCCCGCGTGGGCTATGCCATCATCGGCGTGATGCTGCTGGGCCTGGTCGTCGCGGCGTTCATGCCCTTGAGCGCCTCGGTGATCGCCAACGGCGTGGTCTCGGCCGAGGGCAATCGCAAGACGATCCAGCACCTGGAAGGCGGCATGCTCCGCAAGATCCTGGTGCGCGAGGGCGAACGGGTGAAGGCCGGGCAGGTGCTGTTCGAGCTCGACCCCACCCAGGCCAACGCCGCCGCTGGCATCACCAAGAACCAGTATGTCGCCCTGAAGGCGCTCGAGGCCCGCCTGGTGGCCGAGCGCGACCAGCGCGCCTCGATCAGCTTCCCGGCCGATCTGCTCAGCCAACGCTCCGACCCGATGGTCGCGCGCGCCATCGCCGACGAAGAAGTCCAGTTCCAGGAGCGTCGCCAGACCATCCAGGGGCAGGTCGATCTGGTGAACGGCCAGCGCGAGCAGTATCAGCGCGAGATCGAGGGCATCGATCGCCAGACCCAGGGCCTCAAGGACCAGCTGGGCTTCATCCAGGACGAACTGGGCGACCTGCGCAAGATCTACGACAAGGGCCTGGTGCCGCGGCCGCGCCTGCTGGCCCTGGAGCGCGAGCAGGCTTCGCTGTCGGGCTCGATCGGTCGTCTGACCGCCGACCGCGCCAAGGCCGTGCAGGGCATCTCCGACACCCAGCTGAAGACGCGCCAGATCCGCCAGGAGTTCTTCGAGCAGGTCAGCCAGAGCATCACCGAGACCCGCGTGAAGCTGGCCGAAGTGACCGAGAAGGAACTCGTCGCCTCGGACGCCCTGCGCCGGATCAAGGTCGTCTCGCCCGTCAGCGGCACCGCCCAGAACCTGCGCTTCTTCACCGAAGGCGCCGTGGTGCGTCCGGCCGAGCCGCTCGTGGACATCGCGCCCGATGATGAGGCGTTCATCATCCAGGCCCACTTCGCGCCGACCGATGTCGACAATATCTATGCGGGCATGACGACGGAGGTGCGCCTGCCGGCGTTCCATTCGCGCGAAATCCCGATCCTGAACGGCAAGATCGAGTCGATCTCCCGCGACCGGCTCACGGATCCGGAGGGCAAGACCTCCTACTTCCTGGGCATCGTGACCGTGGACATCAAGCAGCTGCCGAAGCCGATGCGCGCCAAGGTCAGCGCCGGCATGCCGGCCCAGGTGATCGTCCCGACCCGCGCGCGGACCGTGCTCGACTACCTGATCTCGCCGCTGCGCGACACGCTGCGCACCACCATGCGCGAGGAGTAGGGGCGGGAGTTCAATTAGCTGAATTCTCAAGCTTTTCGGCAAGGCGGCGCGGCGAGGCCAAATCTCGACGGCGCCGCTTTCCAACCGCCTCCAATAGTGTAGTCAGGCACTTTCGTTGTTACTGGAGTCGGTGCGGCGCATGACCAGCAGGACCCTGATCACCGGTATCGATCGCGGCGCCGCGACGGCTCCGGCCGGCCCGGCGCGGTGGGCCCAGGCCTGATGGCCGCGGGCGTCGTCATCATCGGCGGCGGTGGCCACGCGAAGGTGGTCATCGAGAGCCTGCGCGCGGCGGGCGAGACCGTCGTGGCGATCGTCGACGCCGACCCGACGCCGCGCGACGTCCTGGGCGTTCCGGTGGTGGGCGATGACCTGGCCCTCCAGGGACTCCGGGAGCAGGGCCTTTCCAAGCTCTTCGTGGCCGTGGGCGACAACCGCCTGCGGGAGACGCTAGGCCGCAAGGCGCGCGAGCTGGGCTTTGGCCTGGTCAACGCCATCCACCCCTCGGCGATCCTCTCGGCCAGCGCGCGGGTGGGCGAGGGCGTGGCCGTGATGGCCGGCGCGGTCATCAACGCCGACAGCCACGTCGGCGATCTGGCTATCATCAACACGGGCGCGGTCGTCGACCATGACGCCCGGCTCGGCGTGGCGTGCCATGTAGGCCCCGCCTCGGCGCTCGCCGGCGGCGTGAGCATTGGCGATCGCGCGTTCCTCGGCGTGGGCGTGCGCGTTATCCCTGGCGTGACCATCGGCGCCGATACGATCGTGGGCGCCGGCGGCGTCGTCGTTCGGGATCTGCCGGACGCTGTGCTGGCGATCGGCGCGCCCGCTAAAATCAAAGGAGACCGGTCATGACCAGTCCGGCCAACAGCCTACCCCGCATTTCCGTCGCCGCCCCCCGTCTCGACGGGCGAGAGCGCGAGTACGTCCTGGAGTGCATGGACACGACGTGGATCTCGTCGGTCGGACGCTTCATCTCCGAGTTCGAGCAGGGTTTCGCGGCCTATTGCGGGGTCAAGCACGCCATCGCCTGCAACAACGGCACGACCGCCCTGCACCTGGCCTTGGTGGCCCTGGGCATCGGTCCGGGCGACGAGGTGATCGTTCCCAGCCTGACCTATATCGCCTCGGCCAACGCGGTGACCTATTGCGGCGCGACGCCGATCCTGATCGACAACGACCCGCGCACCTTCAACCTCGACCCGGCGAAGCTGGAGGCGCTGGTGACGCCGCGCACCAAGGCGATCATGCCGGTGCACCTGTACGGCCAGATCTGCGACATGGACCCGATTCTCGACGTCGCCCGCAGGCACGGCCTGAAGGTCGTCGAGGACGCCGCCGAGGCCGTGGGCGCGACCTACAAGGGCAAGATGTCGGGCGCGCTGGGCGACTGCGCGACCTTCAGCTTCTTCGGCAACAAGATCATCACCACCGGCGAAGGCGGGATGATCACCACGGACGACGACGAGCTGGCCGCCCGCATGCGGTTGCTGCGCGGGCAGGGCATGGACCTTTCCCGCCGCTATTGGTTCCCGGTCGTCGGCTTCAACTACCGCATGACCAATATCGAGGCCGCGATCGGTTTGGCGCAGCTCGAGCGCGTCAACGAGCACCTCGCGGCCCGCGCCCAGGTGGTGGCCTGGTATGACGAGAAGCTCTCGCGGCTCGGCAATCGGGTCATAAAGCCCTATGTCGCCCCGACCGGCCGCCATGTGTTCTGGATGTACACCGTGCGTTTGGGCGAGGGCCTGTCGACCTCGCGCGACCAGGTGATCAAGGACCTGGACGCCGCCGGTATCGAGAGCCGGCCGGTGTTCTATCCGATGCACGTGATGCCGCCGTACGCACATCTGGCCACGGGCGACCTGAAGCAAGCCGAGCTGTGCGGCGCGGACGGCCTGAACCTGCCCACCCACGCCGGCCTCACCGAGGCCGACATCGACCGCGTCGTGGCCGCGCTCGACCGGGTGCTGGTCTAGCCGATGCGCATTGTTCTCCTGTCCTCGATCGTGCCGTTCATCAACGGCGGCGCGCGCTTCATCGTCGAGTGGCTGGAGGAGAAGCTCGTCGAGGCGGGGCATCAGGTCGAACGCTTCTATCTGCCGTTCACCGACGACCCGAACGAGATCCTGCACCAGATCGCGGCTTGGCGCCTGATGGACCTGACCCAGTGGTGCGACCGGGTGATCTGCTTCCGGCCGCCGGCCTATGTGGTCGATCACCCGAACAAGGTGCTGTGGTTCATCCACCACATCCGCACCTTCTACGACCTCTGGGACACGCCCTATCGGGGGATGCCCGACGACGCGCATCATCGGGCCATCCGCGACAACCTGCGGGCCCTCGACACGCGGTCGATCGCCGAAAGCCGCGCGGTGTTCACCAATTCCCAGGTCGTGGCCGATCGCCTCAAGGCGTTCAACGGCCTCGACGCGACGCCGCTGTATCCGCCGATTTATCAGCCCGAGCGCTTCACCCATGAAGGCTATGGCGACGAGATCGTCGCGATCTCGCGCCTGGAGCCGCACAAGCGCCAGGCCCTGATGATCGAGGCCATGCAGCACGTAAAGACGCCCGTGAAGCTGCGCCTGGCCGGCACGGCGTCCAGCCCCGACTACGGTCGTCACCTGGTCAAGATGACCCGCGATCTGGGCGTCCAGGACCGCGTCATCCTCGAAGACCGCTGGATCAGCGAGGACGAGAAGGCCGAGATGCTGAAGACGGCCCTGGCCGTCGCCTATCTGCCCAAGGACGAGGACAGCTACGGCTATCCGTCGCTGGAAGGCGCCCACGCGCGCAAGGCCATCGTGACCACCACCGACTCCGGCGGGGTTCTCGAGCTGGTCGAGCACGGCCGCAACGGCCTGATCAGCGAGCCTGATCCGCGCGACCTGGCCCAGCAGTTCGACCGCCTGCACGCCGATCGTCAGGCCGTGGCGGCGATGGGACAGGCTTCGCTGGACCGCCTCACGGAGATGAAGATCGACTGGAGCACCGTCGTGGAGCGCCTGACCTCATGAGGAAGCCCGCATGAAGGTGCTTGTCGTCAACAACGCCGCGCCGTTCCAGCGCGGCGGCGCCGAGGAACTGGCCGACCACCTGGTCCGCCGGCTGAACGCCACGCCGGGCGTCCAGTCCGAATTGATCCGCGTGCCCTTCACCTGGGAGCCGGCCGAGCGGCTGATCGAAGAGATGCTGATCGCCCGGGGCTTGCGCCTGCCCAATGTCGACCGGGTCATCGGCCTGAAGTTCCCGGCCTACCTGATCCCGCACCACGACAAGGTGCTGTGGCTGCTGCACCAGTTCCGGCAGGCCTATGACCTCTCCGAGGCCGGCCAGAGCCATCTCGACTTCGACGAAACGGGGCGGACGGTGAAGGCCGCCATCCGCGCGGCGGACAACGCCTGCTTCGCCGAGTGCCGCAGGATCTACTGCAACTCGCCGGTCACCCAGAACCGGCTGATGAAGTTCAATGGCGTCTCGTCGGAAGTGCTGTATCCGCCACTGAACGATGGCGAGCTGTTCACCGGCGGCGACTACGGCGACTATGTCTTCGCCGGCGGCCGGGTGGCGGCGGGCAAGCGCCAGCACCTGCTGATCGAGGCCCTGGCGCTGCTGCCGAACGGGCCGCGTCTGGTTATCGCCGGCCCGCCGGAGAACGAAGCCTACGCCGATCGGCTGCGCAAGCTGGTCGAGGATCTGGACCTGAAGGATCGCGTCGATCTGCGGTTCGGCTTCCACCCGCGCGAGGACATCGCCCGCTGGGCCAACGACGCCCTGGCCTGCGCCTATCTGCCCTTCGACGAGGACAGCGTGGGCTATGTGACCATGGAAGCGTTCGCGGCGGGCAAGGCGGTTTTGACGGTCACGGACTCGGGCGGTCTGCTCGAGATCGTCAGCGAGGACACTGGCGCGGTGGCTGAACCCACCCCCGCCGCCCTATCCGAGGCGCTGGCCCTTTTAACGTCGGACAGGGCGCGCGCCATGTCGCGGGGCGCTACGGCGCGTGACCTCTGGCGCAACAAGAATGTTACATGGGAGGCGACAGTGCGTCGCCTTCTTGATTAAGCCACAAATATTGGCTTGAACCGCCGCAATTCGGCGGGGGCCGTGAAAGTCTGGAAAATGCGAGTGCTGTCGAAACTCCTGTCCGTTCGAACGTCGGTGATCGCCGTGGCGGTCGCCATGGCTGTGTCCGGCCGCGCCGAACTCGCGCACGCCGAGACCCTGGCCGACGCGATCACCGCCGCCTACCAGAGCAACCCGAACATCCAGGCCCAACGCGCCGCGATGCGGGCGCTGGACGAGAACTACACCCAGGCGCGGGCGGCCTACGGCCTGCAAGCCAACGCCCAGGTCTCGGAAGTCTACGGCTACGCCCGAGGACCCCAGACGCGGGATATCCTGGGAAGACGGCAGACCGAGGAAGCCGCCAGCCAGTCGAACGAGCTGTCCGTCAGTCAGGCGCTCTACACCAATGGCCGCTACGCCGCGCGTCTCGGCGGTGTCGAAGCTCAGATCAAGGCCGCGCGGGAAAACCTGCGCCGCATCGAAATGGATCTGCTGGTCCGCGTGACGAACGCCTACGTCTCCGTTCGCCGGGATCGCGAGGTGCTGCGCATCGCCAAGGGGGGCGAGGCCTTCCTGCGCAAGCAACTGCAGGACACCGAGGACCGGTATAGCGTTCGCCAGATCACCCTGACGGACGTCCAGCAGGCCAAGGCCCGTCTCGCGGCGGCCAGCACCCAGTTGGCCAACGCCGAGGCGCAGCTCAACGTCACCGTCGCCAACTACGCCGCCTTGGTCGGCCACCTGCCGGACACTCTCGAGCCCGAACCCGACATCGACGGCCTGCCCGCGACCTTGGACGAGGCGTTCAATCAGGCCGAAGAGTCGAACCCGACCCTGAACGCGGCCCTGTTCACCGAAAAGGCCTCGCGCCTGGGCGTGGCGGAAGCGCGCGCGCAGCGCCTGTTCTCGGTTTCGGCGCGGGCGGATTATCGCAACGCGCCCTATCTGCCCTACAGCGACAAGCAGTCGAACCGCTCCAACACCGTGAACGCTTCGATCACGCTCACCCAGCCCCTGTTCGCGGGGGGGCAGCTGAACTCCCAGGTCCGCCAGTCGATCGAGGAGAACAATCGCGACAAGCTGCTGATCGACGATGCGCGCCGAAACATGGTGCTGGGCGTCTCGCAGTACTGGGACCAGCTGGTCGCCGCGCGTAAGTCGCTGGTCAGCCAGGAAGAGGAAATGAAGGCGAACACCATCGCCTTCTACGGCGTCCGCGAGGAGGAACGCTTCGCGCTTCGCAGCACGATCGAGGTGCTGAACGCCCAGCAGGAACTGCAAAACGCCCAGATCGGCTTCGTCCGCGGACGCGCCAGCGAATATGTCGGCCGGGTCCAACTGCTCGCGCAGGTCGGCACCCTGGAAGTCGGCAATCTGGCGCCGGGCGTGGCGGCTTACGATCCGACCCGCAACTTCAAGAAGGTTCGCTACAAGGGCATGCTGCCGACGGACCTGATCATCCAGACGATGGACAAGATCGCCCTGCCGATGGAGCCGAAGAAGCCCAAGGCCGGCGACACCACGCCGATCCGACCGCCGTCTTCCGAGCTGCCGGCCAAGCCCGAAGCCGCCGACAAGGTCGCTCCGCCGCCCTCGATCAACGACATTCCGACGCTGAGGGACAGCGACGCGCCGCTGGCGACCGCGCCGAGAGCCCGTTAGGTTTTAAGTGTGAGCGGTTGAACCGCTCGAACGCTCTAAACCACACAGGCTTTAAAGGCCGATCAGCGTAGCGGCAGCAGGCGTCGCAGGGCGTTCAGCCACGCCGGGCGGTCGAAGGACACGTGCCCGTTTGCAGCGGTCGCGGCGGCCAGGGTCTTGAGCCAGGCGTCGTCGTCGATCATCCGCGCCAGCTTGCGCGCCGCGTCGTCCTCGTCGGCGGCCGCCCAGCGCCCGGACTGATAGATCGCGCCGTCGCCTTCGACGGGGATCAGGTCATAGTCGACCAGCTGGCTGGATGCGGGATCCATGAACTCCACGTTCGAGGACCAGCCGGTCGCCAGGGTCGGCTTGCCCAGCCAGATCGCTTCGGCCAGCAGCAGCCCGTAGCCCTCGGAGCGGTGCAGCGACAGGATGATGTCGCTGCTGGCGGTCAGCGCCGCCATGTCCTCCGCCGACAGGCTCTCACGCATGAGGCGGATGGTCGGGTCGCTCGCGACGTCGGCGGCGAGGGCCGCGAAGGTGTCCGGATAGAGATCGGCGCCGACGACCTTGCAGACCAGAAGGGCGGGGCGCGCGGTGTCGCGCGTCGCCATCCGGAACGCGCGCAGCGCCCCGTACGGGTTCTTGCGCTGGGCGGTCGAGCGAAGATCGAAGGCCATCAGCACGACGACCGTCTCGGCGGGCAGGCCGAACCGCGCGCGGTCCGGCGCTGGCCGGGGGTTGAGGTACAGAGGATAGGGCAGGGGCGTGACCTTGACCCGGGGCGGCGCGATCTTGCGCAGCGCGTCGGCGGCGAAGGCCGAAGGGGTCCAGACTTCGTCCACGAGGTCGAAGGCCGGGGCCCAGGCGGCGGGGGCGTCCTCCAACTCCCAGGCCCAGTAGCCGATGTGGCGCCGCCCACCGAGAAGCTGGCCTTCCGTCTCCCGCGCCCAGCGGAGCAGCTCGGGCGGGTTGATGTGCGAGATCACGACGCCCCGCTCTCTTGGTCCCGGCGGAGGATAGGCGGTCGGGAGGTCGACCGGCATGCCGACAAAGGCCGACAGGTCCACGGCGCGGACAGGGAGCCCGGCGTCGGCGAAGCCTCGCGCCAGCATCCGGGCCCCTTCGCCAAGGCCGTGGACGGCGCCGTGGAAGCCCACGACCGTGATCGGCAGGCTAGGGCGACGATTCCGCCGACGCACGCGGCGGAGCGTCCGGGCTTCGGCCGCGCGCGCGGCCTGGGTCCTGGCGAAGTCGTCGAGCCATGCCTGTCCCGCCAGAAACGCCGCTTTCGGCGCGCCCTTGGCCAGGTGGGCGCTCTGGCGGATCGGCGCGGGCAGGCGGCGCCAGAGCGCCAGAAGCGGTGAGGTCATCAGTCTTGGCCGAGCCGGTCTCGCGAAATGAGCAAGAGCTATAGCGACTTGGGTCGCGCCCGCGCCACGCCAAAAGTTCGCGGCCGCGACGGCGTCAACTTGTCAGGCGCACTCAATCATGCCGGTATCGGCGCCGGGGTTGGATTAAGAAGGCTGGAGCGCGCGTGTCGACAGAATGGACTGCCGGTTACGTCACCGACGTGAACTACACCTTCGGCTACTACGCCGAGCTGAACCCGCTTCGCTCGCGCTTGCCGCTGATGCTGGCGGGCCGCCATGCGCCGAGGATCGAAAACGCCTGCGAGCTGGGATTTGGCCAGGGCCTGTCGGTGTCCATCCATGCCGCCGCCCAGCCGGGCGTGGCTTGGTACGGGACCGACTTCAACCCCTCCCAGGCGGCCTTCGCCTCGGAGATGGTCCGTCTCTCCGGCGCGGACGCCAAGCTCTACGACGAGGCGTTCGCCGAATTCTGCCATCGCCCTGACTTGCCGGATTTCGACTTCATCGGATTGCACGGGATCTGGACCTGGATTTCGGACGCCAACCGTAGCGTTCTGGTCGACTTCATTCGCCGCAAGCTGCGGCCGGGCGGCGTGCTCTACATCTCGTACAACACCCTGCCCGGATGGTCGGCGTCCGCGCCGATCCGGCATCTGATGAAGCGCCACGCCGACGTCATGGGCGCGCCGGGGCAGGGCGTCGTGGGGCAGACCGACGCCGCCCTGACCTTCATCGACCAGTTCCTGGCGCTGGAGCCGCTGTACGCCAAGGCCAATCCGGGCGCCGCCGAGCGGCTGAAGCAGGTGAAGGCGCAGGACCGCCGCTACCTCGCGCACGAGTACATGAACCGGGACTGGAGCCCGATGTACTTCGCCGACATGGAGCGTTGGCTTGGCGACGCGAAGGTCGGATTCTCCGGTTCCGCCCACGCCACCGACAATCTCAACGAACTGAACATGACGCCGCAGCAGGCGGCGTTCCTGACCGCGATCTCCGACATCTCGCTGCGTGAAACGCTCCGGGACTACTGCGTCAACCAGCAGTTCCGGCGCGACTACTGGATCCGTGGCGTCCGTGCGCTGGCCGGCCAAGAGCAGGTCGCGGCGCTTCGGCAGGAGCGGGTGATCCTGACCATGGCGAAACCGGATCTTCCCAAGAAGGTTCGCGGCGTGCTGGGCGAGGCGGGGCTGATCGACGCCATCTACGACCCGATCTACGAGGTCCTGCTGGACTACAAGCCCCATGCGATCGGGGACATCGAGGCCGCGGTCGCCGGCAAGAATGTCACCTTCGCCCAACTGGCCTCGGCGATCACGATCCTCTTGGGCTCGAGCGTCATCCAGCCGGCCGCGCCCGGCCAGGACATGAGCAAGGCCAAGACCCGCACGCAGGCCTTGAACAAGGTCATCGCCCAGCGCTCGCTTTCCACCGCGGATATCGGCCATCTGGCTTCGCCGATGCTCGGCGGCGGGGTCGGCGCGAGCCGCTTTCAGCAGATGTTCTGGCTGGCCAAGCAGAACGGGGGGAAGACGTCGGACGACTGGGCCCAATACGCCTGGACGGTTCTTCAGGCGCAGGGCCAGTCCCTGATCAAGGACGGCGTCACGCTGACGGGGGAAGACAATCCCATCGAGCTGAAGCGGCAGGCCCAGGAGTGGGGCGATAAAATCCTGCCGATCTGGACCGCCCTGGGCGTCTGATCGCGCGCTTAGCGAGAGTCAAAAGGCGCTGGGGCGTCGCGAGGGCGTCCCGCGCCGGGCTCGTCGCCAGTAATGATCGAATTTCCGGGTGTCTAGCGCCGCCCATAAGGCCATCGAAAGTGAAATTCCTGCTTACAGTGAACTGAACAACGAAAACGAACGTTCGGAAATAGGCTATTGCGGTTCAGTTTTAGCGTGAAGATACCTTCCAAAGATCCGGAACAGGCGATGATCTTTCGCGCTATTGCCTCAAGACGCTCGGGTGAAGGTCGATATTTTGACGCGGCGGGCAAGAATCTGGAGCCGCCGCCGTAATAGCGGAAGTTGCAATACGAAATCACGACGAAATGTCGGAATCCCGCCCCTCAGTGGTTGCGAAGCGACACCGGTTAAGGTATGAAGATCGGGTCTACCCACAAGACTTCCCATCAGCCCCGCCGGAGACCGATGTCGCCGGCGGGGCTTGTTGTATGTGGCGTCCTGTTGGGATGTCGAACGCGCCGTCGAAAGGCGCGTTCCTACGGCGGCGCTAGGCCCGGTCCTTGGACGGCGGCGGCGGCTTTTTCAGCTTGGTCAGGTGCGGCCCATGCACGACCGGCTGGCGCTCCAGGATCTCACGGACCTTGTGCACGGCGATCGAGGCGCGGCTGCGGCGCTGGCGCCAGAGCAGCAGGGTCATGGCCCCCAGCGTCGCCGTCATGAAGGGCAGGGGCCCCAGCAGCCAGCACGCCGCCGCCAGGGCGAAGTAGTAGGCGCGGACGCCGGCGTTGAAGGCCGACAGGGCCGGGTTGAGGATGCCGCCGGCCGCCTCGGCGTATTCCTCCAGCACCTTGGGCGGCGCCCACATCGGCGCGGCGCCGATCGCGGCCAGGCAGTAGTTCATCTGGCGGATCGACCAGATAAAGTCCAGGAGGCCGCGCGCCAGGGCGACCAACACCAGCCCGAGCTTGATCTGGAACATCATCGGCGTGGTCTTGGCCAGCACCGCCAGGCCCTCGACGCTCCGCAGGGCGCTATCGCCGCCGAACAGGACACCGGCCGCCGCGGCGATCAAGATCAGGTTCGACGAGGCGAAGAAGCTGGCGGAGTTGATCGCATGGCCCAGCAACTGGCCGTCCAGCAACGCGATCTCGCGCACCGCCATCTCCTGCATCCACCGGCGGCGGATCACCGTCATGTCGGTGTTGAGCACGCCGCCCGCCTCGCCCAGGCGTCGAAGCGCGGGCTCGTACAGCAGCCAGCAGAGCGAGAAGGCGACGAGGACGATGATGTCGAGCAACGGCATGGGCGGCAATCTAGACGGACGCGGAGAGTCGGAAAACGGGGGGCGAGGAGTCTAAGCGTGGCGGCCGAAAGCGCGAGCGGTTTGGGCGCCCGCCACGCGCCCAAAAAGTGTCGGATCAATCCTCGTGGATAAGGCTGTGGCGGCCGGTGTCCTTCAGGATGATCGCGCAGACCAGGCCCAGGGTCATGACGCCGGCGACATAGACGTAGAAGGCGCTCTCGACCCCCTCGTGCTTGAAGGCCAGGGCGACCATCTCGGCTGTGCCGCCGAACAGCACGTTGGCCAGGGCGTAGGGCAGGGCCACCCCCAGCGCCCGCAGGTGGGCCGGGAACAGCTCGGCCTTCACCACCGCGCTGATCGAGGTGTAGCAGGACTGGATCGCCACCCCGATCAGGATCAGCGACAGGGCCCCCATCACGGTGGTCGACTGGGAAATCCCGGTCATGATGGGCCAGATCGACAAGGCCCCGCCGCCAAACGCCGCGATCAGCATCGGCTTGCGCCCCACCTTGTCCGACATCCAGCCGGCGAGGGGCTGAGCCAGCAGGAAGCCGATCAGGCTGATGGCGCTGATCTCGGAGGCCTGGCCCTTGGTGAAGCCCGCCGTGTTGACCAGGAACTTCTGCATGTAGGTCGTGTAGACATAGAAGGTCAGCGAGCCGCCCGCCGTCAGGCCCATGATCAGCAGGCTCTCGCGCGGATGCAGGCGCACCAGCGGCACGATCAGCGACACGAAGAACAGCACGAGGAACACCGCGCCCAGGATCTGGGCGGGGCGCGCGAGCGGACCGCTGGTCACGCCCACGACGCCGGCGATCACCGTCAGGGCTAGCAGCGTCCCGGCGGCGGCGACCTGGCGACGCGACAGGTTCTCGCGCGGGCCCGCGCTCTTGAACGAGATGCTTTCGTCGAGACCCCGGCGGATCCAGAACACGACCACGGCCAGAAGCGCGCCGATCACGAAGGGGACGCGCCAGCCCCAGGCCTTCAAGGCCTCCTCGGGCAAGACCCTTTGCAGGACGATCAGCACGCCCAGCGCCAGCAACTGGCCGGCGATCAGGGTCACGTAGTGGAAGCTGGACCAGAAGCCGCGACGCTGCTTGCCGGCCATCTCGCTCATATAGGTGGCGCTGGCCCCGTACTCGCCGCCGACCGAGAGGCCCTGCAACACGCGGGCGAACAGCAGGATCGCCGGCGCCCACAGGCCGATGGTGGCGTAGCCCGGCGTGATGGCGATGATCAGCGCCCCGGCGCACATCAAGGCCACGGATACGGAGAGCGCCGCCCGCCGGCCGGAATGGTCCGCGTAGAGCCCCATCAGCCAGGCGCCGATCGGGCGCGCGACGAAGCCCAGGAAAAAGACCGCCGCCGCCTGGAGCAGCTGGACGGTCTGGTCGCCTTTCGGGAAGAAGGCGGGCGCGAAATAGAGGGTGAAGGCGGCGTAGGCGAACCAGTCGTACCACTCGACCAGGTTGCCGGCCGAGCCGCCCAGGATGGCCCGGGCGCGGGCGGTCGGCGTAAGCCGCGCGCCCGGCGCTTCAGCGTTCGCCGTCATGGTCATCTCCCCCTCTTGTCGAGGGGGAGATTAGGCGAACGCTGTTCTAGAGCAAGCGCTAGAGCCTGCCCGTTTCTGATGGGAACATCAGAAACGAACAAGCAGGCTCTATCTCGAATATTGGAGCGTGGCAGGCGCCGAAACCGCTCACACTTTCGGCTGCCACGCTCCTATATGCGGCCCATCAGCACCAGGATGATGATGATCACGAGGATCAGGCCCAGGCCGCCCGACGGGAAGTAGCCCCAGGAACGGCTGTGGCCCCAGGTGGGCAGCGCGCCGATCAGGGCCAGGATGAGGATGATGATAAGGATCGTGCCGAGCATGGTCCGTGGTTTCCCTCCGTTCCCGCGTCCGCCACCACGGCGACGCTGGGATCAGGTCTTGGGAATACCTGACGGCCCAGGTCGGTTCCGGAGATCAGCTTGGGGTGTCTTCGGCCTTGCGCAGACGGATCGCCCAGAGAGCGCCGATGACGCCCCCTTTCACGCGGGGCAGAAGCAGCAGGGTCAGGACCGCCAGCGGGATCAGGGTCAAAGGCGCGACCAGCATGGGCGGGGCTTCCCAGATCCACGGGAAGAACAGCAGCGGGGCCACGAACAGGTGCCCGATCAGCAGGATCGTGAAATAGGCCGGGCCATCATCGGCCGGGTAACGGGCCAGCTCATGCCCGCAGGCTTCGCACTCGGGGTCGACCTTCAGATAGCGCATGTACAGCCGACCGTCGCCACAGTTCGGGCAGCGGTGCAGCAGGCCGCGCTTCAGGCCGGTGAGCAGCGGGGGAGCGGTGCGGGTCTCGGACATGGCGTCCATATGCGCTTCCTGGCCTGGCAAGAAAAGGGCGACCGGGGGTCGCACGGCGACGATTTGTCTCGATCAAAAATGAGAGTATTCCGCGCATTTTCGCCACGAAGCTCGAGAACAGGTCCGGCTTTTGCAACGGGTTTGCGCGGAATTTTACGGTGAAGTTAACGCGGGGAATATTCGCGTCGTTTATTTTTCGCCGTAAGTCCCAGATCTAGTGCTCGATTTGGCGAAGCTTTCGTCTTTCCTGTCGACTGCCCTGAGCGAGGCGCGCGGGAGAGTCGGCCTAGGCTTGTCAGTTCTTGGCGTCCTTGGCGGTGTTGCTCACGGCGCGCGGCCGGCGGCGGAAATGTCGCGGCCGGCGCCTTCGATGGTGTTGCAGGCCGAGACCAGGAGGGCGGCCGCGGCGGCGGCCAGGACGACGATCTTACGCATATTGGAGCTCCACTGTTCTCGAGGCGCGGGACCTTAACCGTGGGCCGCGCCAGCCTTCAAGAGGGCGCGACCCATCCGGGTGATCGGGGGCTAGCGGACGCGGCGGATCGAGCTGATGCGGTCGTTCCAGTCGCGCGGCAGCACGCCTTGGTCGCGATCGATCACGGTGCAGCGGCCGCGGTAGTAGGCGTCCTCGCAGACCTCCCAGGCGCCGCGCTGGATCTTGATCGACGAGGCCCTGTCGTTGAATCCGGCCTGATCCAGGTCGGGCATGTCGCCGCGCACTTCGTAGGCGCGACCGTCATAGCCGGCGTGCTCGAACAGCACCGCGTCGGCGCGCCAGCCGCCGCCCGGCGGACGACCAGGGCCAGGACCGGGGAGGGGGCCCGGGCCGACGAAGCCGGCGCATTGCAGGCGTCCATTGCGGTTTTCCAGGCCCTGCCCGCCACAGTCGCGGGCGCGAGCGCTGCTCCACTCCCAGCCGCCGCGATCGTTCTGGCAACGCGCCCAGACGCGGCCGTCGAAGGCGGTGATCTCGCGGCACGAGCGCGTGTAGGACCCGCGCGGCGGTTCTTCGTAGCGGCCGTCCCAGCCGGGCGCCTGGGCGCTGGCGGCGCTGGTCCAGCCGGCCATCAGGGCGGCGGCGGAAAGGGCGGTCAGGCTGAGCGTCTTGGACATCGTTGTTTCCCCCAAGCAGTGGAAGCTTGTGAGATCACTAGGCCGATCCGTGGCTGAACGCAGCCTGAACGCTGAAGCTTGCGGTGTTTAGGCCGGGCGCGCCTCGACGCCGATGAAGATCACCTTGGCGCCCTTCTTGACCGCCGAACCCAGCTCGGAGGCGTCCCAGTTGGTCAGGCGCACGCAGCCGTGCGAGGCGCGCTTGTTGACCAGCTTGGGGTCCGGCGTGCCGTGGATGCCGTAGGTGTCCTTGGTCAGGTCGATCCAGGTCGAGCCCACCGGATTGTTCGGTCCGGCCTGGATGGTCAGCTTGGCCTTGGGCTCGCCGAAGGTCAGGCGCGAGGGATCGTAGGTGTAGGTCGGACGTGGCGCGAGGGTCCGCACCGCCCACTCGCCGGACGGCGCGGGGCGCTCGGTGCTGCCCACCGTAGCCGGGTAGACCGCCAGCTGCGCGCCGCTCTCATCGAAGGCGCGGACCTGGCCCAGGGCCTTGTCGATTTCGATGCGGTCGACCTTGGCGTCGAGGCGGTCGGCGCCGGCGGCCGTGACCATGATCGTGGCCCCGACCTGGTTGAAGTTCACGCCCGGGTTCAAGTCGCGCAGCAGGTCCTCGCCCATGTGGAAGCGCTCGGCCAGCATCTCGACGACGTCGTGGTAGTTCATGGCCGGTTCGCGGGCCATCGCCTCGTAGTCTTCCTTGGGGATGGGTGGCATGAAGGGGCCCGCCACGTCGCTCTGGCTGATGGTGTAGTCGACCAGCACCGGACCGCCGTCGGTCGCGAGCAGGGCGTCGAGCAGCGCCTGGCTGACTTCGCCGTCCACGGTCATGTCATGCGCCTTCTGGAAGGCCCGGATCGCCAGCGTCAGGTTGCCGCCGTCGCGCCCGTCGATCACGCCAGGCGAAAAGTGGGCGCGATCCAGCAGTGTCTGGACGCGGATCAGGACGTCGCGCCGAGCCCGCGGATCGGTGGCGGCGGGATCGAACGCGGCGGCGTTGATCGCTTGTCCCACCGGCGACGACGCGGCCGAGACGGGCGGCGCGGCGACGATCGGCGTCTGGGCCTTCTGGACCGTACTGGCGGGGGCGGGCTTGGCCGTTGGCTTGTCGTCGCAAGCGGCGAGGGCGAGGACGGCGACGAGGGCGAAACGAGAAACCAGACCGGTCATGCGGGCTCCAGATGGGAACGACTTCACCGTCTCAAGGCTTGAGCCATGGCGAAGTTCCACCAATTGCGAGGCTTGAGTTGAGGCCGCTGCGTCGTCTGCTGTGGGGATTGGGCGTCCTGGCCCTGGCGATCGGCGCCTTCTGGCTATGGGTCTTCTGGCCCCTGGGAGGGCAACGGGCTGAACCCCGTGGGCCCAGGGGCGGGGCGGAGCTTCCGACCGCCGCCGAGATGGCGCCGCCCCTGGTCGCCGCGCCCGCGCTCTGCGTCGGCAGCCAGCCGGGCCCGCCTGGCGCGGCGGCCGCCAACGCCGCGTCGCTCTCGACCCTGGCCTGGTCGCCTTTCGGCAAGGCCGAGATCGGGTGGGAGATCTACGCCCCTCGCATCGCCGCCGAGATCGGCACGAGCTGCGCGGCGGGCTCGGACGGTTTCGCCGCCGCCCTGGCCCGCTGGCAGGCGGCCAACCGTCTAGCGCCCACGGGGGTGATGGACGCGGCGGCCTTCGCCGTGATGCTGCCGCGCTGGCATCTGGCCCGGCCTTTCGTGCGCGTGAACCGCGAGGGGACCTGTCCCGGCGCGCCGTCGGGTCCGGACCTGGCGACCGCGCGCGCGGACGAAAGCTACGGCGGCAAGACGATCCAGTTGCGGCCCGCGGCGCTGGAGGCCTATCGCCGGATGACCGCCGAGGCGCGCGCCGCCGGCGTGCTGCGCCGGCCCGAGGCGCTGAAGATCTATTCCGGGTTCCGCGCTCCGGACGTCGACGCCCAGCGCTGCGCGCGCGACCAGAACTGCCAGGGCCTGACCCGCACCATCTGCTCGGCCCACCGCACGGGTCTGGCCGTCGATCTCTTCATCGACGCCGCGCCGGGTTTTGGCCCGGACTCCTCCGCCGACGCCAACCGCTTGGCGATGGCGCGCTCGCCGCTCTATCGCTGGATGGTTTGGAACGCCGGGCGCTTCGGCTTCGTCAACTACGTCTACGAACCCTGGCACTGGGAGTGGACCGGCGAGCCGCTCCTGCCCGGGACGCCGATCGCCAGCCTGCCGCAGGCGGGCGCCGGGTCGGTCACGGAACCTGCGGAAGGCTCCACGCCGCAAACGCCGGCCGCTGCTTCAGGCGCGCGTAGTAGGCGGTGAGGGCGGGCCACTCGACACGCTGGATCGGGCTGTGCAGCCAGCGGTGGACGGACAGGCCCAGCACGATGTCGGCCAGGGTGAAGGCGTCCCCCGCCACATAGGCGCCCGTGTCGACCAGGCGCGCGTCCAGCAGGCCCATGGCGATGTTCCAGGCCTCGACGCTGGCGGCGATCTGGGCCGGGTCGTCGAAGCCGGGGGTCTTGCGCACCAGGCCCGCGAAGGCGTGGCGCCAGGCGGTGTTCAGCTCGGTGGCCTGCCAGTCCATCCACTGCTCGACGACGGCGCGCGCCCGCCGCCCCTCCGGCAGCAGCGGCGTCCCGGCCGCGAGATAGCGGCAGATCGTGTTGCTCTCCCACAGCGTCCCGTGCTCGTCGATCAGCACGGGGACGAGGGCGTTGGGGTTCATCGCCAGGAACTTCGGGTCCTTCGTCGAGGCGAACCCCGCGCCCCAGTCCTCGCGCTCATAGGCCAGGTCCAGCTCGTCCAGGGTCCAGAGGACCTTGCGGACGTTGACGGACGAGGTGCGGCCGAGGACCTTGGGGATCGTCACCGGGTCATCCAGGGCTTGGACTTGCCGGTCGGCGCGGCGGCGCTGGCGCGCTCCACCTTGCCGCTGGAGGCCTTGGGGCCGTGGCCATGGCGGCCCTGGGCGGCCTTCTTCAGGCGCAGGGCGCGCTGCATCGGCGTTTCGCCCTCGGGCGGGGGAGCGTCGGTCTTGTCGGTCATGCAGGCGGTTTAGGCCTCGATTGGCGCCTTGAGAAGGCCGCGCTCGCCAGCCAATCTGGAAAGATGTCGCGCCGCCGCCTGGTCCCCGTCCTCGTCCTCTGCGCCGTCCTGGGCGGAACGGCCGCGCGCGCCCAGGTCCAGACGGCGCCGGGCGAGGCGGCCAACGCGGTCTCGCCGGTGCTGATCCTGCCGCCGACCCCGCCGCCCAGGCTGGTCTCGACCTATCCGGCCCAGGACCAGAGCGTCACGCCCGGCGTGCTGATCCTGAAGGCCGCCTTCGACCAGCAGATGTCGCCCGCCGCCTGGAACTACGCCCCCGCGCCCGGCGCCGAGCCGATGGACTGCGTGAAGACCCCGCGGCTGCTCTCCGACCAGAAGACCTTCGTCCTGCTGTGCCGCGTGCTGGCGGGGCGGACCTACGGGGTGACCTTCAACGCCGAGCGGGTCGGGGGCTTCGCCAATCTCGGCGAGAACCCCGCCGAAACCGCCAGCCTGACCTTCAAGGTCGACGGCGGCGCGCCGGTCACCACCCTGCGCCGCGCCATGGAGCTGGCCGGGCTGCAGGGCGACCAGACGCCGGTGCAGGAGGCCCCGCGCGCCTCGGCCGGCAACGCGGCCGGGGGGCGCTAGCGGCTCAAGCGTCTGGCGCCGGGGGCCGCCCTGGCGCAGGATCGTCCGATGACGGGGGATTCGGCGGAACGGGAGGCCATCGGGCGCGAGTGGACGGGCGCGGAGCTCGCCGTCGTGGTCGGGGACTACCTGACCCAGCTGGAGAAGACCCTGGCCGGCAAGCCGGTCGACCGCGCCACCCACGACCGCACCGTCCGCTTCGTCACCGGCAAGTCCGGCATGCCGGTCATGGCCAAGCAGGGCGAGATCACCGCGGTGCTGTCGCTGATCGGCCTGCCGGTGCTGAAGGACTCGCCGCCGCGCTGGACCTACGACCCGCCGCTGCTGACCGCCGTCGAGGAGGCCCTGCTCGCCAAGCCCGCCCTGCTGGCCGCCGCCGTCCGCCCCGACGCCCTGTTCGCCGCCCCGCCGGCCGTCCCGCTGCTCGAGGCCGCCCCGCCCCAGCCCGTGCCGCCCGACGCGACCCTCGCCCGGATCATCCGGCGCTTCGATCTGGCCGCCCGCGCGGCGCAGGACCGCTTCCTGCCCGGCGTGGGCGCGGCCAGCATCGTCGCGCACGAGGCCCGCCGCCTCACCGACCACGGCCGCCCCGACCTCGCCCAGCGCGTCCGCCTGGCCCACGCCAGCGATCCCGAGGGCTGCGACGTCATCAGCTTCGACCTGGAGGCCGCCCCGCGCCTGCTGGCGGTCAAGACCAGCCTGGGCGCCGAGGTCGCGCCGTTCGGCCTGACCGAGGCCGAGCTCTCCCTGGCCCGCGCCCGCCCCGAAGCCTTCCGTGTGCGGCGCGTCTACGACCTGCTGGGCGAGGCGCGCTTCTTCCGGTTGAAGCCGCCGTTCGAGTAAATTCCGCGCCGCGCGCCAGAACACTCAGGATGTGATTTGCGTTCACCCGAGATGCGCCCTAGATCACGGCGGGGCGCATAATGAGGATGGAGGAGGGGGCCGAACATTGGGGCAGGTCCCGGATCCCATCCCGGGATTTCGAGATCATGACGGCATCGACCGCGACGGTGGACAGGACCTGCGAAGGACTGTGCCTGGCCTTCTCGGCTAAGTTGATCCCGAACGGCTTCCGACAGCTGGGCCACCGCTCGGCGATCGACACCCTGCTGATGCTGGCCATCGCCCAGGCCAACCTGGCCCCCATGGAGCGCGACGCCGAGTTCCAGAAGGCCTACGCCGGGCTGGAGGCCTCGCCCCCCGACGAACTGCGCCGCCCCGCCCGCGTCCGCTCGATCGCCGTCTCGCTGGGCGTCCCGCAGGAGACCGCCCGCCGCCGCGTGGTCAGCCTGGTCGAGGCCGGCGTGCTGGTCATGCGCGACGACGGCGTGATCATGCCCCAGACCTTCACCAACTCACCCCACGCGCTGGCGATGGCGCTGGAGACCTGGAGCGCCTTCACCGGCTTCTACGCCAACCTCCGCCGCGCCGGCGCCCTGGCCCCGGTCGAGCCCGCCGCGCCCGACCAGCGCCCGCCCATGCGCCAGATGATGCGGCTGTGGACCAACCACTTCCTGCGCCTGATCGAGGCCCTGATGCCGATGGTCGGCGACCCCTTCGCCGTCGTGATGCTGTTCGCGATCCTCGACGGCAGCCTGGCCGCCGACGGCAAGCCCGCCACCGCCTCGGCCATCGCCCGCGCCCTGGGCCTGCCGTTCGAGAGCGTCCGCCGCAACGCCCTGCGCATCGCCGACAACGGCCTGTGCCAGAAGGTCGGCCGCGGCTACCTGATCCCGCCCGCGCTGATGGAGGAGGCCCGCTGGCGCGCCTTCTCCGAGCGCCACGCCCAGATCCTGATGCGCTTCTTCGCGGCCATGCGCGAGCAGCAGCTGCTGGGCTGGTGGGAGGCGCAACACCTGGCCGAAGGCGGCCGGCCCTAGCGCCGCTCCGTCCCTACCGCCCTCGCCGCCCATAACGCACCGCCCCGGGCGGGGGCTCGGCCGGCGGCAGGGGCGTGGCCTCCTTGGCCAGGTCCTTGCGCGAGGGGTAGGGCGGACGCGGCGGCGGCCAGGTCCTGGCCGGCAGCTTGCGGGCCGGCCGCGGCGCGACGCCGGTGAAGTCCATGGCCACCACCTCCTGCTCGCGCAGCAGGCCCTCGGTGATGATCTCGGCGGCCTCCATCGCCTGGGGATCGTCCTCGCCCAGATAGTCGCGCCGGAAGCGCCTGACCCGCCGCTTGAACAGGCCCGGCACGGTGTCGGGCTTCAGCAGCATGGCCAGGGCGATCAGGTAGATCGAGCGGAACATGTAGGCCGTCTCGTGCTCGACCTGGGCCCGCGACGGCCGCCAGTCGACGAAGCCGGTCATCAACAGCCGCGCCCGCTCGGCGTCATAGGGCTCGTCGCCGTCGGACGCGCCGCCGCCCGGAAACGACCCCAGCCCTTCGTCGTCGGCCGAGGCCAGCCGCGTCAGCCGGTCGGCCAGGGTGGCCAGCCTCAGCGCCTCCTGGTCGCGCCCCGACTGGATCGCCGCCGCCAGCCGCGCCAGCGTCGCGGCCTTCAGGTCGGAGGGATCGGTCGAGAGCGGCGGGGGCGGGACCCGCGCCCCCGGCGCGAACCCCGGCGAAAAGGCGGCCTTGTCCTCGAAGGACGCGCCGAAGGCGCTAAGGGCCTCACCATCGGCGTCGTCGTCGTCCTCGTCGCCGGTCAGCCAGAGCTCGCTGGGCGGCGGCCCCGCGCCGCCCAGCGCCGCCCGCCGCGCGGCCTCCGCCTCGGCCTCGAAGGCCGCGGCGTGCTCGCGCGCCAGATCGTCGGCGTGCGCCTTCTTGGTCCAGCCGTCCTTGCAGGCGTGGCGATAGACGCTGCTGACCGAGACCTTCCACTTGGCCCCCAGCTCGGCGGCGGTCGCGCCGTTCTTGTACTCTTCGGCGATCTGGGCCCACGAGTCCTCCGAGAGGCGGAACCAGGTGGCGCGGGCGTCGGGATGTGATCTGCTCATGGCCGTAGAATACGGCCGCTCCGGACACCGGGGACGCGGCGGGGCGTAGAGCGGGGTCGGGGTGAGGGATTTCAGGGGGTTAGGTGTGGGAAGAGGTGGGGGGAGTTGGGCGCGAAACGCGCCGCGCTTCTCCAGCACCAGAACGCTCAGTCAAGGGCGTGAAACTCTGACGTCGAAGCTGGAGGTCGCGAACGAGCCTCATATGCTTTCCAGTCCCTAGTCAGCGCTATGGCGAGCAGGGTGTCGAATGTCCCAACTAAGAATCCAGACCACCACTTCGACCCGGAAAACCAAAGGGCAATTCCTGCGATCAAGCTGACCAAGGCAAGCCATCCGAGCACAGCGTGGATGATGGCCCGAGCTCCCTCGCCGCGCTTTGCGAGGAGAAGCTCCAGAATACGTTCAAGCAAAAAGCCGATCATCTATTGCCCCTGTGGGACCTGTCGGAAGCCCGAAGAAAGTGGTGCCATCGCACACGTCGCTTTGGCCGGTCTAGCTGCGGTTGCGCAGGCGGATGGCCGTGCGAACATCCCGAGCATCAGCGCGGCTAGCTTGCAGCTCCTGGCGGAATTGCGGGAAGATCGGCCGCGTACCTTCAGGGTCTTCTAGCGTTAGGAGCACAGCGAACGGCACGCCCTCGGCAGGGAAGCTGGCCTCGGCCCGCACCAAGCTAGTGACCTCCAAACACCACTGCGAGGACTCACCGTTCTCTTTGAAAGTACTCTCGTACTGCTTGGACGGCCACCACTTCAGGCCGTGATCGATCAAGGCCCGCTCTGGAATAGCTAGCTTCGCCGACCCTGGCAGATACGCTGCGTCGATCTGGTTGAGGTATCGCGCGCGCCCATCTTTTGCTGGTTCGGTCTGACGTTGCTTGAGACTAGCCTCAAGATTGACGCGAACGAATTCTGCACCGAAGGCCGGGTCCAGCGGCGGCGAGTAGACCAGCGTGATCCGAGCGCGCCCCGAGCAGGCGCTATCAGGCGTGGTCAGGCTCTGAGGCCAGGTGAACGGGAAGTGCAGGATGACCGGCTTGCGCTCGCCGATGCTGAGCCGGCTCTGGAACAGCAGCGTGATCTGGTGATCGCCGGTTTCTAGCATATCGACCACCTGAGCCGGCTGGCCAAAACCGGCGAACTGCCTGGCAAGTTGCTTGTGACCGCGTTTGGTTAGCGGTTCAGGCATGACCGCATGGTGCAGCAACATGGCGCGTAAGGCCTCGGTGGTCAGCCCACCCTCTGTCGCCACGTCGAGACCCGCCAGGACACGCGCCACTAGGGGCGCGGCAAAGCTGGTGCCCACCACGTCTTGACGAAGACCGGCCGGCGTCAGGGAACTGAGCCCAGTAGACGCGCCCGGCCTAGCCCCGCCGACGCCGCCGTACGCGGCCACATCTGGCTTGACCCCTACCTGCAGGCCTGGCCCGCGCGTCGTGTAGATCGTCGGCGCCCCGGCCACATCCGCTAGGCCGGGTGGGTTTAACGCCCCCACCGAAATCGAGCGCACGCTCTCGGACGGCTTGAAGATGGTATCAGGCGAAGTGCGCGAAGCTAAATAGGACACCGCCTCGCTGGGCTTCCTGGGCCAAGGCGCTCGCGCCTGGGCCCTGGGCAAATTGCCGGCGGAGTTGACGAAGATCACCCCGTAGGTGTCGGCGATCTGATCCAGGCGCGAAGCGTAAATGCTGTAGCGGTGGCGTTCGACGTCCGACACGGCGTTGATAGATAGATTGAAGACCCGCACGCCGTGCTGTTGGCTGGCCTCCGCTACCGCCTGCTCGACCTCCTCCAAGAAGTCGGTGAAGCCCCGTGGAAACTTCTCACTGAACGTCCCGGTCGGATAAAGGGGCACGTCGTAAATTTGGCAGCCGTTTGCCTCCGGCACCACCGTAGGCGGGTTCACCAACTGCGGCACCGCGATCAGGCCGGCCACCCCAGTGCCGTGGACAGCGTTGAACTCCGTCTCATCTAGGAAGTCGAACCGCCCGACGACCCAGTCCTCGAGACACTCGCCGACACCGGAGTCGATCACCCCGACGACCGGATAGCTGGCCCCGCTCGCCGGCGTCGGAATTTCCAACGGCTCGTCTCCCTGGGAAAGCCCTTCGGCGGATCGCGTCGGTGTCTCCTCGTCGGTAAGCTGCAAAAGCACCGGCGGCAGTACCGCCCGAACAAGGGGGTGTTCCTGCAAGGCGTTCAGCACCGCTTCGTGGCGGGCCGGATCCAAGTCGACCGGAGCCGGGGGCGGCGCAGAGACCAGGTCGGAACGGATGAGGCTGGTGCGGTTGTCCACCAGGGCTGGCTGGACGCTACGGGTGAGCTGCAACTCCATGACCGGCGTGCGACCGATCGCCGATGCGATGAAGCTGCGCGCGCCAGCGCCTGTGGACAGCAACACTTGCTCCAGCGAACGGCGCAGCGCTGCACGTCCCGTAAGATCGCTGGCAATGACCTTTTCTTCCGGCGTCTCGAAGAGCTCGATCTGGTAGCCGGAAACAACGCGCGGGTCTTCGAAGGCAGCGAGAGCCGCCGAGACCGAGAACGAACGCTTCTGCTCGGGTGGAGCGATCTCGATAGACTCGATAGCCCCGACCTCCTGCCGTGCGTAGGTAGGGGCCTTGTAGGCCTCACCGTCGCGCAGGCGGTACTTGGTGGCGACCTTCAGTTCAGCCTGTTCGATCCGGGCCCGGAGCGTCGCGAGGTAGATCAGTGGAGCCCTAAAGTAGAGCGTTCCGACCGCATCGGCTCCGACGCACGGGAACTGGTCGCGCTTGAAGAGCCAGCCCGGGCGATAGGACTTGGCCAGCGCCTCAGGACGCATCTGGACCTTGAGATAGGTGGCCGGCCCGTGTGGGCTCTTCTGTACAGCCGCGATCACCGCGTCGACTGCCGCGAGCAGCTCGGCCTTGTGCGCAGCGAAGGCAGCATCGGCCCCGTCGTAGAAGTCCTTGGTACGCGGAGGCTGACCAGGCTCGGGCGCTTGGTGAAAGTCCTGATCGTTGAGGATGATCTGGACCGGATTGTTAGGCATGAACAGCCTCCATCATCGGCAGATGCAGCTTGGCCTTCTTCAGGTCGCTTATCTTGGATTGGGCATAGCCGGTTGCGTCGCCTATCTCGGTCTGCTTGAGGCCAGCGTCAGCATCATTGGCGATCAGGCTGACAAAGGCCTCCAAGTCGGCGGCCAGGATACGCGCAGCCTGGTGGTCCAGTGATGGGGCTCGCGCCAACACTGCGCTCAGCGCCCGGAACAGGGCCGGCCCATCGTGCGCATCGCCACTCAACGCAACCCAACGCTTCACAGCCGCACAAACCCGCTCCAGATCGGCACCGGAACGGCCAGCCAAGCAGTAGGCGAAAATCCGCAGGGTGGCGGGCTCCGCGCTGATCGGGCGCAGGAAGCGGGCAATCATCTGCTCCCGGGCGCCCGCCTCAGGCTCGCCCATGTGAACATGGGTCTCGAACCGCCGCCACACCGCCGGATCGAGAAGGCGGTCGTGGTTGGTGATGGCGACGGTGATGCCGAACTCGCGCCGCATGTCGAGGTTCTGCAACAGGGTGTTCACCACGCGTTTGATTTCACCGATCTCCTGAGGGTCGTCGCGAAGCTTGGCGAGCGCATCGAACTCGTCGAGAAGAAGCACGCACGCATAGCGATTGGCGAAGTCGAACAGGTTGGCGATATTGCGCGCGGTGGTGCCCAGGAACGAAGAGATCAGCCCGTCAATGCGGGCTGTGATCAGAGGCAGGCCAAGACGCTCAGCGATGTAGCGCGCGGTGACCGTTTTGCCCGACCCCGGAGGGCCATAGATGAGCAAGGTGCGCGTCGGCTCGACGCCGACGGATTGAAGCGCCGCTGCACTGTTCCACTCTTGGAGTAGACCTTCGATCGTTCCCAGGATGGTTGGGCCATAGATCGGGGCCGGCAGGCCATCCCTGGCGAAATCAATCGAACACAGCCGTGCGCCGGTTTCGCGATCGATTGGCGGATGTACTTCGCGGGTCAGTCGCTCGCCAGCGACAAGGAAGCGGGACACCTCGACGCGGCTGGGCGCCATCTCGCGGGTTTCCTCGACCGCTTCCAGCAGGCGCTCCAGCGTCGCGGCTTCCTTCGCCGCGCCGGCCTTCTCCAGCCTTTCGCGCAAACGGGCGACCTGTTTGCCCAAGGCCGCCTGATCGCCCGCTAGCGCGGCGCGAACAATGCTCTGCACCACAGCAAAATGTTCCATAAGACGATCCACCCAAAAAATAACAAGGCAGATTCATATCGGCGAAACATAATGGGAACAAGCGAAAATTTGACGATTTATCTGAATTTTGCCGATCCATATCTGGATTACGACCGTTGATATCGAAAATTGGGATGAATATAAACTGCATAGACGGTCGTTACCCGCCCCTCTTAAGCCAAGGAAGCAGTCCTTCAAGGTCGGCGATGAGCCCAAAACAAAACCCCCGCCAGTCTCCCGGCGGGGGCGCTCTAAACCCAACGATCCGGCGCTAAAGCCGCCCCCGATCAATCCTCGTCCATCTTCAGGGCGGCGATGAAGGCTTCCTGCGGGATCTCGACCTTGCCGAACTGGCGCATCCGCTTCTTGCCTTCCTTCTGCTTGTCCAGAAGCTTGCGCTTGCGGCTGGCGTCGCCGCCGTAGCACTTGGCGGTCACGTCCTTGCGCAGGGCGCGGACGGTTTCGCGGGCGATGATGCGGCCGCCGATGGCGGCCTGGATCGGGATGACGAACATGTGCTGGGGGATGAGCTCCTTCATCTTCTCGCACATGCCCCGGCCGCGGCTTTCGGCGCGGCTGCGGTGGACCAGCATCGACAGGGCGTCGACGGGCTCGCTGTTGACCAGGATCGACATCTTGACGAGGTCGCCGGCGCGGTAGTCCTCCAGCTGGTAGTCGAAGCTGGCGTAGCCCTTCGAGATCGACTTCAGGCGGTCGTAGAAGTCGAAGACCACCTCGTTCAGCGGCAGGTCGTAGACGACCATGGCGCGGCTGCCGACGTAAGAGAGCTCGCGCTGCATGCCGCGGCGGTCCTGGCACAGCTTGATGACGCCGCCCAGATATTCGTCGGGGGTGAAGATCGTGGCCTTGATCCAGGGCTCGGCGATCTCCTCGATCTGCATGACGTCGGGCAGGTCGGCGGGGTTGTGCAGCTCGATCTCGTCGCCGTTGCGCAGCTTGATCTTGTAGACCACCGAGGGGGCGGTCGCGATCAGGTCGAGGTCGAACTCGCGGGACAGGCGCTCCTGGATGATCTCCAGGTGGAGGAGGCCAAGGAACCCGCAGCGGAAGCCAAAGCCCAGGGCGGCGCTGCTCTCCATCTCGTAGGTGAAGCTGGCGTCGTTGAGGCGCAGCTTGCCGACGGCGGCGCGCAGGTCCTCGAAGTCGGCGGCGTCGACCGGGAAGAGGCCGCAGAACACGACCGGGACCACTTCCTTGAAGCCCTTGAGGGCTTCGGCGGTGGGCTTCTTCTCGTCGGTGATGGTGTCGCCGACGGCGGCGTCGGCCACTTCCTTGATCGAGGCGGTGAAGAAGCCGACCTCGCCGGGGCCGAGCTCGGCGACGTCGGTGGCCTTGGGCGTGAAGACGCCGACCTTGTCGATGCGGTGGGTGGCGCCGGTCTGCATCATGCGGACCTGCTGGCCGGCCTTCAGCGTGCCGTCGAAGATGCGGACCAGGACGACGACGCCGAGGTAGGCGTCGTACCAGGCGTCGACCAGCAGGGCCTTGAGCGGGGCGTTGCGGTCGCCCTTGGGCGGGGGCAGGCGGGTGACGATGGCCTCGAGCACGTCGGGGATGCCCAGGCCGGTCTTGGCCGAGCACTCGACGGCGTCGGAGGCGTCCAGGCCGATGACGTCCTCGATCTGCGCCTTGACGCGGTCGACGTCGGCGGCGGGCAGGTCGACCTTGTTGAGGACCGGGACGATCTCGTGGTTGTTGTCGATGGCCTGGTAGACGTTGGCCAGGGTCTGGGCTTCCACCCCTTGCGAGGCGTCGACGACCAGGATCGAGCCTTCGCAGGCGGCCAGCGAGCGGCTGACCTCGTAGGCGAAGTCGACGTGGCCGGGGGTGTCCATCAGGTTGAGGATGTAGGTCTCGCCGTCGGCGGCCTTGTAGGTCAGGCGCACGGTCTGCGCCTTGATGGTGATGCCGCGCTCCTTCTCGATGTCCATGTTGTCCAGCACCTGCGCGCTCATCTCGCGCGCGGTGAGGCCGCCGGTGGTCTGGATCAGGCGGTCGGACAGCGTGGACTTGCCGTGGTCGATGTGCGCCACGATGGAAAAGTTACGGATCTTGTCGAGAGGCGTCGAAGTCATGGGCTGCGCATAGCACATTTGGCCCGGTTCGCGAGGGGCGTTGCGTTTCGGGGGGGGCGACGCGGGCGGACATGCTTAACCCCGCGTTAAGTTTGGGGCCGCAAACCCGTCCCAATGGCTTGCAACAGTGTTGCAAAGTAATCGACCTGGAGGCCCACCCATGGACCGTCGCAAGCTGATCCTCTCCGGCGCCGCCGCCGGCCTGACCGCCTCGGCGACCGACGCCCTGGCCCTGCAGGCCAATCCGCCGCCGGCGGGGGCCAGCGGCCCGAACTATGAGACGGGCGGCGCCTCGACCTATTCGCGCGACGAGATGGTGCGCGCGACCTCGGACTTCTTGGGCGTCACGGCCGAGAGCGCCGGCGCGGCGATCGAGCGGGTGTTCAAGGAGCAGGGCCAACCCACCGCCTATATCGCGGGCGAGGAGGGCTCGGGCGCCATCGCCATTGGCCTGCGCTACGGCCGGGGCCTGCTCTACATGAAAGGCCGCCCGACGATGGAGGTCTTCTGGCAAGGCCCGTCGATCGGCTGGGACTGGGGCGGCAACGCCAGCCGCGTCTTCACCCTCTGCTATAACCTGCAGTATCCCGACGCCGTCTTCCGTCGTTTCCCGGGCGTCGAAGGCAGCGCCTACCTGATCGGCGGCCTCGGCGTGAACTACCAGAAGGCCGACGAGATCACCCTGGCGCCGATCCGTGCGGGCGTTGGTCTGCGTCTGGGCGCCAACATCGGCTACCTCGGCTACAGCCGCAAACGGCGCACGCTGCCGTTCTAGGGCGGGCGGGAGAAGTCTAGTGCTTCTCCACCTTGCCGTTCAGCCAGTCCATGACGGCCAGCAGGACGCCCGAGGCGACGAACGACAAGTGCACGACCACCAGCCACAATAGGCGCACCTGATCGACCGTCTGGCCAGGCTCCGTCAGCTTGAGGAAAGCCTTGAGCAAGGCGATGGCCGAGATCGCCACGATCGAGGCGATCAGCTTCATCTTCAGGCCCGAGAAGTCGACCGTGCCCATCCAGTCCGGCCGATCCTCATGGCTGGCCGTATCGATCTTCGAGACGAAGTTCTCGTAGCCGGACAGGATCACGATCACGAGCAGGTTCGCGGCCAGGGAGAGGTCGATCAGCGACAGCGCCATCAGGATCGCGTCCTCCGGCTTCATCGACAGGACGTGCGGCAGTTCGTGCGCCAGCTCCTGGAAGAAGACGACGATCAGCGCCGCCAGGGCCACGACGAGGCCGACATAAAACGGCGCCATCAGCCAGCGCGACGCGAAAAGGCCGCGCTCCAACCACAACTCCAGAACCGGTTTCGTCATCAAGGCCTCCGCTTGCGGTGCGCAACCTAGCGAGGGAGAAGCCCGAACGCTACCGCGACGCTATCCGCCCCACACCTGCTTGAGCCGCGCGTCACGGCCGCAGCCCACGCGGTAGGCGTTGTAGTTGGCGGCGTTCCGCTTGGCGTAGTCGCGGTGGTATTCCTCCGCCGGATAGAAGGTTTGCAGCGGCAGGATCTGGGCTTTCATCGTTCCCGTCTTCAGGCGCTTGGCGGCCTCGGCGCGGGACTTTTCGGCGATCGGGCGCTGGGCGGGCGTGACGAAGAGGGCCGGACGGTAGGACGGGCCGCGGTCACAGAACTGGCCGCCATCGTCGGTCGGATCGACCAGCTTCCAATAGCGATAGAGCAGGAAGCCGTAGTCCAGCTTGGCGGGGTCGTAGGTGACGCGAACGGCCTCGTAGTGGCCGCTACGTTCGCTGGTGACGTCCCGATAGGTCGGGTTCTTGACGTGGCCGCCGGTGTAGCCGCTCTCGACCTTCAGCACGCCGGGGATGCCGCCCATGTCGTGCTCCATGCACCAGAAGCAGCCGCCGGCGAAGACGGCGGTCTCGGTCTTGGGGGCGGCGAGGGCGGGCGCGCCCGTGATCAGCAGGGCGAAGGCGGCGGCGAGGAGGGCAAGCAGGCGGCGCATCGTGGTCTCCGGAGGCGGAACTCACCTCAGATACGTACGAGAGCGCTGTTTGGTTACTGCCGCCAGCCGAATCCCACGCCACGCACGGAAGGACAGGCGGCCAGGCGCGAGGCCAGGGCTTCGGCGCGGGCGTCGCCCTGGTCGTCGATCTCGAGGCGAATGGCCAGGTGCTGGCCCTCGGGAGCGGCGGACAGGGCGCGCAACCGCGCCTGCTGGACCGAAGCCACGCCCAAGACGCGCATCAGGGCGTCGGGCGTGTCCTCGGCGGTGACGAGGAAGAGACGACGTTTCTCATCCTCCTGTTTGAGAGGGTCTACGCGCACGGCCGGACCCACTGGTGCTCTACCGAGGCCGAGCTCACGCCAGGCCAGGCGGCGAGGTCGCGGGCCAGAAGGCGGGCCGCTTGGTCGCCCAGATGGCGCACGCGCAGCGAGGCTTCGACGATCTGGCCGACGGGCTTGAGGGTCAGGCCGCACAGTTCGGCGCCGCTGTCGGCCAGGCCTTGGCGAACGGCGTCGAGCGCGCTGGGCGCGTCCTGCGCGGCCAGCAGCAACTGGTGCACGGTGACGCCGTCAGCGTCGCTGTGGAAGGCGGGTGGAGAGGGCAGGTAGCTCATCGAGGTGGTCCTTGGATTTGAGAGACTTGGAGGACCGAGGAACCGCGCAACAAAAAACCCCGCTCGTGGGAGCGGGGCTTTTTGGAGATCTTGCGATCCTTCGGCTTTGGGTTTGGTAGGGTTTCCTACCGCTGCTTGCGCCGATTTTGCCCCGTTCGAACTCGCACGGTTTTAATCTGGTTAATCATGTTCCACATCGACACCGCGCACGACATCGCGGCCACGGCGGCGAGGCCGGTGGTCACGAAAGCGGCGAAGGCGAAGGTCGATTGCATGTGGAAGCGATGACTCCAGTGAGCGCTTCTTACAGGTAGCGTGACATTTGGCGCCGCGCAAGGGCTTGCCCCAGCCAGGGACGTTCGGTCGCGGAGGGGGCGGGTTTTGCCCGTGGTGAGGCTTGGCGCCTGGAAAGTGGACAATCCTCCCCCCGTGGGGGAGGCGGCCGAAGGCCGGAGGGGGAGTTACCGGGCCAGCAGAACTTCCCCCTCCGTCCGCTTCGCGGACACCTCCCCCGCTAGGGGGAGGATTTCAGCTCTTACCCCCGCAGCTTGCCGCCGGCCTTCTCGGCCGCCGCGACGATCTTGGCCGACAGGGCCTCGATCTCGGCGTCGGTGAGGGTGGCTTCGCGGGGCTGGACCACGACCTCGATCGCGATCGACTTGAAGCCCTCCGGCACGCCGGGGCCTTCGTAGACGTCGAACACGCGCGCGGCGGTGATCAGCGCCTTGTCGGCGCCGGCGGCGGCTTTCACGAGGTCGCCGGCGGCCTTGGTCTTCTCGACCAGGAAGGCGAAGTCGCGGGTCAGCGGCATCAGGGCCGAGGGCGAGAAGGCCGGGCGCGTCTTGACCGACTTCTTCTTCGGCTCGGGGATCGCCTCCAGGGTGATCTCGAAGCCGTAGACCGGGCCGGCCACGTCGAGGGCCTTCAGGACCGCCGGGTGGATCTCGCCGAATTCGGCCATCACCGCCTTGGGGCCCAGTTGCAGGCGCGCCGAGCGGCCCGGGTGCCACCAGGACGAGGCCGAGCCCTGCGCGGTCTGCAGCGAGGCGACGGGGGCGCCCAGCTCCTCCAGCAGGGCCAGCAGGTCGCCCTTGACGGTGAAGACGTCGTCTTGCGGAGCCTTGCTCCAGCTACGCGGCGCTTTCGGGACCACGATCGCCGAGACGACGGTGCGCTGATCGTTCGGCTTGTCGCCGTGGAAGGTCGGGCCGATCTCGAACAGGGCCGCGTCCGGGAAGCCCTGGCGGGCGTTGCGGCCGGCGGCCTCGATCAGGTTGGGCAGCAGCGACGGGCGCATGCAGTCCAGTTCCGAGGCGATCGGGTTGGCGAGGACCAGCTCGGCCGCGCCGCCGCCAAACAGCTCGGCGGTCTTGCGGCTGGTGAAGCTGTAGGTCACGGCCTCGGCGTAGCCGGCGGCGGCCAGAGCCCGGCGGGCCGTGCGGGCGCGGGCCTGCTTGGCGGTCAGGATGCCGCCGACCGCGCGCGGCGCTTCCGGCAGCGGCGTCGAGGGCAGGGCGCCGTAGCCGGCGATGCGCGCGACTTCTTCCACCAGGTCGGCCTTGCCTTCCACGTCGCGGCGGAAGGTCGGCGGCGTGACGGTCCAGGGCGAGCCGTCCTTCACGTCGAAGCCCAGGTCGACCAGGATCTGGCGTGCGCGGTCGACCGAGACCGACAGGCCCGACAGCTGCTCGACGTAAGCAGGGTCGAAGGCGAAGCCCTTCGGCGCGGCCGGAGCCTCGCCGGCGACAACAATGTCCGACGGCTGGCCGCCGCACAGCTCCAGGATATCAGCTTGGTGGCTAGCTCCAGGCCAGGCACGACCGAGCCGGTGTCGACCGTACGGGCGAAGCGGTACTGGGCGTCGCTGTTGATGCCGGTGGCGCGGCCCGTCTGGGCGATGCGGATCGGTTCGAACCATGCGCTCTCGACGAAGACGTCGACCGTCTCGTCGGAGCAGCCGGTGCTCTCGCCGCGCCCATGACGCCGCCCAGGCCGATCGGGCGGTTGCCCTGGGCGTCGGCGATCACGCACATCTCCGGCGTGATGTCGTAGGTCTTGCCGTCCAGAGCGATCAGTTGCTCGTCGTGATGTTCGGCCGGCGAGGGCTGGTCGCCGGGCGTGGTCTCGGCCTTGCCGCGGCCCAGGCGGGCCTCGATCGTCGCGCCGACCAGCTTGGCCGCGTCATAGACGTGCAGCGGGCGGGCACGGTCGTAGGAGATCAGGTTGGTGACGTCCACTAGGGCGTTGATCGGGCGCAGGCCGATGGCGGTCAGGCGGTCGGCCAGCCACTTGGGCGAAGGGCCGTTCTTGACGCCCTTGATCAGGCGGCCGGCGAACACCGGGCAGGCCTCGCCGTCCACCTTGACTGTGATCGGGCAGGGGAAGGTCCCGGCGACCGGCGCGATCGACAGGTCCTTCAGCTTACCCACGCCCGCGGCGGCCAGGTCGCGGGCGATGCCGGCGACGCCCAGCCAGTCGGGGCGGTTGGGGGTGACTTCGAAGTCGATGACGGCTTCCAGGCCCAGCGCGTCAACGGCCGGCGTGCCGACCGCCAGGCTGTCGGGCAGCTCCATGATGCCGTCGCTCTCGGTGGCGTATTCCAGCTCGGCGGCCGAGCAGAGCATGCCGTTCGAGACGACGCCGCGCACCGGCTTCTCGACCAGGGTCACGTCCAGGCCCGGCACGTAGGCGCCGATCGGGGCGTAGATGGTGGTCAGGCCCGCGCGGGCGTTCGGCGCGCCGCAGACGATCTCCTTGCGGCCATCGACGGTGTCGACCTGGCAGACCTGCAGACGGTCGGCGTTCGGGTGGCGGGCGGCCTCGACGATCTTGCAGACCGTGAAGGGCGCGAGCTTGGTCGCCGGATCGATGACGTGCTCGACCTCGAGCCCGGCCATGGTCATGGCCGCGACGATCTCGGGAACGGTGGCGGTGGTCTCAAGGTGATCCTTGAGCCAGGAGAGCGTGAATTTCATTTTCAATCTCCAAGCCCCGCCGCCGCGCGGAGGGGTTGGTGGAATTCCAGAAGGGCGATCAGCTCAGGCCGCTGGCCGGGTTCGGCGCGGCGAAGGCGCTAAAGCCGTAGTGCGACAGCCAGCGGACGTCCGACGACCACATGTCGCGAAGGTCCGGCATGCCGTACTTCAGCATGCCCAGGCGGTCGACGCCCATGCCGAAGGCGAAGCCCTGGTACTCGTCCGGATCGATACCGCAGGCGCGCAGGACGTTCGGATGAACCATCCCGCAGCCCAGGATCTCGAGCCAGCTCGTGCCCTGGCCGATCTTGATCTCGCCGCCCGAGCGGTCGCACTGCACGTCCATCTCGGCCGACGGCTCGGTGAACGGGAAGTGGTGCGGGCGGAACTGGGTGGTGACCGCGTCGGTCTCGAAGAACCGCGCCAGGAAGGTCTCCAGGGTCCACTTCAGGTGACCCATGTGGATGCCCTTGTCGATCACCAGGCCCTCGACTTGGTGGAACACCGGCGTGTGGGTGGCGTCGTTGTCCACGCGGTAGGTGCGGCCCGGCGCGATGATGCGGATCGGCGGCTTCTGCGACACCATGGTCCGCACCTGCACGGGGCTGGTGTGGGTGCGGAGCAGCATGCGTTCGCCCGACTCCTTCGTATTGAAGAAGAAGGTGTCATGCATCTCGCGGGCCGGGTGCTTCTCGGGGAAGTTCAGAGCCGTGAAATTGTGGAAGTCGTCCTCGATGTCCGGACCTTCGGCGACGGCGAAGCCCATCTCGGCGAAGACCGCGACGATCTCGTCCATGGTCTGCATGGTCGGGTGGACGCTGCCCTTGCGGCGGTAGGGCGCGGGCAGGGACAGATCGAGGGTCTCGCTGGCCAGGCGCGCGTCGAGCTCGGCGGCTTCGAGCGCAGCCTTCTTGGCGGCGATGGCCTCGGTGACCTTGTCGCGCAAAGCGTTGATCGCCGCGCCCTGGGTCTTGCGCTCCTCGGGGCTCATCGCGCCCAGGGTTTTCAGCAGGCCCGAGATCGAGCCGGTCTTGCCGACAGCGGCCACGCGGACCGCGTCGAGCGTCGAGAGATCGCCAGCGGCGGCCACCTGGGCCAGCACATCGGCTTCGAGGGTGTTGAGATCGGTCATGACGGGCATCCGTCTAGAGGATTTGGTCGCGGGGGAGTAGGGGAGCGCGCAGCAAAAAGCCCTCCGGTTCGCACCGGAGGGCTTTTCAGGATCGATTGGGCTTCGAAAACCCAGATGTCCTTAGGCCAGGGCGGCGCGAACCTTGTCGGCGATGGCCTTGAACGCAACCGGATCGGCGCCGGCGATGTCGGCGAGGACCTTACGGTCCATCACGATACCCGCCACGTCCAGGCCGTGGATAAATTGCGAGTAGGTGAAGCCTTCCAGGCGAGCGCCGGCGTTGATGCGCTGGATCCACAGCGAACGGAAGGCGCGCTTGCGCACCTTGCGGTCGCGGTAGGCGTATTGGCCGGCCTTGTCGACCGCGGCCTTCGCCGTGCGGATGGTGTTCTTGCGGCGCCCGTAGAAGCCCTTGGCTTGCTCGAGAACCTTCTTGTGCTTGGCGTGGGCGACGACGCCCCGTTTAACGCGAGCCATGTGTCAGCGCTCCTCTTAAAGGCCGTAGGGCAGGTAGGTGCGGATGATCTTGGCGTCAGCCTCGCTCATCACCTTCGTGCCGCGCTGTTGGCGGATGTACTTGCCATTGTGACCGATCAGGCGGTGGCGCTTGCCGGCGACGCCGGCCTTCAGCTTGCCCGTGGCGGTCAGTTTGAAGCGCTTTTTGGCGCCCGACTTCGTCTTCAACTTCGGCATTTCGCGTCGGAGCTTTCGCCCCGTCCTCTGGAAGCATGACGAACCGCCATGGCATGCCAATGGCCAGGCGGTTCCGGAAAGGCGGCGTTGCTACAGGAAAGACTCGCCGCTGGCAAGGGTGCGCAGCGCGGCGGCGGCGATCAGGCGGCCGCCTTGGTCCTGTGGACGATGGTCAGGGCGAAGGCGATGGCCGGGATCATCAGCGCCGAACCCAGCCAGTAGGGGCCGCCAGCCGCCAAGCCGAACAGCGGGCCGGCGGTCAAGGGCCCCGCGATCCGGGCCAGGGAGCCGGCCGCCATGTTCAGGCCCAGCATCTGGCCCTGGCGATCCGCCGGGCTAGCGCGCGAGATCAGGGCGGCGACGCACGGGAACACCAGCGACTGGCCAAAGGCCGTGCAGCCCACCGCGACCAGGGCCAGGCTGGGGTGTGGCGCGAAGGGGGTGGCGAACAGGCTGAGCATGATGACGCCAAGGCCCGTCGTCAGGACGCGTCCCTCGCCGAACCGCCGTGCGAGGCGGCCGGTCAGCACGCCTTGGCCCAGCGAGGCGATGACGCCAATCACCGCGAAGCACAGGCCCACTTCGCGCGGTCCCCATGCGAAGCGCGCGTTGGCCCAGAGGCCGAAGATCGACTCCATGCCCGCGAAGGCGCCGGTCGACACCAAGGTGACCATCAGCACGCGTGACAGGATCGGGTGGGCGGCCGCTTGGGCCAGGGCCTCGCCCCTTCCGGGTTGGATGACGTCGTGGGCCGCGCGCGCCCGACTTTCGCTGACGAAGGCGACGACGCCGATCGCGGCGGCCGCGGCCATGCCGGCGGCGACGAACAGCGGGATCTGGAAGCCCAGCTGGCCGGCGCTGGGACGGGCTAGCAAGCCGCCCAGCGACGGGCCGATGACGAACCCCGCGCCGAACGCCGCGCCCAGCAGGCCCATGCGCCCGGCCCGCTTCTCGGGCGGCGTCACGTCGGCCATGTATCCCTGGATGGTCGAGATGTTGCCGCTGCCGAAGCCGCCGACCAGGCGGATGGCCATGGCGATCCAGATGTTCGGCGCGAAGGCCAAGGCGACGTAGGCGATGGCGTTGGCGACGATCGTGACGATCAGCACAGGCCGCCGTCCGATGCGGTCCGACAGGCGCCCCCAGAACGGCTCGCCGAAGAACTGCCCCAGGCTGTAAGCGGCGAACATCATCGTCACCTGCCACGGCGCGGCGTTCATCGCCTTGGCGTAGAACGGCAGCAGCGGGATGACGACGCCGAAACCCACCAGGTTGATGAAGACAACCAGGAGCAGGACGGCGAGCGCGCGGGTGCTGTGAGCGGTATCGGACATCGCGGGCGGGGTTTACCCCCGAACCCACCGCTTGGCGACCGCTGTAATCGTTACTCCGGCGGGTTGTGCTTTTCGACGAAGGCGACGGTCTCGCTCAGCATCTTCAGCCGCGTGGCGCCGCGCGAGAGCCAGTGGTCTTCGCCGTCCAGGGTGACGAAGGCGACAGGCTTGCCGGCCTTTTTCAACGCGTCGGCCATGATCTGGCTCTGGTCGTAGCGCACGACGGTGTCGTCCTTGCCGTGGATCAGCAGGATGGGGATCTCGACCTTGTCGGCCAGGCGGGCCGGCGAGATCGCCGCCAGATCGGGGTCCTTGATCCCGTCGGCCCCCATGAAGCGCAGCCAGTAGCGTTGCGCGGCCGACATGCTGCCATTGTGGGCGTCGCGAACCGACAGCAGCATCTTCTTGAGGTCGGAGGGGCCGGCCACAGAGACCGCGCAACGGTAGACTCCTCGGTCCAGCGTGGCGCCCGCCAGCGCCGCGTAGCCGCCGTAGGAGGCGCCGACGACGCACACGCGCTTGGGATCGACGATCCCCTGCTTGGCCAGATCCCGGACGCCGTCGGACAAATCCGTCTGCATCTTCCTGCCCCACTCGCCGAAGCCGGCCTTGACGAAGTCCCAGCCAAAGCCCTCGGAGCCCCGGAAGTTTGGCTGCAGCACCGCATAGCCGCGCGAGGCCAGGGCCTGGCTCCACCAGTCGAAGCCAGGCGAGTCTCGTCCCTCGGGACCGCCGTGCGGCAGCACGATCAGGGGCAGGTTCTTGGGATCGCGGCCCTTGGGCAGGGTGAGATAGCCGGTGATCTCCAGACCGTCGGCGGCCTTGTACTTGACGGGGCGGACAGGCGAGACGGCCTCGGCGCTCAGGCCCCTATAGATTTCGCCGAGCCAGCTCGCGCGTTTGGTGTCGAGATCGATCAACGCATAGGCTGGGCCGTCCACGGCCGAGTCGACGTGAACCACGACACGCCGCCGGTTTTTCGACCAGGACGCCAGGCTGACGCGGTCGCCCTTGAAGGCCTTGGTCACGGAGTCCCAGGCCCTCTGGCTGACAGGGTCGAAGAAGGTGTAGGCGAGATCGTCGCCCTTCAGCGTGTAGCCGCCGAGCAGCCCCAGGCTGTCGGGATCGTGCAGCAAGCCGCTCAGATCAAGATCGCCGGGCAAATCCTCGTGGGCGCCCACCCCGCGATACTCCCGCAGGATGCTGTTGTTCTCGTCGTCGGTGCGCCAGACCAGCACCGACTTGCCGTCGCGGCCAAAGCCGGAAAGCCCGTAGGAGCCCATCGGCGAGTCCGCCTCGTCGACCGTCTTCCAACTGGAGCCGATCTTCATCCGCAGGCTCCAGCGCCCCTTCTTGCCGTCGTAGAGCGATTGCGCCACCGGTTCGCCGGCCGCGTCGACCAGCCAGCCGTCGGTGTCCATGCGGACGCCGCCGTCCAGCATGCGCGTGGCGCCGTCCTTCAAGTTGATCCGAAAGAGGGTGTTGACGCCGGTATTGTCGAAGAAGTGGATGCCCTCCACGAAGACGACGGGCTGGCCATCGACCGTGCGGACCATCGGTCGGTCGAGGATCACGTTCATCGATTCAGGCTGCGAGCGCAGCAGCAGAGACTGCTTGCGAGTCACCAGATTGAAGTCGACGGCCATCATGTATTCTCGGGCCGGCCCGCTTAGCCCAAAGACGTTCGCCGTCTGGGTGGAGAGCATGACGACGTGGTCTTCTCCCGCCCAGAGAACGCCGCGGAGCTTGGTCTTCGCCGCCTTGACGCCGGCCAGGGTCTGGCCGTTCAGGGTGCGAATGGCCAGGAGGCGCTCTTCGCCGTCGGTCAGGATCAGCGCCAGCTTCGAGCCATCTGGCGAGATCGTGACCCCTTCGAACTGCGGCAATCGCCCGTAGATCGCCAGATCGGGCTTCTCCGCGCCGAACGCGGCGCTGGAGCACAAAGCAAAGCAGGCCGCGCCCGCGGCCAAGAACGACTTGATCACAAGAGACTCCCCAACCCCGTGAAAAATCTATCACGGGTTGAGGGACTGTCGAGATGCGCGAACCGATAGATAAAACAAAACGCCCCGGCCGTGGGGCCGGGGCGTTTCGATCTCTATCCGTGATCCAATCCTAGCGCGGGGCCAGGATCATGATCATTTGTCGGCCTTCCATGCGCGGCTCATATTCGACCTTGGCGACTTCGTCGAAGTCGGCCTTGACCTTGAGCAGCAGCTTCATGCCGAGTTCCGGGTGCGCCATTTCGCGGCCGCGGAAGCGCAGGGTCACCTTGACCTTGTCGCCTTCCTCGAAGAAGCGATGCATCGACTTGGCCTTCACTTCGTAGTCGTGAACGTCGATGTTCGGGCGGAGCTTGATTTCCTTGAGCTCGACGACCTTTTGCCGCTTGCGCGCCTCGTTCTTCTTCTTCTGCTCCTGGAACTTGAACTTGCCGTAGTCCAGGATCTTGCAGACGGGAGGATTGGCGTTCGGAACGATTTCCACCAGGTCCAGACCAGCCTCCTCGGCCGCTTCCAGGGCGGCGGACGTCGGCATCTCGCCTTGCTTCTCGCCATTTTGGTCGATCAGCAGGACGCGGGGGACACGGATTTCATCGTTGATACGCGGCCCGTCCTTGACGGGCGGCGTTTGCATAGGACGGCGAATAGGGGCGGCTCCGAGGCAGTTGAAGGGTATGGCTAAACGTATTCGCGCCGCGCTGGGCGCGCCGCGAGAAACTGATATATGACGCGCCGGCCGCGCTCTATCAAGCGAAGGCGGTTAAAGAGACGTCGCCGGACCGAGTTTTTTCGGGGGCAGAGTTCTTTCCGATCCGGCTGAGTTCACTGGGCTGGGTAAAAAAGGCTCCAACTGAAAAGTTTGGGGCATTTTTCGACCCAATACCGTTTCGCACTTACCAGAAAATGCTCTAGAGGGGCGGCTAGGGGGAAACGGCGAGGCGGGGATGCGTGTCATCCTGACGAAGACCCCTGCCTGATCTCCATGAATCCGCATCGTCATACCGCGTTGGAGGACGTTCACGCCCTCCTGATCGGCTCCAGCTTCATCGCTGTCGGCCTAACCCTGCTGAAGGCTGCAGGCTTGGTCACAGGCGGCGTCGCCGGGGTGGCGCTGATCGTCTCGTACCTGAGCGGCTGGCCGGTGGGCGTCGTCTTCTTCGTGCTGAACCTGCCGTTCTATGTGCTGGCCCAGCGCACCCTGGGATGGATGTTCACCTTCAAGACCCTGGCGACGAACCTACTGTTGGCCGGCTTCGCCTACGCCATGCCCCATTGGCTGAAGGTGACGGGCGTCGATCCGATCTTCGCGGCGATCTTCGGCGGCACGATCGTCGGCATGGGCATCCTGGCCCTGGCCCGGCATCGCTCCAGCGTGGGCGGGATTGGGGTGCTGGCGCTCTATCTGCAGGAGCGGCGCGGGATTAGCGCCGGCAAGGTGCAGATGGCGGCCGATTGCGTCGTCGTGGCCACCGCCTTCTTCACGATCAGCTTCGACAAGCTGCTGTTGTCGATCGCCAGCGCCGTGGCGCTTAGCGCGGTGATCATCGCCAATCACAAGCCGGGACGGTACGCGGGGTACTAAGGTCGCCGCGCCTCAGCGCGTCGTCAGGGCCACGGCCGCGCTGGCGACGGTGCTGACCGGGAGCGCCTGCAGGTCTGGCGAGCGGATGACGGTCACGTGGCCGCGCGGCGCGCAGAGGTCCGGGTCCGACGCGTCCGAGAACAGGGCGATCGTCGGCGCGCCGGCGGCGGCCAGGAGATGGGTCGGACCGGTGTCGTTGCCCACGGCCAGGGCGGCCTTGGCGCCCAGCAGGGCGAGCTGGGCGAAATCGGTGCGGCCGGTCAGGTCGCGAGCGCCGGCCGTCACTTTCTGGATCTGGCGCGCCATGGCGCTTTCCTGAGGGCCACCGATGACCACGATGTCGAACCCTCGCGCCTTCAGCAGCGACGCCAGTTGGGCATAGAACTCGACCGGCCAACGCTTCTCGGGTCGATGGGCCGAACCGCCGGGCACCAGGAGCACATAGGGCTTGGGCTTGGCCGCGGTCGGCGGCGCCTGCTTCTGCTTCTTGAGAATCCACGACAGGTCCGGCGCGGGCGCGCTGCCAGGCTCCGTGGGCGCGTCCGGCCATATGCCAGCGGCCTTCAGTTGGTCGGCCTGACGCTCCAGCGTGTGCATGTGCAGGCGCGCCTTGCCCTTCTGCGGCAGGGCGCAGCCGAAGGCGACGCCGTTCCACTGCGGCGGGAAGGGGCGCAGCAACTGGAAGTACCAGTTGGTGCGGCTGTTGGTCTGCAGGTCGTAGACCCGGTCGTAGCCCGCCTTCCGGATCCGGCCGATCATGGCCAGGGTCTCGCCGAGGTCGCCTGGGCGTCCGTCGGTCTCCACGGCGTTGAAATAGGGGCTGAGCTTGGCCAGCGCCTCGAAGGGCGGCGTGGTCAACAGGGTGATCTTGGCCTTGGGATGCGCCGCGCGAATCTTCTTCATCGCCGCCAGGGCCAGGACGAAGTCGCCCAGCGCGCCCAGCTTGATGACCAGGACCTTCTTGATCTCCTTGCTCACGACGCGTGCTCCATGCCGCGAGCTCGCAAAACGCGAGCGTAGACATCGAGGGTGGCTTCGCACATCGCGTCCACCGAATACAACCGTCGTGCGCGCGCCCGGGCGGCCTGGCCCATGGCTTGACGCCGCGCGGCTCCCGCCTCGGCGGCGTGTAGAAGGGCGCTCGCCCAGGCCTCGGCGTCGCCGGGCGTCACCAGCCAGCCGGTTTCGCCGGGGACCACCGTCTCGCGCGTCGCGCCATGGTCGGCGGCCATGACCGGGCGGCCCATGACCTGCGGCTCGACGGCCGTTCGGCCGAAGGCCTCCGGCTCAAGCGAGGGCGCGATGGCCAGGTCGGCCAACAGATAGGCCGCCGGCATGTCGTCGCAGTGACCGACGAGCTTGACCCGATCCTCGAGGCCGGCGGCGGCGATGGCGGTGGTCAGTTCGGCGCGATAGCCCTTGCGGCCCTGGTCGTCGCCCGCCAGCAAGAGCAGGATCCGGTCCTCGCCGCGCGCTTTCAGCAGGGCCATGGCTTGGACCAGCAGGCCTTGGCCTTTCCAGCGCGTCAGCCTGCCGGCCAGCAGCACCTTCAGGCGGCGCTCGTCGGACGCGACGCCCCAGGCCTCCATCAGCCCGTTCACACGCTCGCAGCCCACCATCCCGGGCTCGAAACGCGAGAGGTCGACGCCTCGGGGGATCGCGACGACCTTTTCCGGGGGGATGCCGTGCTCCTGGATCACGTGCTGGCGGGTGTATTCCGAGTTGGCGATGACCAGGTCGCCCTTGGTCATCACCGCGTTGTACCAGCGCTTGAGGTTGGAGCGGGCGTTGTAGACGCCGTGATAGGTGGCCACGAACGGGGTCTTGGTGGCGTGAGCGGCCCACAGGGCGCTGAACGCCGGCGCGCGCGAGCGGGCGTGGACCAGGCTGACCTTCTCGCGTCGGATCAGGTCGATCAGCCGCGCGGCGTTGCCCAGCATGACGAGCGGGTTCTTGGATTGAGCCGGCATCTGGGCCAGGCGGCCGCCGTCGGCGGTCAGGCGCGAGGCCATGCGCCCGCCCTTGGTCGCGACCAGGGCCTTGCCGCCTTGCGCCACCACGGCATGGGCGACATCAATCGTCGTCTGCTCCGCGCCACCGGTTTCCAGCTCCGGCGTCACTTGCAGCAGGGTGAAATCGGGAGGTAGGTCGGACACACGACTCTCGCGAGGACAACGCGGGGCTGTAAGTAGCGAAAGGATCGAGGCGACGCCATGACCGAATCCCCAGGCGCCCTGACGCGTGATGATGGCTCCCGACTCGCTTTCCGGCGTATTTCGGGGGAAGGCGCGACGGTCGTGTGGCTGGGCGGCTTCCATTCCGACATGACCGGGACCAAGGCCGAGGTGCTGGCCGAGCAGGCCATGGCGAGCGGCGGATCCTATGTCCGCTTCGACTATTTCGGCCACGGCGAGTCCGACGGCGCGTTCAAGGACGGCACGATCAGCCGCTGGCGTGAGGACGCGCTCGCGGTCATCGACGAGCTGACCGAGGGGCCGCTGGTGCTGGTCGGATCGTCCATGGGCGGCTGGTTGGCTTGCCTGGCGGCCATCGCGCGGCCGGACCGGGTGAGGGCGATGGTGCTCATCGCGCCCGCGCCTGACTTCACCGAAAAGCTGATGGCGCCCGAACTCTCCGACGAGGCCAAGGCGACGATCGCCCGCGACGGGTTCTGGATCCGCCCGTCAGAGTACGACGACGGCGGCTATCCGATCACCCGCGACCTGCTGGAGGACGGGGCGCGGTGGTCGATCCTGCCGGGGCCCGTGCCGATCGACATCCCCGTGCGCGTTCTGCAGGGCGGCGCGGACCCGGATGTGCCCTGGACGCACGCGCTGGAACTGGCCAACGCCCTCAACAGCCACGACGTCGTCTTCACGCTGATCAAGGACGGCGACCACCGACTTTCGCGCCCGCAGGATTTGGAGCGCCTCGTCGCCGCCGTCGCCGAGGCCAAGGGACTGGCCGAGCCGGAGGAGGGGGATCTCGTCGCTCGCCGGCTGGCGCGCGCTGCCCGCCTGCGTAACGCGGCGGGCCTCGAGGCCGTGGGCATCACGCCGCGCCCGCTGGCGATCGACGACGAATAGGTCTTCAGCCGCCCGCGTTCAGGATCGCCTGCAGTCCTTCCCGATAGGTCGGATAGGCCGGCCTCCAGCCCAACTCCGCCTTCACCCTGGCGTTCGAGACGCGCTTGTTCTCGGCGTAGAAGCGGCGGGTTGCGGGCGAGAGGCCGAGCTCGTTGAAGGGCAGGTCCGGTGGGACCGGAGCGCCCAGCAAGCGGGCGGCTTGCTCCATCACGTCCTGAGGCGGGGCGGGCTCGTCGTCGACCAGGTTGTAGACGCCGCCCGCGCGCGGCTTGTCCAGCGAGGCCAGCAGGCCCGAGACGATGTCGTCGACGTGGATCCGGCTGAACACCTGGCCCGGCTTGACGATCCGGCGGCCCTCGCCGGCGCGCAGGCGGTCCAGCGCGCTGCGGCCCGGCCCGTAGATGCCGGGCAGGCGGAAGACCGTCACGGTCAGGCCCATGCCGCGTCCGACTTCCTGCCAGTCGCGCTCGGCGCCGACTCGGCGCGCGCCTTCGACCGATTGCGCCTTCAGCGGCGAGGTCTCGAACACCCAACGGCCGTCGAAGTCGCCATAGACGCCGGTCGTGGACAGGTAGCCGATCCAGTCGGGAAAGGCCTGAGCCTGGGCGAGGGCGGGGACGATCGATTCCAGCGCCGGGCAGCCGTCGGGACCTGGAGGCGCGGTGACGAGGATCGCGTTGACCCCGGTCAGGACCCGCGCCATGGCGTCGCGGTCGCCGGGATCGACGACGGAGACGCCCTTGGCCTGCAGCGCCTGCGCCTGCTGGGGCGTGCGCGCCGTGGCCGCGATCTCCCAACCGCGCGCCCGTAAGGCGTTGGCGAAAGCCTCTCCCACATAGCCCAGACCGAACACGAATAGACGCAACGCCACGACTCCGCCCCGTGAACACCGGGCGAAAACCCGGCGAAAACCCGATCAGAACAAGCCGTCGAAAAAAGCCGCTTCGCAACCCCTCAAAGGGCGCTTGCAAACCGCGAAGCGCTCTGCCATAAGCCGCCTCCTCGTCGCGGGGCGCTTCACCAAGCCCCTCCGATGCGGGCGTAGCTCAGTGGTAGAGCGCCACCTTGCCAAGGTGGATGTCGAGAGTTCGAATCTCTTCGCCCGCTCCATTCCCTCCCTTTCGGGACGGGCTGGAGGAGACCATATCTCGCGAATAGCGCGGGCGTAGCTCAGTGGTAGAGCGCCACCTTGCCAAGGTGGATGTCGAGAGTTCGAATCTCTTCGCCCGCTCCATTCTCGGTTCTTCCGGATATTGGACACGTAGACCCGCCCGCCGGCGGTCATTCGCGTGTCGCGACGCGAGCGCCGTTCGCTTAAGCTCGGGCGCATGACTCGCATCGCACCCTGGCGCGCCGCCTTCGTCGGCGTCTGCTTCACCGCCTTGGCCGCTTCGGCGGCGTGGGCCGGCCCCTCCGAAACCCTGACAGGCCTGGTCACCCGGTTCGAGTCGCTCGGCGGCGGCGACGAGGATCCCGATTCCGGCGGCCCGGCCCAAGCGCGCTGGCGCTTGCCCGACGTCACGCCCGCCGCGGACGCCGCGCGCCTGACCAAGCTGAAGGCGATCCGCGAAGAATTGACGGGGATGGGAGCGTCGGGGCTGTCCGAACAGGAGGCCCTGACCCGCGAGCTCCTTCTGTGGACCCTCAATGATCGGATCGAGGCCGCCGGCTTCGACGAGTCCCGCATGCCGTTCAGCAGTGACGGCGGCTTCGACGTGATGATGCTCTATCGCGCCAGCGGGCTGCGCCTGAAAGACGAGGGCGAGGCGCGCCGTTGGATCGCGCTGCTGAACCGCATGCCCGACTGGTACGCGGTGAATATCGAAAACGCCCGCCGCGGCGTGAAAACCGGCTTCGTGCAGGCCGTCCCGACCGCGCAGACGGTGCTGGAGCGCGCTCAGCGCATCGCCGGCGCGCCGCTGGCCGAAGACCCGCTGCTGGCGCCGTTGCGGGCTCTGCCGACGAGCATTCCCGAAGCGACGCGCGCGGCGTTGGTGGCTGAAGGGGAGGCGGCCGTGACCGCCAAGGTCGCCCCGGCCCGCGCCAGCTTCGTCAAGTTCATGACCGAAGAGTATGCGCCCCGCGCGGCCAAGAGCCTGGCGGCTTCGGACCTGACGGACGGCAAGCGCTACTACGCCTTCCTGGCCCGGCGGCACACCACCACCACCATGACGCCGGATCAGATCCATGACATCGGCCAGGCCGAGGTCGCACGGATTCGGGCGCGGATGCAGGAGACGATGAAGGCGGCCGGATTCCAGGGCGATCTTCCGGCGTTCATCGCCATGTTGCGCAAGGACCCGCGCTTCTACGCGACCAGCCGCCAGCAACTGCTGGAGAAGGCCAGCGAGATCGCCAAGCGCGCCGACGACCAGTTGCCGGCCCACTTCGGCGTCCTTCCCCGCCTGACCTATGGCGTGCGGCCGGTGCCCGCCGCCATCGAGAAGGGCTACACCACGGGCCGCTATTTCGGCGGCGACGCCAAGGTCGGTCGGGCTGGCGGGCTGATGATCAACACCTCCGAGCTCGACCAGAGGCCGCTGTACGAGCTGCCTGCCCTGGTGCTCCACGAGGGCGCGCCCGGTCACCACATCCAGACCTCGCTGGCCGCCGAGCAGACCGGCGCTCCGGACTTCCGCAAGAGCCTCTACTTCACCGCCTTCGGGGAAGGCTGGGGTCTTTATTCGGAGTGGCTGGGCGAGGAGATGGGCATCTACCGCGATCCCTACGAACTGTTCGGCCGCCTGTCCTACGAGATGTGGCGGGCCTGCCGCTTGGTCGCGGATACGGGCATCCACTGGAAGCATTGGACCCTGGACCAGGCCCGGGCCTGCTTCACCGACAACACCGCGCTGTCGCCGGTGAACATCGAGGTCGAGCTGAAGCGCTACGTCTCCTGGCCGGGTCAGGCGCTGGCGTACAAGGTCGGCGAGCTGAAGATCTTGGAGCTGCGCCGTCGCGCCGAGCAGGCGTTGGGCCCGCGTTTCGACGAGCGCGCGTTCCACGATGTCGTGCTGCTGAACGGTTCGCTGCCGCTGGCGGTGCTGGAGCGGCGGGTCGACGCCTGGATCGCCGAGCGGAACGGCAAGCGCTGATCGGCGACGCGGCCCTAATCGGGGACGGCGCCGCTTAGGGTAGGCTGACGATCTGGCGAGCGGGGGCTATCCTATCGCGCCCGGCGCTTTGGGCGCCATGTTGCCAGCGGCGCTCGTTCTCTTGGTGATCCAGCCTCCTGACCCTCTTGAAGCCAGTCGTTTCCAGGCCGCGCTGACACGCCGGTTTCTGTTGCCGGTCCTCTCGGAACTGGAGCCGCTGTTCCTGGCCATGAGGGCCGAAACCGACAGGGTGCTGAAGCCTGGCGCCTTCGCGCGTCGTGAAAAGCCCTATCCGTACGGGTACTGCCTCGAGATCACTCAGGATGTCGTGACCCATCTTCGCGCCCGCAACGCCAGGGCGCGCACTGCGGCGGCGAGAGCCGTCAGCGCCTTCCTCAAGCATGGCGGCGCCGGGACCATGGTCTGGGGCGTGCTGCGTGACCGCTATTTCCAGAACGCGATCCAGCTGGGCTCGCTTTACGTCGACGTCGCCAACGACAGCGTGGACCCGAACAAGCCGAAAGTCGAAATCCTGCCCATGGCGGAGTCCGGACTGGAGCTGGTGCGCGATCTCGACCACTTCGCGCGGATCGCCGAGCGCTATTGGGGCGTCCGATGCTACGCCAACACGGCCTTGCCCGCCTTGGCGCCTCTGTTCCCGGTGGTCATCGTCGATCCGACCTATCGCGCTCTGCTTCAGTCCAAGACGGGATACATGATGCGCTTGCTGGCCTCCGACCAGTTCCGGAAGTCCGAGCGCTGGCTGAGCGCGGCGCCCGAGCCGCCGCCGGAGGTCGTTCAGGGGATCCGCGAACATTGTCCTCCAGACATCCTGGGCGCCAATCTGGCGGCGACGCGGGAGGCCAGCCTTGAGGCCTGCCGAGCGTTGCGGGGGCGAGCGTCCTTGCTCGACGAGGCTTGGATTGACCGGATGGGCGAGATCTTCGATCGCGTGCCGCAGATTCGCGTGCTCAATGTCCCTTCAAAACCCGCTGCGGTGCATGACATGACGCGCACCAATGCTCGTTTCGCGACGAGCGTAGGCGCTGTCGCAGCCTAATAAGATCAATGCCTTAGGCCCAGGTCGAATGGGAATGTAGGAATATCTTCCTCTGCCCAGGAAAATAAACCTATAGTGGCGTCGCCCGCCGGACTCGCGGTCTGGAGGAGAGCGCCATGCTGGTTCAAGCCCTTGAGGATATCTGGCTCATTACGCCCGATCCCCGACGCGACCGCCTGATGGTCGGTTTCGTCACCCATCTTGTCTCCCTGGCGACAGGGATTCCGGCGGCCGAGATCAATACGGCCCGCCGGACCACCAACGCCGCCGTCCGTGCGCGGCATCTGGCCATCTATCTGACCCACATCACCTTCCACTGGCCGCTGCATCGGGTGGCCTACGCGTTCGGCCGCGACCGTACGACCTGCGGACACGCCTGCCGCAAGATCGAGGACCTGCGCGAGAACGCGGACTTCGACCGCCGCCTGGCGGAGCTGGAGGCGTGTCTTCGTCAGGCGCCCGCCCATGCGGAGGCCCTGCCGCTATGAGCATGACGTTCGATCGGGAGCTCGAGGCCCGTCGTCAGGCGGAGCGCGCTATGCGCCTGCTGTCCCGCCCGGGCGCGGTGGTCGAGGCCCAGGGCGAGGGCTATGGGGTGCGCCTGGGCGCCAACCGCCGGCGTCGTGCGATGCTGACCCTCGATGAAGCCGCCTTCCAGGCCCTCGCGCGCGAGGCGACGCTGAAGGTCCGTCCGCAAGGCGGCTGGACCATGATCGCCAGACCCGCGCCGCTGCTGCCCCCGCCCGGGCGACCTGGGGTGATCGAGACCACCGTGCTGCTGCCCGAGGACTCCAAGCCCGTGCGGCGCAATCTCGGCGAGTCCCCGATCGCCTGGCTGGCGCGACGGCGCGATCGCGCCGGACAGCCTTGGCTGACGCCGATCGAGGCCGCCGCCGGCGAACGGTTGCGCGAAGAGTTCGAACGTCTGGGGACCCAGGGGCGCCTGACCATGCGCTGGGATGCCTCCCGCGTGGACGGGGGACAGCCCGGCCTGGCGCCGGTCGAGCGGGACCACGCCGCCCGCCAGCGGATCGCCCGCGCTCTAGCGGAGGTCGGGCCGGGCCTTCGCGAGATCCTGGAGCGGGTCTGTCTGATGGGCTCGGCCCTGGAAGCCGCCGAGGCCGCGCTGAAGCTGCCGCGCCGGACGGGCAAGACGGTGCTGAAGCTCGCCCTGCAGCGTCTGGCGCGGCACTATCGGATGATCTAGTCTTTTGTTTTAATGCATTTTCTGACGACGAACCGGCATCCACGTCGTCGGAAAACGCCCTAGCGGTTGCCGCCGGCGACCGCGATCACCTCGCCGGTGATCCAAAAGCTGTCGGGCGAGGCCAGGAAGGTCGCGACCGGCGCGATGTCCGAGGGTTGACCCATGCGGCCCAGGGACGTGCCCGCCACGATCTGGGCCTCGAAATCCGTGCCCATGATGCCGGCCGCGTGGGTGCCTTCGGTCTCGACGGCGCCTGGCGCGATGGCGTTGACGCGGATCTTGCGCGGTCCCAGCTCCTTGGCCAGCACGCGGGTGATCGCGTCCACCGAGGCCTTGGTGGCCGTGTAGATCGAGAAGGTCGGCAGCTCCAGCGTCACCGCCGACGAGCTGATGTTGATGATGCTGCCGCCGTCGGGGCCAAAGCGTTTCGCCGCTTCCTGAGAGGCCAGCAGGACTCCCAACACGTTGATGTCGAACTGGCGGCGGAACTCGGCCTCGGTCACGGCCTCCAACGGGGTGAAAGCGTAGACGCCGGCGTTGTTCACCAGGATATCGACGCCGCCGAAAGCCGTCTGGGCCTCGTCGAACAGTCGCGCGACGTCTTCGACCTTGGCGACCGAGCCCTGAACCGAAATCGCCTTGCCGCCGGCGGCGGTGATGTCCGCCACGACGGTCTCCGCGCCGGCCCGGTCGGAGGCGTAGTTCACCACCACCGCCGCGCCTTCGGCCGCCAGCGCCTTAGCGATCCCCGCGCCAATCCCCTTCGACCCGCCCGTCACCACGGCGGTCTTGCCCGCAAGCTTGCTCATCATCTGTCTCCGTTCGCCAATGCGGCGATCGGTTAGACATTTAGATAATCATCGAACCGTTTCAACGCGCGGGGCGGAGAATATTCACGCCATCACCGGGAGCCGAACCGTAAAGGCGCTGCCGCGGTTTTCGCCGGCGCTTGTCACCGTGATGACGCCGCCGTGCAGGGAGACAAGCTGTTTGACCAGGGCGAGGCCGATCCCGAGGCCGCCCTGCGCCTTGCCCAGGTGGTCTTCGACCTGAGCGAAGATCTCGAAAATCCTCGACTGCATGTCCGCCGGAACGCCAACGCCGGTGTCCGAAACCGTGATGGTCGCCCAGCCCCCGGAAGCCTCCGCCTTGAGGGAGACCGTACCGCCGCTGGGCGTGTACTTGGCGGCGTTGTTCAGCAGGTTCGAGACGATCTGGGCTAGCCGGGTATGGTCGCCGTCGAGCCATATCGGTTGCTCGGGCAGCTCGGTGACGAAGCTGTGGCCGGCCGCTTCGAGGTTGTGCTGGCTCGCGTCGATGGCCGACTGCAGGACCTCGCCCAGCTCGATCCGGGCCTTCTTGAGGACGATCTTGCCCTGGCTGACGCGAGAGACGTCCAGCAGGTCGTCGACGAGATGGGTCAGGTGGTCGAGCATCCGTTCCATGCGCGTGCGGATGTCGTGGGCGCGTTCGGGAGGGATGTCCTTCTTGAGCAGGTGAAGGCCGCCGCCCAGCGCCGCGACAGGGTTGCGCAGCTCGTGGGCCAGGACGGCCAGGAAGTTGTCCTTGTGGCGGTCGGCCCGCCTCAGGGCCTGGGCCGCGGTCTCCAGTTCATCGCGCTGGGCCTCGATCTGTCGACGCTGTTCGTAGAGGTCGAAGAAGACATTGGCCTTGCTGCGCAGGATGTGGGCCTCGATCGGCTTCTGGATGAAGTCGACCGCGCCCGCCTCGTAGCCGCGGAAACGGCGCTGATTGCTGGCCGCGCCCGCGGTGACGAAGATGATCGGGATGTGCCGCGCACGCTCGCTGCCGCGCATGAACTCGGCCAGCTCGAAGCCGTCCATGCCGGGCATCTGCACGTCGAGCAGCGCCAGGGCCACCTCGTGCTCGAGAAGGAGCTCCAGCGCCTCCTCGCCCGAGCGCGCCTTGAGACACGTCAGGCCATCGCGTTGCAGAAGGGCCTCAAGGGCCAGGAGGTTTTCTTCCAGGTCGTCGACCAGGAGGAAGTTGATCGGCTTGTCCGCTGTAGTCATGCGGCCCCCAAACTCGACAGGTACGAGGCGATGGAATCAAGGGTCATGGTGAAAGCCGTCGGGCAGGCCTCGAGGGCGGCGTCGGGCATCGCCGTGGCGTAGGCTTCCGTCCGATCCTGAATGATGGCCACGCCGCCGGCGTCCAGCACAGCCTTGAGGCCCGCGGCTCCATCGTGGTTGGCTCCGGTCATCACCACACCCACGACACCAGCGCCATAGGCGTCGGCCGCGCTCTCGAAGAGGACATCGATCGACGGGCGAGAGTAGTTGACCTGTTCATCCGTTGACAGGGCCAGCGTTCCTTCCGCCTCGACCAGAAGGTGATAGTCCGAAGGCGCGAAATAGATCACGCCGCCAAGGATCGGCTCCTTGTCTTCCGCCTCTTTCACCAGCAGGCGGCACTTGGCCTGCAGCAGTGGCACCAGGACGTTGTCGCGGTCCGACGGCACATGCACGACGACCAGCATGGGCAGCGGAAAACTGGCGGGCAGGCTAGGCAGCAAAGCCAGGAGCGCCTGCACGGCGCCAGCCGAGGCGCCGATCACGATGAGGCGCGCCCCGCTCACGGCTCGCGCCTCTGGTAGATCTTTTCTTCGGCGGCGAACTCCGAAAAGGCGGCGGCGTGCGCCGAGAACCGCAGGCTCTCCTTGGAGCCCAGGCCCAGGAACCCCTTGCGCGTCAGGGACTCCCGGAAAAGGCCGATCGCCCGGTCCTGCAGCGGGCGATCGAAATAGATCATCACGTTGCGGCACGAGATCAGATGCATCTCGGCGAAGACCGCGTCCGTCACCAGGCTGTGGTCGGAGAAGACGACGCGATTGCGCAAAGACTTGTCGAACACCGCGCGCCCGTAGGCGGCGGTGTAGTAGTCGGACAAGGAGGACCTGCCGCCCGATTTCTGGTGGTTCTCGGTGAACTTGCGGATGCGGTCGAGGGCGTAGACCCCCGCCTCGGCCGCCGCGAGCGCCTCGGGATTGATGTCGGTGGCGTAGAAGATCGTCCGATCGTAGAGGCCTTCCTCGCGAAACAGGATCGCCAGCGAATAGACTTCCTCCCCGGTGCTGCAGCCCGCGATCCACACCTTCAGCGACGGATAGGTGCGCAGGTGCGGCACGACCTTCTCGCGCAGGGCGCGGAAATAGGAGGGATCGCGGAACATCTCGCTCACCTGGACGGTGAGGAACCCGAGCAGGCGCGGGAGCATGGCCGGGTCGTGCAACACGCGGTCCTGCATCGCCGAGATGGACGGGAACCCCAACTGGCTCCGCGCCTGCGTCAAACGGCGCTTGATCGACGCTCGCGCATAGTGACGGAAGTCGTAGTGGTAGCGCTGATAGAGCGCCTCCAGCAGCAGCTGGATTTCAAGGTCTTCGATCTCGGACACGCCTACCTCGGCATCCAGACGCGGACCAGCGACAGCAGTTTGTCGACGTCGATCGGCTTGGCCATGTAGTCGTTGGCGCCGGCCTCGATGCAACGCGCCTGATCGTCGGGCATGGCTTTCGCCGTCAGCATCAGGATCGGCAGTTTGGACCAGCGAGGGTCATTGCGGATCGCCCGGGTCGCCGTCAGGCCGTCCATGACCGGCATCATCACGTCCATGAGAACGAGGTCGATCTCTTCGCTCGGGTCCTGCGCCGCCCGACCCAGCGCGTCGATGGCCTCCTGGCCATTGCGGGCGATCTCGACGACCGCGCCGCGGGGCTCCAGGACGTTGGTCAGCGAGTAGACGTTGCGGATGTCGTCCTCGACCACGAGGATCCGGCGACCTTCCAGCACCGCATCGCGGTTGCGAGCCTTCTGGATCATCTTCTGCTGCTCGGGCGGCAGCGCCGAGACGACCTGGTGCAGGAACAGCGAAACCTCGTCCAGCAGGCGCTCCGGCGACTTGGCGCCCTTGATGATGATCGAGCTGGAATAGCGGCGCAGGCGCTGCTCGTCGTCGGCTGACAGGTCGCGACCGGTATAGACGATCACCGGCGGGAACGCATGATCGCCATTCTGGCTGAGGGTCTCCAGCAACGAATAGCCCGAGGCGTCCGGCAGCGAGAGGTCCAGCACCATGCAGTCGAAGGTCTCGCGCTTGAGCGCCTCCAGGCACTCGGCGGCCGTGCCCACGCCGACGGTCTCCACATCGCCCGAGGTCAGCAACTTGCCCACCGCCTCGCGCTGGACCGGGTCGTCCTCGACAATCAGCACGCGCCGGACCGTGCTGGCGAGTTTGGCCTCGAGGGTCTTGAGGACTTCGGTGAGATCGTCGCGCTTGACCGGTTTGACCAGATAGCCGATCGCGCCCAGCGACAGCGCCGTCTGGCTGTGGTCCTCGGCCGAGATGACATGGATCGGGATGTGCCGGGTGGCGTCGTCGCGCTTGAGGCGGTCGAGCACCAGAAGACCCGATTCATCGGGCAAGCCGACGTCCAGGACGACAGCGCTGGGCTTGAACTCACGCGCGAGCTTGACGGCTTCCTCTGCCGTGTTGGCCACCAGGCACTGGAAGCCCTGCTCGCGCGACATGTCGCGGACGATGCTGGCGAAGGTGTCGTCGTCCTCGACGACGAGCAGCACGCGCCGTGCGCCCGCGGCTTGCTCGCGGTCGTCCTCGACGGTCTTCGGCGGGGTGGTACGCTTCGCATGGGGGCGAGGGGCGGGGGCGGCGACGGGCGTTTCGGCCAGGCGCGGCGGCTCGCGCGGCGCCACGCGCGCCGGATCGTAGGCGACGGGGATGGTGACGGTGAAGACGCTGCCTTCGCCAGGCTGGCTTTCCAGCGTGATCGATCCGCCCAGCAAGCGCGACAGCTGGCGGCTTATCGAAAGGCCAAGGCCCGTGCCGCCATACTTGCGGCTGATGGTGCCGTCGGCCTGGCGGAACGCCTCGAAGATCGCCTCCTGCTGATCGCGGGACACGCCGATCCCGGTGTCCTTGACCGCGAAGGCGATGCGGTCATTGCTCGCCGCCTTGATCTCCAGCCGCACGCCGCCCTTCTCGGTGAACTTGAAGGCGTTGGAGAGGAGGTTCTTGAGCACTTGCTCCAGACGCTGCCGGTCGGTCTCGACGACCAAGGGGCAGTCCGCGGCCACCTCGATCGCGAAGTCCAACTTCCGGCTGTCGGCCACGGGATTGAACAGCTGCCGCAGGTCGCCCGTCAGACGCTGCAGCGAGACGCTTTCGGGCCGCACCTCGATATGGCCGGCCTCGATCTTCGATAGGTCGAGGATGTCGTTGATCAGGCTCAGAAGGTCGTTGCCGGACGATTCGATCGTCTGGGCGAACTTCACCTGTTCGGCGGTCAGGTTGCCGTTCGGATTGTCGCTCAGCAGCTTGGAGAGGATCAGCAACGAATTGAGCGGCGTGCGCAGCTCGTGGGACATGTTGGCCAGGAAGTCGGACTTGTACTGACTGGCTTGCTCCAGCTCGCGGGCCTTGAGCGCCACGGCCGCGCTGGTGCGTTCCAGGTCGTCGCGCTGGGTCTCCAGCATCTGGGCCTGCTCTTCCAGCTGACTGTTAGTCTGCTCCAGTTCCGCCTGCTGCTGTTCGAGCCGCGTCTGGGTTTCCTTGAGCGCTCGGCCTTGTTCTTCCAGTTCCTCGTTCGAGACGCGCAGCTCCTCGCTTTGGACCTGCAGTTCCTCCGACTGGCGCTGGGTTTCCTCCAGCGAGTCCTGCAGTTGGGCGCGATAGCGGGCCGAGCGCAGCCCGACCCCGATGGTGCTGGACGCCTGCTCCAGCAGCGTCAGGACGCGATCGTCCACAGGGTGCAGGAAGCCGAGCTCGATCACGGCGTTGACGACGCCGTCAGCTTTGACCGGCACGATCACCAGGTGCTTGGGCTTGTCGTGACCCAAGGCCGAGCCCACCGAGATGTAGCCGTCAGGCACGTCGCGGATGATCGTCGCCTTGCCCTCGGCCGCGACCTTGCCCAGCAGGCCTTCCTTCAGGTTGAAGCGTTCGGGGGTCTGGGCGTCGGCAGGTATCCCCAGGCTCGCAGCTCGGTAGAAATGACCGCCGTGGCCCTTGAACAACACGCCGGCCTGGAACCCAACGTACTTCGACAGGAAGTCCAGGATGTTGTCGGCCAACATCTCGACCGAGAGGTCGCCCATCATCGCCGAGGACAGGCCAACCTGCCCGGCCTGCAGCCATTCCCCACGGGCCTGGGCCCTTGCGGCGCGTCGGATCAGATAGAACACCACCAGCGTCAAGATCGCGCCGAGCACGCTCGCCAGCACGCCGCTCAGCAACGCGGTGTCATAGGCGGCGCCCATCTGGCTCAGGCGGATATCGCGTAGGCGGTTTTCCTCCTGCCGCATGACGCCGATCTGTTGGCGGATGGCGTCCATCTCGGACTTTCCGCGGTCGGTGTTGACCACGGCGAGAGCCGCCTGGGCGCCCTGGGTCCGGCGCAGCGCGATGGTCTCTTCGAGCTCGATGAGTTTCGAGGCGATCCGCCGCTCGAGGACCGCGAGGTTGGCCTGCTGCGTGGGATTGTCCCGCGTCAGGTTCCTGACCGCGTCGGTCCGCGAGACGACGGCGGAGGCCGCCTCCTGATAGGGCTCGAGGTAGCGGTCGTTGCCCGTGAGCAGATAGCCGCGCTGGCCGGTTTCGGTGTCCTGCACGGTCGAGAGCAGGTCGTCGATCGCCATCAGGACATCGTGCGAGTGCCAGATCTGCTGGCTGTTGGCGCGCAGAACCGTGACATTGCGATAGGCGACCATGCCGCTCGCCAGAAAGAACAGCAGCACCAGGGCCAGGCCGAACGCCGCCCAGACCTCCATGCGGGACCACGGCATAGACGAACGCGATGAGCTTTTGGTCGACATGACTATCTCGAGGCCGGAGCGCTGGGCGATGAAACGTTTCGAAGTTGGCGCGACGATTCTAACCGTTCTGGCAACGGGCGCGCGTCGCGCCGGCTGACCTTGGCGTCAGATTTTACCGTCAAGATGAACACCACGCCCCCGTGCGCGCTAAGGCGCGTGGGGTCACAAACGCTGCTGTGCGCCGGTGGTTCCAACAAATGTCACAGACTCCTGCGGCGCGTGGCGGAAGCCTCTCTGCGATCCTGGGCGGCTTCGGGAAAATCCACTCTCACACCACGATTTGGTATAGTCCAAAATTTTGAGCTTTCCCGCCGCCTCGTGTCTCCCGGCTATCCGTTCGGCGCTTCACCCGCTGTATATCATACAAAACGCCCCCGGCGCGGTTGGCGCGGAATTTCTCAAGAGCCGGGGACACTGTCACGCGGGTGTCGTGGCAGCCTGCTTAAAGCCACTGGTCCATACCAGAGTTGGGGCAGGGGAATTCCATGTCTAAGTCACATCCCATTCGAGCCTGGCGCTCGGATCTGAAGCGCTTTTTGCTGTGCACCGTCGCGATGCTCGTGGCTGACGCCAGCGCCACGGCTGCGTTCGCGCGGCAGGCTTCGGACGGTTCGACGGCCAGCGAGACCGTCGATGCGGTCATCGTCACGGGCTTTCGCAAGTCGCTCGCCGACGCCCGCGCCATCAAGCGCGACTCCGTGATTCAGAAAGACGCGATCGTCGCCGAAGACATGGCGAAGTTCCCGGAACTGAACCTGGCCGAGTCGCTGCAGCGCCTGCCGGGTGTCCAGATCAACCGCGAGGCCGGCGAAGGTCGCCGCATCTCGCTGCGGGGTCTGGGGCCGGACTTCGCCCGTGTTCAGCTCAACGGCATGGAAGTGCTGGGCAACGTCGACTCGGCGCAGGACAGCCGCGGCCAGCGTTCGCGCGACCGTGCTTTCGACTTCAACATCTTCGCTTCGGAACTGTTCTCGAGGGTCGAGGTCGAAAAGACTTTCGAAGCCGCGCAGAACGAAGGCGGCATGGCCGGCACGGTGGGCCTGTTCACGGGCAAGCCCTTTGATTATGCGACGGGCGGCAAGGGCGCTGTCTCGGTCAAGTTGGGCACCAACGAGTACACCAAGGACACCCAGCCGCGCATCGCGGCTCTGTTCAGCCAGAACTGGGACAACAAGTTCGGCGTGGCGGTCTCGGTCGCCTACAGCAAGCGTGAGACGACCGAGCAGGGCCACAACACCTACAACTACGACAAGCTGTCCGCCTCGGACATGCAGAAGCTAGTCGCCAGCGGCCTGGACATCTCCCACTTGACCGCCGCGCAGCAGGCCAAGTTCCTGTCCGGCGACCTCTACATCGCGGACGGCAACCGCATCTCGTCCTGGAACTCCAAGGCCGAGCGCCTGGGCCTGACGGGCGCCGTGCAATGGAAGCCGGTGGACAATCTCCTGCTGACGCTCGACGTCCTGCACGGCGAGTTCACGACCCACCGCAACGAGTATCACCTGGCCACGCGGCCGCTGGGCTCCGGGACGAAGTCCTTCGCGTTCGACACGCCGGCGGGCGGGGTCTGGCCGTCGCAGTTCCAGAAGGGTTCCGTGCTCAACAACCTGGCGTGGGACAGCAGCAACTACGTCACCTTGACCGATGTCACGGGCACGACCTTCGGCAGCGAGCATCGTCGCTCGTTGAATGAAAACCGCTTCAACCAGGTCGCGCTGACCGGCAAGTGGGACCTGTCAGACCGTCTCACGATCGACGGTCACGTCGGTTACGAAAAGTCGACCTACAAGACGCCCTACGACGACAAGCTCTATATGCGCGCCAAGGGCAACATGATCGCCAACTACGGCGCTGACGGCCAATCGGCGACGTTCTCCTATCCGAACTTCAACGCCACCGACCCGGCCAACTACGCGCTGGATTCCTTCTACTATCGCGGCTTCAACAACCAGTCGGAACTGAAGGAAGGCGTGCTGAACGCCAGGTACGCGCTGAACGACGTGTGGACCCTGCGCGCCGGCGTCGCCTACCACAAGTTCACGCAAGGCGGCCGCGACCTGTTCTACGACGACAACGTCAATGGAACCCGGTCCAAGATGCGCGGCAAGTCGGTCGCCGACGTCACCAGCGTGTTCACCAACGAGTTCGGCTCGTGGCTGGTCGGCGACTACGAAAAGACCTTCGCCAAGTACAACGAATACCACCGCTTCGGTCCCAACAAGGACGGCACGGGCGGCGCGCTGCAGGACATCGAGAACGTCTACGAGACCTCGGAAGAGACCGTCTCCGAGTACGTTCAGGCGGACTGGGACAGCGAGCTGATGGGCAAGCGCTTCCGAGGTAATATCGGCCTGCGCGGCTATCAGACCGACACCCACGGCACCGGCTGGATCCAGGGCGACAACTACGCGTATCTGGGCACGACGGACGTGAAGGGCAGCTATTCGGGCGTTCTGCCGGCCCTGAACACGGTTGTGGAGCTGACGCCTGAGGTTCAGGTGCGCTTCTCGGCGACCCAGAACCTGAACCGTCCGGGCCTGGGCTCGATGGCGGCCAAGGGCAGCGCGTTCCAGTCCGAAACCGGCGACATCACCGCCTCGCGCGGCAATCCCAACCTGAAGCCCTTCAAGGACACCACCCTGGATCTGGCGGCCGAGTACTACTTCGGCCAGGACGGGCTGCTTTCGGCGAGCGTGTTCCACAAGAGCATCAAGAACTTCATCGGCACGCAGACGCTCGAAAACGTGCCGTTCAGCCAGACGGGCGTGCCCTACACCACGATCCCGGGCGCGACGGCGAACTCGATCGTCAAAGAGTTCGAGATGCCGATCAATGTCGCGGGCACCAAGCAGCTGACCGGCGTGGAGCTGGCCGCGCAGGGCCAATTCTCGTTCTTGCCGGCGCCGTTCGACAAGCTCGGCGCGGTGGTGAACTACACCTACGTGGACGCCGACGAGGCGCTCACCGGGATCTCGAACACCAGCTACAACGCCACGCTCTACTACGAGACCGAGCGTTGGGGCCTGCGCGGCTCCATGAGCCATCGCAACAAGTGGTTCACCGGTCACAGCGACAGCCTGATGAGCGCCAGCACCCGCGGGTTCCAGGGATCCACCTATGTGGACGCCTCGGCGTTCTTCAACGTCTCCGAGGCCCTCCAGGTCACGCTGAACGCGATCAATCTGACGAACCAGAAGGACACGCAGTTCTGGGGTCAGAACGAGTACCTCTATAACCAGACCCAGAGCGGCTCCACCTACATGGTTGGCCTCCGCTATAAGTTCTAACCAGGACCACGGACGGCGCCTCGCTCTCTGAGCGGGGCGCTTTTCCGTGCGTGCGGAAGACATGATCGTTTCCCATCGACACCGCTTCATCTTCGCCGCCGTGCCCAAGACCGGCACCCACGCCGTGCGACAGGCCTTGCGCGAGCAGATGGGGGACGAGGACGTCGAGCAGGTCGGCCTGTTCGTCAACAAGCGCTTTCCCTGGTCCGAGCTCGCGGCGATCCAGCATGGTCACCTGTCGCTGCGCCAGGTGCGGCCCTACCTCGGCGAGGAGGCCTTCGCGGCCTATTTCAAGTTCGCCTTCGTGCGCAATCCATTCGACCGGTTCGTCTCGTACTGCGCTTTCATGCTGCGTGGCGGCGACGTCTTTCAGCGTCAGCCGCGAGAGGCGATGCGCCACTTCCTGTGCGTGGATCCGCCCGAGGGACACATCCTGTTCCAGCCGCAGGCTTGGCTGCTCGTCGACGATGACGGCGAGACCTTGCTGGCCGATCAGGTCGGACGGGTCGAGGACATGCAGGGCTCCTACGACGCCCTCTGCGATCGGATCGGTATCGCCCCGCGCCCTCTGGATCGCGTCAACGGCACCCATCACGAAGACTACCGCGCCTATTACGATCAAGCGCTGATCGACGGCGTCGCCGCGCGCTACGCCCAGGATCTCGAGCTGTTCGGCTACGACTTCGAGGGCGTGCGATGAGCGCGGCGCGGCTCGAGCTGACGGCCAATCCGCGCAAGACCCGGACAGTGCGCCCCTTGGGTCCTGTCGACATCACGGCGCTTCGCGCGGCCGTTGCGGCGATCCCCGAGGACGTCTGGGCCGCCGAGAACGCCGCCAAGCCCAACAAGTTCGAAGTGCTGGACGCGACCCGGCACATCGTCTTCCGCTTTGTCGACAGTCCGCGCGACTGGCGTGGTTCGCACGATCGCCCGGCCTGGACGGCTTGGCGAGGTCTGCTGGAGCCGGTACTGGCGCACGCTGTTCGCGACTACGGCTATGCGCGAGGCGTCTTTCCTCGGGTGATGCTGGCGCGAATGCCGCCGGGCGGAGTGATCCATCCGCACATCGACGCCAATCCCGCCGCCAAGTGGCCGCACAAGATCCACGTGCCGCTGACGACCAATCCTGGCGTCGTGTCTTTGTTCGGCGGCGCCGAGCATCACTTCCCGGAAGGCGAGGCGGTCGAGGTCGACAATCTCGGGCCCCACTGGGTTCGCAATGACGGTGACGCCGACCGCATCCACCTGATCTTCGAGTACTACGACGCCGACCAGCCGGATCCCGACTGGCTGGCGCCTTTCCTGCGCGCGAGCGCCGCGCCGTGATCCCGTCCCAGGACCTGGACCAGCGCGAGGCTCTGCTGCGCGAGGCGCGGATGCTTCGAGAGCAGCGGCAGGTCGCTGAAGCTCTGTTGCTGCTGGATCGCCTCCGGGCCGAGCACCCGCGCTTCGGTCGTCTCCATCAGGAGCGGGCGCAATGCCTGATCGCTTTGGGGGACGGCTCGGCGGCGATCGCCGCCTTGCGCGAGGCCGTGGCGCTAAACCCGGCGCTTCCGGCCTGCTGGGACATGCTGGAGCAACTCCACCGCCTGCGGGGCGAGCTTGCCGACGCGGACACGGCGGCCCAGCGGCTCGCCGGGCTGAAGCAGCTCCCGCAAGCCATCGTCGTGGCGCAAAGCCTGCTGGCCGACGGCGATCTTGAGCCCGCCGAAGAGGTTCTGAAGGATCATCTGCGTGCTGCGGGCGAGAGCGTCGGCGCCCTGCGCCTGCTGGCGCGCATCCGTCTCGAGCGCGGGGCGCTGGAGGACGCCGAGGCCGTGCTGGCGGCGATCCTCGATCAGGCGCCGGACTATCACGAGGCGCGTTTCGACTACGCCATGGTCCTGCTGCAGGGGCAGAAGCACCGTCTAGCCCGGCGCGAGGCCGAGCGGCTGCTGATCGACGCGCCCGATAGCCGCGCGTTCCTGAAGCTCTACGGCGTGGCCTGCCTTGGACTTGGCGACTTCGAGCCGGTGATCGACCTCTATGCGCGACTGCTGGCGGCGCCCTGCGAGTCGGCGGACGAGATCGCCGACCTCCGTCTGTGGCGGGCCAATGCGCTGAAGGCGATGGGACGTGGCGCCGCGGCGGTCGCCGACTATCGCGCCGCCTTGTCCGCACGGCCGGACTACGGCGTCGCCTGGTTCAGTCTCGCCAACCTCAAGACCTATCGCTTCACTGACGACGACATCGTTCGCATGCGCGCCGCCGAGGCCGCGCCGGCGCTCGCCGACATGGATCGGGTCTATCTTCGCTTCGCCCTCGGCAAGGCGCTGGAGGACCACGGCGACTATGCGGAGTCATGGGGCTTCTACGCAGGGGGCAACGCCCTTCGCCGCGCGTCCAGTCGCTATCGGCCCGACGTCGCCGAACGCTGCGCCGAGCGCCTAAAGGAGGTCCTGACCGCGGAGCTCTTCGCCCGTCGCGTCGGCTGGGGCGCTGACGATCCGGCGCCGATCTTCGTCCTGGGCCTGCCGCGTTCGGGCTCGACGCTGATCGAGCAGATCCTGGCGTCCCATTCCCAGATCGAGGGGACGCACGAGCTGACCGAGATCGGCCGGTATGCGGGCGAGTTGTGCGGCCGCGATCCCGATTGCGGCCTGCCGGCCGATCCCGCCGCGCTGCTGGACCTGACCGCCGCGCAGGCGCGTGCGCTAGGAGAGCGGTTCCTGGACGAGACGCGGGCCTATCGTCGGCTCGGGCGGCCGTTCTTCCTCGACAAGATGCCCAACAACTTCTGGCACATCGGGCTGATCCATCTGATCCTGCCGAAGGCGACGATCATCGACGTACGGCGCGAGCCGATGGCCTGTTGCTTCAGCAACTTCAAGCAGCTGTTCGGGACGACCAACCAGGAGTTCACTTATGGCCTGGACGACATCGCCGGCTACTACCGGATCTATCTGGATTTGATGCGGCACTGGGACAGCGTGCTGCCCGGACGTGTGCTCCGCGTTCATTACGAGGACGTGGTCGACGATCTTGAAGGCGCTACGCGGCGGATGCTGGCCCATGGCGGGCTGGACTTCGAGCCGCAGTGCCTGCGCTTCCACGAGACGCGCCGCGGCATCCGCACGCCCAGCTCCGAACAGGTTCGCCAGCCTATCGGGCGGGAGGGGCTGGAGCAGTGGAAGCGCTACGCGCCATGGCTTGAGCCGCTGCGCGCGGCGCTGGGCGATCCGCGGACGGAGACGGTCTGACCCATGCGGCTTTCACGACCCTTCTTTCAACTGCCCCTGTTGTTCGACGTCGAGCGCTTGCAGGCCGAGGTCGCGGCCTTGCCGGCCGAGGCCTGGGTCGCGCATCCCGATCAGGTTCCAGGCAACAGCGCCGTCCGCCTCATCACCACCGGGGGCGGCGAGAACGACGGGGTGCACGGCCGCATGGCGGCGACGCCCTGGCTGGAAGCCATGCCCTACCTGAAGCAGGCCTTGGCGGGTTTCGGCGTCGTCTGGAGCCGCTCGCGGCTGATGCGCTTGGCGCCGGGCGCGGGCGTGCCGGAACATGCCGACATCAACTACCACTGGCATACGCGTGTGCGCCTGCACATCCCGGTCTTCACCTGGCCGGAAGTCCGCTTCCACTGCGACGGCGAGGTCGTGCATATGGGCGCCGGCGAGGCCTGGGTCTTCGACAACTGGCGACGGCATCATGTCGAGAACAACGCCAGCTTTGAACGCATCCACCTGGTCGCCGACACGACCGGCACGGCGGCTTTCTGGCGGTTCGTCCAGGCTCCCCCGCCGCCGAGGGGGCAGTGGCCTAAGGCGGGCTGGGATCCGAACGCGGATCATCCGCTGCTGACCGAGATCAATCAGCGCTCGCCCATCATGCCGGCCGCCGAGGTTCAGTGGCTGCTCGACGACCTGAAGGGCGAGCTGGCGGTCGCCGTCGAAGGGCGGGAAGCGCAGCAGAGAGCCGCGCGCTTCGCCCAACTGCTGGACAGCTTCGCGTTCGACTGGCGGCAGCTCTGCGCCTTGCACGGCGTCGATGGGGATGCGGCTTGGGAGTTTCAGCGTTTGGCGATGGCGGTCCGCCAAGCGGCTCATCCGCTGGCGGACGGTCTAGTGATGCGGACCAATGGCGCCGGCGCGATGCTGGTGCTGGAGAAGCGCGTCCTGCGGCATCTGGTCGCCGAAGACGCGGCGCGCCAACGGGAAGGTCTGTCTTGAAGCAAGGTTTCGACGTCGCCGTCGTCGGCGCGGGTATCGTGGGGCTGGCCCACGCCCTGGCCGCCGCGCGGCTGGGCAAGCGTGTGGTCGTCGTGGACCGTGACGCCCAGGCTAACGGCGCTTCGGTGCGCAATTTCGGCTTCGTGACCGTGACCGGGCAGGCGCGGGGCGCGGTCTGGCGCCACGCGCGCCGGTCGGCGGACGTCTGGCGCGAAGTCGCCGACGCCGCGGGGGTCGAGGTTCTTCAGCGCGGCCTGACGATGATCGCCCGACGCCCCGAAGCCAAGGCGGTGCTCGAAGCCTTTCTGGAGACCGAGATGGCCGACGGCTGCGCGTGGCGAGACGCCGAAGCGCTCGGCGATCGGCTCCCGACGCGAGGGGGGGGTCTCGGCGGCCTCACCAGCAGCGTCGATCTGCGCGTGGAGTCGCGTAGCGCGATCCCGCGTCTGGCGGCCTGGCTAGAGGCCGCGCATGGCGTTGCGTTCCTGCGCGGCGCGGCCGTTCGCGGTGTCGAGACCGGGCGGCTGGAGACGTCCGTCGGCGCCATCGAAGCTGACGCCATCGTCGTCTGTCCCGGCGATGATCTGGTGACCCTGTTTCCCGACAGCTTCGCCCGCGCGGGCGTGACGCGCTGCAAGCTGCAGATGCTACGACTGGCCGATCCGGGCTGGCGTCTGCCGGCGCCCGTCATGTCCGACCTCGGACTTGTCCGCTATCTCGGCTACGCCGATCTGCCGGAGGCCAGGGCCCTGCGCGCCCGTCTTCAAGCCGAGCAGCCGGCGCATCTGGAGCACGGCGTCCACCTGATCGTCGTCCAGAGCGCTGACGGCTCGCTGGTCGTCGGCGACAGCCATCACTATGCGCTAACGCCCGATCCGTTCGCGCGAGACGACGTTGACGCCCTGATCCTCGACGAGTTTGCGCAGGTGTTCGGCCAGGCGCCGCCGATGGTCCTCGAACGCTGGACCGGGACCTACGCCTCGGCCGAGGGGCATAGCCTGGTCGAGACGCCCATGCCGGGCGTTCGACTCGTCGTGGTGACGGGCGGGACCGGAGCCTCGACGGCCTTCGGGCTGGCGGAAACCGTCGCCGACGATTTGCTGAACCTTTCCGACGGAGCCTTCGCGTGAGCCACAGCCCTATCCAGGCCGTCGTGTTCGACTGGGCCGGCACGATGATCGACTTTGGCTGCTGCGCGCCGGTCCTGGCCTTGCGGGAGGTGTTCGCCGAGGCCGGCGTCGAGATCACCGAGGCCGAGGCGCGCCGCGACATGGGGCGGGCCAAGCGTGATCATGTCCGCGCCCTGCTGGCCATGCCGCGCGTGGCCGAGGGCTGGCTGGCGCGCTACGGCCAGTCGAGCAACGAAGCGGATGTCGATCGTCTGCACGACGCCGTCGAGCCCAAGATGCGCGCGGCGGCGCGCGACTGCTCGACCTTGATCCCAGGCGCGGCCGAGTTGGCCGCGGGCCTGCGCGCGCGCGGCGTGAAGATCGGCTCCACCACCGGCTACACGCGCCCGATGATGGCCGACATCCTGCCGCTGGCGACCGACCAGGGCTATGCGCCGGAGGTCGTGGTCTGCGCGGGCGAGACGGCCGAGGGCCGTCCGTCGCCGTTGATGATGTGGAAGGCGCTGGTCGCGCTGGGCGCCTGGCCGGCGCGGGCCTGCGTCAAGGTCGACGACGCGGTGGTGGGGATCACCGAGGGCCTGGAGGCCGGCGCCTGGGCTGTCGGAGTCTCGGCGTCCGGCAACGGCGTGGGCCTGAGCGAGACGGCGCTGGCCGCCCTGCCGGTCGAGGAGCGCGCCGCGCGCGTCGCCGCGTCCGCCAAGGCCTTGGCGGACGCCGGCGCGCACTATGTGGTCGAGACCATCGCCGAGCTGGGCCCGGCGCTGGCTGAGATCGAAGCCCGCATCGCGCGGGGCGACCGACCCGTCTAGAGCTTGCCGGCCTGGTCGATCAGGCCGCGCAGCAGCGCGCGATAGGTCTCGAAGTTCGCGACCTCCGCGTCCAGATCCTTGCCGGCCTCATCGTAGCCGCGCAGCTTCTGCGCCGCCGCCGCGAACGGGTCGGCCAGGAAGATCTTGATCTCATCGGCGTTCATCGGGCCCCCCTGCAGGGCAAGGCTCTGCTGCGAGGCGTCGCTGAGGCGGCTGCCGTAGGCGGGGTCGACGGCGACGCGATAGCGCTTGGCGGCCACATGCAGGCGGATCGGCTCGGTCACTTCGGGGCCGAAGACGCGAGCCAGATAGCCAGCGCCGATCTGTTCGTGACGGGTGTCGATGCCACGGTCGGCGGCGTCCTCGCCGATCTTCTGCATCAGGTGGCCGATATCGTGCAGCAGGGCCGCCGCGACCAGGGCGGGAGGGGCGTCGTCCAGCTTGGCGTGATGCGCCGCCTGCAGGGCGTGCTCCATCTGGGTGACGTCTTCTCCGTAGTGCAGGCCGCCGAGGCGCGTGAAGAGGTCGGTGATCTCGGCCAGGAACGCGTCGGCCGGGGAACTGGTGGTCATGCGATATCCGTCAGGTAGAGGCTCTAGAGGCGCATGCGCCCGATGCCGGGATCGGTGCGGCTGGCGCGACCGGTCTCGATGTGGCCGGCCAGGCGCTGAAGAAAGGTGGGGTCGTCCGGGTGGGTCAGCGTCAGGTCGTACCAATGGTCGCTGCCGCGAAGGTCCCAAGCCGCCTGAACCGCGCGCGCGGGCTTGAGGCCCACGGTCTGGCGAGCCTCGCCTTCCGATAGCGGATAGGCTTGGTCCATCTCGGCGATGACGAGGCCGGCGCGCTCGCTGGTCAGCTGGAGAACCAGCCGCGAGCGCGCGTCCGGCAAGACCTTGATCGAGGGCTGAGAGCGCGAGGCGTCCCCCGCGAAGCGACGGTAGAAGCCGTTCGGGCCGTGGACGGTGAGGTCATAGGGGCCGGGCGCGCGGCCGGCGTGGTTCCAATGACCCGCCGCATAGGCCTGGCCAGGCGCCAGGGTGAAGCGCCAGGGGCCGTCCCGGTCGGTGTTGTCAAACACCTGGAACACCGCGCCGGCGCGCCCGGCGTTGACCAGATCGATCCAGACCTTGCCGTCCTTCACCCGCGCGTCGGCGGACAGCAGGTAGGGCAGGGCGCGCGCGCCGCGCTGCGGTCCGTCCTGGATCGACGCCGTCTGGATGGTCGGGATACGCAGGCTCGGCGCGGCCTTGGAACGCGCCACGCGCTGCATGTAGTCCGCCGTCGCCGGCAGGGTCACGGTCGCCCAGTCTTGGTTCGGCGCAGCGAAATCGAACGCCGAGGTGAGGTCGCCGCAGATGGTGCGGCGCCAATCGCTGATGTTCTCCTCGCGCACGCCGAAGCGCCGCTCCAGGAAGCGCAGGGTCGAGGTGTGGTCGAACACCTCCGAACAGACGAAGCCGCCGCGCGTCCAGGGCGAGACGACGATGGCCGGCACGCGGATGCCCAGGCCCAGGGGGTGAGCGCCCTTGTTCGCGACGTCGGCCTGGCCGTAGTCCTTGCTCTCGCCGGCGACCGAGACCGAGCTCCAGCCTTGTTGCGGGGTCAGCGGCGGCATCGGCGGCTGCATGTGGTCATAGAAGCCGCCGGCCTCGTCGTAATTGACGATGAAGACGGTCTTGGCGAACACCTCGGGATGATCGACCAGCGCCTTGATCAGCTCGGCGCAGACATGTTCGCCCTTGGAGGGCTCGGCCTGGGGGTGCTCGGAAAGGTCGGCGGCGGTGACGATCCAGGAGACCTGGGGCAGGCGATCGGCGGCGACGTCGGCGCGGAAGGCCTCGACCAGTTGCTCGCCGTCCGAGCGGGTGCGGTCGGCGCCGGTCTTGTGCTCCGACACCCAAGATCGACCCCGCGCGTAGAAGGACGAATCCTTGGCGCAGGGGCGGAACGGCTTGAACACCGACAGGATGTTGTCACCGAAGTTGTCGTACTCCTGATAGACCTTCCAACTTATCCCGGCCGCCTCGAGCCGTTCGGCGTAGGTCGTCCAGTCGTACGGCCCCTTGGCCATGACCTTGTCGGTGGCCATGTCGGCGCTGGGCGTCTCGTCCTCGCCGTAGTTACTCATCTCGGGATCGCCGCCGACCTTCCCGCCGCCGTTGCAGCCCGTCCACAGGTGCAGGCGGTTGGGGTAGGTCTGGGTCAGGGTCGAGCAGTGGTAGGCGTCGCAGACGGTGAAGGCGCTGGCCAGCGCGTGATAGAAGGGCAGGTCGGAGGCCTTGTAGTAAACCATCCGCTTGTGCAGCTCGCCCGAGTGACCCCACTGGTCATAGCGCCCGCCGTTGACGATGGTGATCGCCGCCTGGTGGCCCTGGTCTGAGCCGTCGACCGTGTAGGCGTTGGTGACCGAGGCGTCGCCATGGAACGGCGCGACGAAACCGTCGGGATGCTCCCGGCTGGGCTGGCGCCACACAGAGGCTCCGCCGGGCAACCGCTGCGGACGCGGGTCGCCCAGCCCCCGCACGCCGTTCAGCGTTCCGAAGTAGTGATCGAACGCTCGGTTCTCCTGCATGAAGATCACGACGTGTTCGACGTCCATGATCGTGCCGGTTCGATGGCGCGCCGGGATCGCCAAGGCGCGGGCGATGGTGGTGTGGAGCAGGCTGGAGGTGGCGCCAGCGGCGGCGGCGCGCAGGAACGAGCGTCGGTTGGTCGCCATGACCCAATCCTCTCAAATCCAGTTTGGTATAGACCAGATTGAAGCGTTTGATCGCGAACCTTTCATGACATCGCCATGTCAGGCGCTTGAAGCCGATCGGTTCCTTGACCCGGGGGCGCCTCCCCTCACATCCTTGCGCCCGGCGGATTCGACCGCCGGCCAGGTCGTTCGATGCAACAGCCCGACAGTCTTCAGTATATCGGCGTGCGCGACGACATCGCCGCCCGCATCACGGCTGGAGAGTTCAAGCCCGGCGAGCGGCTGCCGTCCGAACGCCAGTTGCAGATCGGCGGCGGCGTGGCCCGCGGTACGGTGCGCGAGGCGCTCTTTCAGCTCGAGGCCGAGGGGATCATCTATCGCAAGGACCGCAGCGGCTGGTACGTCTCCCCGCCGCCGGTGGTCTATGATCCGACCCGCTGGGAAGGCTTCATGTCCTATGTCGAGGCGCAAGGCCGGCGACCCGAGACCGAAACGCTCAGCAAGGTCGAGATCGCCTGCGACGGCGTGCTGGCCCAGATCTTCTCGCGGCCGGTGGGCGCGCCGATGTACTGGATCCACCGGCGTCGCTCGATCGACGGCCGGGCCGTGCTGATCGAGAGCATCATCGTCGACGCGGCGCGCGCGCCCGGCCTGATCGAGCACGATCTGAACGGCTCCCTGACCAGCGTCCTGAAGTCGGTCTATGGCATTGGCGTCGCGCGGAACAAGGTCGACATGCGGCCCTGCGCCCTGACGCGCGGCGAGGCCGAGGCCTTGCGCGTGAAGTCCGGTCTGCCGGGCCTTAGCTTGGTCCGCACCTGTTACGACGCCCAGGGCAATGTGGTGGAGTTCGACCGTGAGTACTGGCGTCACGACGCCCTGACCGTAAGCGTGGACATCCGCGTCCGGTAGGGGCGTCGGAGCGTCATCGAGCCGACATGTCGATGGTATAGACCAGAGCGCTTCATCAGGGGGCGTTCCCATGACATCTGGTCCTCGGCGCTGGCTCGAGCGCGCTCATCCGCTGGCATTCGCCCTGTTCGCCGGCCTTGCGGGCTTCTGCGCCTACTTCTCGATGTACGCTTTTCGCAAGCCGTTCGCGGCGGCGACCTTTGGCGTGGTCGAGGGCTGGAGCTTCGCGATCGACTACAAGATCGCCCTCGTCCTGGCTCAGGTGATCGGCTACGCGGCGTCCAAGTTCATCGGCGTCAAGGTCATCTCCGAGATCGCCCCCGCGCGCCGCGGCGCGGCCATTCTCGGGCTGATCGGCGCTTCGTGGCTCGCGTTGCTGGCCTTCGCGATGATCCCGGCGCCGTGGAACGTCCTGGCCTTGTTCCTGAACGGGCTGCCGCTGGGCATGATCTGGGGACTGGTGTTCGGATATATGGAGGGGCGGCGGACCTCCGAGGTGCTGGGCGCCATCCTCTGCGCCAGCTTCATCCTGTCCTCCGGCGTGGTGAAGTCAGTCGGCAAGTGGCTGATGAGCGACATCCACGTCTCGGCCTTCTGGATGCCGGCCGCCACGGGCGCGGTCTTCATGCCCCTGCTGGCCGTTTCGGTCTGGGCGCTCACCCAGCTTCCGCCGCCCAACGCCGAGGACGAGGCGGCCCGCGTGCGCCGACAGCCCATGGATAGCGCCCAGCGCCGCGCCTTCCTGGCGACCTACGCCCCAGGGATCGTCCTGCTCGTGCTGTCCTACATCCTGCTGACGGCGTTGCGGGACTTCCGCGACAACTTCGCCGCCGAGATCTGGACGACCTTGGGCTTTGGCGAGGCCTCGGACGTGTTCACGGCCAGCGAATTGCCGGTGGCGGTGATCGCGCTGGGCGTCCTGGGCGCGGTGATGCTGGTGCGGGACAATCTACGCGCCCTTCTGGTCATGCATGGCGTCATCCTGGTGGGCTTCGTCACGCTGGGTCTGTCGACCCTGGCCTTCCAGGCGCACATGCTGTCGCCGCTGACCTGGATGATCCTGACGGGGGCGGGCATCTACATGGCCTACACCCCGTTCAACGCCATGCTGTTCGACCGCATGGTCGCCTATAGCGGGCAAGTCGGCACGGCGGGCTTCCTGATCTATGTGGCGGACGCCTCCGGCTATCTGGGCAGCGTTGCCCTGCTGATCTGGCGCAACTTCGCCATGGTCGCGCTGGACTGGCTCAATTTCTTCGTGGCCAGCATCTACGCGACAAGTCTGGTGGGCGCGGCGTGCACCCTGTTGGCGGGCCTCTATTTCCTGCGCCGCAGCCGGGTGAAGTCGAAAGATCGCGCGATGGCTTCGCCCCAGCAGGGCGGCCCTGAGGGGCGTCTGGCCCCGAACACCCAGGCCTGACGACGGAGACGCGTCTTAGCCGTTCGCGGCGAAGGCGCTCGCCAGCGGCGCTCCCGACAGCGCCTCGCCGTCGGGCTTGTCCCGCAACTCGGCCATCAACTGAGCGGCGTACCTGGCGCGAGCGCCGCCATGGGGATTGCCGGCCACCGGCGCCAGCATCTCGCAGGCGGCCTCATATTCCCGGGCTTGGATGAACAGGCGCGCGGCGGTCATGCGGATCAGGGACGCTTGAGGCGCGATTTCCGCCGCTCGGCTGATAACGTTCAGCGTGTTCTCCGAAGGAACCACATCGAACCCCTTGGTCTGGGCGTAGCCGAACAAGGCCATGTAGTCGTTGGGATCGATCTTGTGGATCCGTCCGAGATAGCTCGCGGCGTCAGCGTAGATCGCCTGGACTTGCTCTCGGCTGGCCTTGTCGCGGATCGCCTGCCGCGCCGTCGACAGGCGACTGGCCGCCATGATCTGCAAGGTCTCCAGGTCCTGCGAGCGTTCGTCCAGCAAGCCCTTCAGCATCCCTTCGCAGATCTTGCGGTCGCCCAGGTCGCATTCGGCGCGGGCCATGACACGGCGGCTGTAGAACTCGTTGGGCCGCTTGGCGGTGATCTTGCGTATTTTGGCCAGAAAGGCGGGACCCTTGGCCGGAGGAATGTCCAGTTTCAGTTGCTGGACTTCCAGGATCAGATCGTCCGCGCCGGCCGGCATGCGTGAGAAGGTGATCTTGGGAGGCGGGGGCGGCGTGCGCTTCAACTCCAGCCCCGACAGCTTGTCCGTGTAGGCGGTCAGGGTCTTTTCCAACGTCTTCTCGTCCTGGCCGTACACGGTTTGCCAGGCATTCATGGGATGAGCGCCGTCATGTACGGCGTCCAGATATTTCGTCATGCGCGAGCGTCTGTCCCTGTCGCTCCAGATGTAGTGGGTGAGTAACCAGGACTGGGCGTAGAAGGCGTTACGGTCGCTTTCGGCGACCTGATCAGGCCTTTTCGACAGCAGATCCGCCATCGGGACCCACTTGGTGTTCATGAGGGAATAGCCGCGACTGCGGTTGAAGTCGCCGACCAGCACCTTTTCCGGCTGAAGGTCGACGGTCATGAAATACTCCGCGAGCCCTTCCGTCAGCCAGCCGGGATAGCCCGCGGGGAAATACTGGGCGACGAAGTGGTGCGTGTATTCGTGGAGCACCACGTCGTCGCCGTTGTTGCGGTCATACCGGTCGTTATCTGCGCGTATGGCGACGACGAAGATGTCTTCCAACGGCGTTAGGTAGACGCCTCGCAGACCGTCTACAGCGTCCGGCAACACGCGCCGCATCTCTGGGGTGCTCGACACCAGATAGACGGGCAGTTTGCGAGGCGTTTCAGCGTCGACCTTGCCGTGCAGAAGGCGCAGGAGGCTGTCGAAGTCCTCGAGCATGGCGACGTAGCGGCGGATCAGATTTTCGCTTTGGGAGGAGTAGACGACGAAATGCTCGCTTTCGGCGCGTCTCCACAGGCCTGTTTGCTCAGTCGCAGCGGTCGCGCCCTGGCCCTTGCCGTTCGTCTCAGCCTCTTGGGCCCAACAGGTTGTCCACGCACATAGAGCGGCGGCTGCAGCGACCCACGCCGCTCTTTGACCCAACGACACGAACGATCGCTCCCACCTCAATCTTGCGTTGAGGTTGCCGGGAGCGCGAGTGGAAGGCAAGCATTGGTCGAGCCTGCTGATGCGGGCTTAAATCTCCGCCAGCTGCGCCAGGTAGGCGTTCAGCACGTCGCGCTGGAGGGCCATGAACGCGAACTTGCCTTGCCGGCAGACGCGGATCAGGCCGGCGCGCTCAAGTTCCTTCATGTGGTGGGAGAGGGTGGCGGCGCTGATCGGGTGACGCTGGGCCACGTCGCCGCAGGGCGTGGGATCGGCGGCGGCGCCGATCTCCTTCAGGATCTGGCGGCGGCGCGGTTCGGCCAGGGCCTTGGCGATCAGGTTCACCTGCCGCTCGTCGAGAACGAGACGTTCGGCGGAGGCGGGGCGCGGCGCGTCTTCCATGGTCTTCATATGCGGTGTCGCGGCGCCTGACGCAAATATGAGAAAGGGCGGGACCTTCCGGCCCCGCCCTTCCAGATCCGGCTTGAAGCCTAGTGCTTCAGCATGTGCTTGATGTCGCGCATCTGGTCGTGGCCGGACTTGACCGAGGTCCAGGCGCGTTCGATCACGGCGCGGGTCTGAGGATCGACGTCCGCGTCCTGCATGGCCTTTTCGTACTTGGCCTTGATGTGGTCCTCACCGGCCTCGACCTCGTTGACCACGGCCTCGTCACCCTTGGACATGGCGTCCTTCAGGTTCAGGAAGGCGCGGTGGGCGGCGGCCAGGATGGTGCCGTCGTCCTTGGGCTCGCCGCCGAGGCGACGAACTTCGTCCTGCAGTTCCGAGGCGACCGAGCGGCGTTCCTCGGCGCGACGTTCGAACAGATCCTTGTAGCGGCTGTTGTCGGCGTCCTTGGCGGCCTCGGCATAGCCGTCGGCGCTGTCGATCGTGGTCTCGACCAGGCCGTTGACGAGCTTGATGTGATCTTCGTTGGTGTGCATGGGGCGGCTCCTCGATGAGGGAAGGGGAGCCGTGTCAACGCGGGGGCGATGCGAACGGTTCAGCCCGATTTGGCTGGCAACGTCGCGCCGACATGGTCGATGCCCAGAGCCTCGCAATGCAGGGCCTGACGGTGACGCTCGGCCGCGCGGGCTTTTTGCTCCTCGGTCCGCTGGTCATGGCAGGCGGGACACGAGACGCCCTCGACATAGAGCGGCGAGGCCTGGTCCTCTGGACTGACCGGCATGCGGCAGCCGCGACACAACGCGTGGGTTCCTGGCGCCAGGCCATGCCCGACCGCGACGCGCTCGTCGAACACGAAGCACTCGCCCCGCCAAAGGCTTTCGGGTTCGGGCACCTGCTCCAGATAGTCGAGAACGCCGCCCTTCAGGTGAAAGACCTGCTCGACGCCTTCGGCCTTCAGGAAGGCGGTCGATTTCTCGCAGCGAATGCCGCCGGTGCAGTACATGGCGACCTTCAGAGGCGGCGCGTCGGGAGCGCGTGCGGCCTCAAGGTCTTGTCGGTACTGGCGGAACCAGGCGGGGAACTCCGAGAAACTGGCGGTTTTCGGATCGACCGCGCCCTCGAACCGGCCGACGCCGACCTCGTAGTCGTTGCGAGTGTCGATCACCACGACGTCGGGATCGCTGATCAGCGCGTTCCAGTCGGCGGGAGCGACATAGGTCCCTGGATCCGTCGGATCGAGGTCGGGCTCGCCCAGGGTGACGATCTCTTTCTTCAGCCGCACCTTCATCCGATAGAACGGCATGCGCTCGGCCCAGGCGGTCTTTGGCGCGAGATCGGCGCAGCCGGGCAGGGCGCGAATGTGGGCCAGAACCGCCTCGATGGCGGCGTCCTCGCCCGCGCGATCGTGCCGTTGATCCCCTCGCGGGCCAGAAGCAGGGTGCCCTTCACGCCCAGGCTACAGCACAGGGCGGCGAGCGGCCCCTGGATCGCGGCCGGATCCTCGAACCGCGTGAACCGATAAAGGGCGGCGACGCGATACCTAGCCAAGGTTTCCAAGCGCCTCCTGGGCGTCGCGCTGGATGCGGCCGACCATCGACTTCAGGCCGTTGGAGCGCTGTGACGACAGGGCCTCCGAAAGGCCCAGGCGATCGAGGGCGGCCTTGGCGTCGAAGGCGACGATGTCGGCCGGCGCGCGGCCGGAATAGAGGCGCAGCATGATGGCCACCAGGCCGCTGACGATGTGGGCGTCGCTGTCGCCGCGAAACGCCAGGGTTCCGTCGGCCTGGGGCTCGGTGACCAGCCAGACCTGGCTGGCGCAGCCGCGCACCTTGTTCTCCTCGGAGCGCTCGGCGTCGGTGAGCGGCGCGAGGTCCTTGCCGAGCTCGATCACGTAGCGATAGCGCTCTTCCCAGTCGCCGAGCAGTTCGAACTCGTCGGCCAGTTCGTCGAGGGCGGCGTTGATCGGGTTGGTCATGGGCGGGCGTTTAGGCGCCTTCACCCCTCCAAGGCAAGCGTGGCGTGGCGATCAGCCCGCCTGCAGGATCAGTCGCGCCAGGAAGCCCGCGCCAAGGCTGGACGAGAGCTTCAGCCGCCCGCCCATGGCGCGCGACAGCAGATCAACGATCGGAAGCCCCAGGCCCACGCCCTCGTTCGCCCGCGTCAGGGGCGAGCCGCCCTGCTCGAAGGGCTGAAGCAGGCGCGGCAATTCGGCGCTGTCGACGCCTGGACCCTGATCGCGGATGGTCACCTCGACCTCGGCGCCGATCCGGCCCGCGGCGACGTGCACAACGCCGCCGGCCGGCGAGTGGGTCACGGCGTTCTGAAGCAGGTTCGACAGCATGGTGCGCAGGCCCCGGCTGTCGGCGATGACCAGGGGCAGGGCGCCCTGGCCGATGATGTGGATGATGACCTCGCGGCGGGCGATTTCCGGACGCAGGCCCTCGATCACGTCTTCCAGGGCCTCGTCGAGGCTCTCGGGCGTCATCTTGATGTCGGTGACGTGGCCTTCCAGGCGCGCGATCTCGACGATCTGGTTGACCAGCTTCAGCAGCTTCACGCCGCTTTCGTGGACGATCTGGGCGTATTCGCGATACTGCGGCGCGCCGAGCGGGCCGTACAGCTCATGCGACAAAATCTCCGAAAAGCCGATCACGGCGTTCAGAGGGGTGCGCAGCTCGTGGCTGACCATACGCAGGAAGGACCGCTTGCGATCGTCCAGCGCCGCGCGGCGACGCTCCTCCGCGGCTGTCCGACGCTCGGTCGGAGCAGCGTCCGCGAAGGGTACGATAAGCGATGCGTCCAGGGACGCCGGTTCTGGCATTACGAACTCCCGGACCTTCTGTCCGTACCGATTGGAGCTGGACAATGACTCACGGCGCTTACGATTCCGTTTCCGTCCACAGCGAAGTCCGCCGTTAACCTCGCTTAACGATTGTGCGCGCTTTGCCGAAACCTTCCGCTCGCGTTAGGCTTCCTGAACGGCGACTCCCGCCGCAGTCGAAACCGGCCGGCCTTGGAACTCGAAGCGCGACCAGACTCGATCAGGCGTCCCGCCCCGCAGGCGGGCTTCGATCCCGCGCTTGCCTGGCGCCTGGGGTGGCTGGGGGCTGTCTGCCTGGCGGCCGCCGCGGCGCTGTTCATTGTCGACGCCCGCGCTTGGCCGGTTTGGAGCGCCTTGGCCGCCGGCGCGGTTCCCGCCTTGGCCGCCCTGGTGGCGACGCGCGGGGGCGAGCGGACCGAATCCTTGTTGCTGGTGCTTTGGGCCGTGGGCGGAGCCTCGGCGGCCGCCCTGACCGGCGGCGTGTCCGGCGCGATGGCCGCTTGGTGTCTGGCGCCGGTCGCGGCCGCCTCGACCATGGGTCGCTCCAAGCGCTTGGCCGAAGGCGCCGCTCTGGCCCTGATCGGCGGCTGCGTGGCGGCCCTGATCCAGCTTTCCGGCCTGGCGCCGGCGGCTCCGACCGGGCCGCTGGCCTTCCTTCTGGGTTTCTTGGCGCTCGTCACCATGGGGCTGGGTCTCGCCGCCGGGCTTCTCATCGGTCGCCGTCGCCAGGCGCTACGCGAGGACCGCGACGCCTTGGAGATCGGTTGGCTCGAGACCCTTCTGGACGGCCTGCCTTACCTGGCGATCGCCGTCCGCGGGCATGAACAGGTCACCACCGTGCGCGGATCGGCGCCGCTGGGGGTGTCGACCGAGCAGTTGATGACGCGCGGTCTGGCCGACGCCGCCGCGCCGGCGGATCGGGCGAGGCTCGCCGCAGCCATCGCTCAGGCCCATCGCGACGGGGCCGCCAGCCTCGACTTCGTTCCGGCGCTGGGTGCCGAGCGTCTGTTGGCGCTGGACCTTCAGCGCGTGGCTCCCAACCAGCTGGTCGGCGTACTGCGTGACGTGACGGCGGAGCGCGACCGGGCGGCCGCCCTGGAGCAGGCGCGGGCCGACGCCGAGGGCCTTGCCGCGGGCCGCGCCCGCTTCCTGGCCAATATGAGCCACGAGCTTCGCACGCCGCTGAACGCCATCATGGGCTTCTCCGACATCATGCGCGCGCGGATGTTCGGTCCTCTCAGCGATCGCTATGCCGAATACGCCGAGTTGATCCACGAAAGCGGCGGGCACCTGCTGGATCTGATCAACGACGTGCTGGACATGTCCAAGATCGAGGCCGAGCGGTTCGAATTGCAGCGCGGCGTCTTTGACGCCCGCGAGGCCATCCAGGCGGCGATGCGCCTGCTGCGGGTCCAGTCGGACAGCGCCGGCGTCCAGCTCCGCGGCGTTCTGCCGCCCGGCGAGCTGGAAGTCGACGCCGATCGTCGCGCCCTGAAGCAGATCGTCCTCAACCTGGTTTCCAACGCCCTGAAGTTCACGCCGCGCGGCGGCCAAGTGACCGTGACGCTGGATGGCTATGACGGCGTCCTGGAGATCGTCGTGGCCGACACCGGCGTAGGCATCAGCCCCGAGGACCTGGAGCGGCTGGGCCGGCCTTATGAACAGGCGGGCGGGGCCGAACAGCGCGCGCGTGGCACGGGTCTTGGGCTGTCCCTCGTTCGCGCCTTCGCCAAGCTTCACGGCGGTGAGATGGCTATCGAAAGCCGCCTCGGGGCCGGAACGACGGTCTCGGTTCGGCTGCCGGTGCTGCTGGCCGTGCTGCCACCCGCCAAGACGCCGGAGCCGGAAGCGCCGGTCGAGGACAGGTCCCCGCCGGCCAGTCTGGGCGACAACGTCATCGCGTTCGCCCCGCGCTGACTTTTCTGCCGCCGACGCCTCCGTCGGAAGCGAGCGGGCCTAATGCAGGAACGCTCGCCCAGCCGCGAAATCGCCCACCTCGACATAGGCTTTGCGGGTCATCTCGTCCCCACGGCCGGTAAAGACGAACTCGATCGTCACCGCCTCGCGCGGATCCAGTTGCGACATGGCGTCGGCCAGGGCAAGGGGGAAGCGGAAGGCCAGGCCGGTCTTGGCGCCCGTGGGCAGCAAGGTCGGCGGGGCTTCCTCCCGGGTCTCGGCGTTGAACACCAGGCTGGCGTTCCGCGGCGCGACCTTGCCGTTCAAGGCGCGACCCAAGCGCTGATCGATATAGGGACCCAAGGTGCGGCGGGTGTCGCGCAAGATCACCCGGGCGGCGTAGGGCCGCTGGCCGTTTTCGAAAGTGGCGACGGCGGTGACGGCTTTGTTGCGTCCGGCCAGGCCGAACATCAGTCGGTCGCCGCCGAACGCCGACATCTGCGACAGACGCCAGAACGGAATGGTCGCCGACGAAGACCGATCGGCCTTCCACGACGCGACGTCGCCCGGATAGGTCATCGTCTGCATCTGGGCGTAGCCGTCGAAAGCGGCTTTGACCCGTGAGGCCGCCAAGGTGAGGTCCTTGGAGTTGCAGGCCGCGGCGCCGGCCTTGGCGCGCGCCCGTTGCTCCAGCGCGAAGACCTGCTGCTCGCTGACGCCCGAGCGGAGGGTGGCGCCCCTGGCCTGGGCGCGGGCGGCGTCCAGCGCCGCCGAGATCGGAGGCGCGAAAAGGCCGCATCGCGCGTTCGCCGTCGTCATCAACGTGCGTTCGTAAAGCTGATCGGCGGCTTCGGCGGCGCAAAGTCCCGTGGGCGCGGCGAGAATCCCCGCGAGCGCCACCGCCGCCATACGGTGGCGGGCGCGACCTTTATGATGCTCTGCGGACGTCATTGGCCTATGGGTGAGACATTCGAAGGGCGGGTTCTAGCCCAGCTTGGGTTGCGGTTCGGTTAGCATGCTACTTTCGACAGACATCTGGGTGGGCGCGCTGATCCGTCGCGCGGAGCTGGGCGGGGCGTTCGCCACCGTGGGCCGCAAGGGCGACACCCGCGCCGGCGCGGTCCTGGTCAAGGTGGTGGATCGCCGGGCCGGAACCGCTCGGCTCTACAGCGAGGCGACGCGGGGCGACGGCGAGCGCTTCTGGATGCAGCCGGTCCGCTCCGCGTTCGAGCCTGATCTGGACGCCTATGTCGAGCGCGCGGCGCGCATCGACCCTGATGTGTGGCTCGTGGAGATCGAGGACCGCGAGGGGCGGCATTTCCTGACCGAGCCGGTCGAACCCGATCCGGCCTGACGGGACAAACTCAGCGCGAGACGGCCGTTGATCGGTGGCGAACCAGGCCGGCGCCCCATTAACCGTGATCCTAAACCCGGCTGAAAGCCCGGATCGGGTATCTGTCCGGCTCGTAGCCGCTCAGCCCGTGACGCCCATGCTTTTCTTGATGAATGACGTCATCCTCAGCTTCGACCCGAGCGAAGTGACGCCGCCCGTGACGCGTGATCGCTTTGCGAAGCTGTCGCTGAACAGCGTGCTGGAGTTGGGGAAAGAGCTGTTTTCAGAAGAGCCGATCCTGCAGCACAAGGACGTGGAGCGGGCTCAGCGCCTCGCCGCGCTGATCATCGCCAAGGCGCCGGATATCAATGCGGCTCTGTTCGTGGCGCCCACGCGCGGCTGCAACGTCGAGGATGTGCAGGCTCGCTATGTCCAGCTGGGCGTGGAAGTCATGGGCGCGTTGCTGCATCGCCAGAACGCCGGCGCTCTCACCAACGCTGAAGCCGACCGGCAAGTCTGGCAGCGCTTGGCCGCCTAGAACTTCACCAGCGTCATCAGCCAGCTAATCGTCACCGCCAAGCCGACAAGGCCAGCGATCGTGACGCCGAAGCACAGTGCGCTGCCGGCGGGATGTTGCCGGCCTTGAGAACGGTGGTGGTCGAGCAGGGCCATCGTTCGATTTCCTCCAGACACCCGACGATCTGAAGTCGTCGTTGGTGAAGGCGCAAGCATGACTCCAAACCCATTATTCGAATAGGGGTATTTTGGTCGCCTGGCGATCATTTCGCGAGACATGGTGACGCGGCTTTAACTGACTTTGTCTCGCCTGGGGCGAGCGCTGCAACTCTCGGTATAATATCGCGCGAACGCTGTTCGGAGCCTTCATCGAACCAACACGCGTCTGTCGTCCACCTGACAAGACCCGCCGTTACCCCGCGCCGCAGTAAACAGCGCAGGTTCCCGATGAAACTCATGACGACGGCCGCCTGGGGCGTGCTCGCCCTGGTTCTTTCCAGCCAAGCCCACGCCCAGCAGGCGGCGCCGGCCCCCGAGGCTGCGGAGGTGGACACCCTTGTCGTCACCGGCACCCGCCGCGTCGACCGCACGGCTTTCGAGTCCGCCGCGCCGGTGGACGTCGTCAGCCAGGAGGCGCTGAAGAGCGTCGTCTCCGACGAGATCATGGACAAGCTGGCGGCCACGACGCCGTCGTTCAACGTTCAGCGCCTGCCGGCCGCCGACGGCCAAGCCTTTGTCCGCCCGGCCACCCTGCGCGGCCTTTCGCCCGACCAGACCCTGGTGCTGGTCAACGGCAAGCGTCGCCACCGCTCGGCGGTGCTGGGTGGTCGCGGTCAACAGGGCGTCGATCTGGCGGCCCTCGGGACCAGCGGCCTTGAGCGCATCGAGGTGTTGCGCGACGGCGCCTCGGCCCAATACGGCTCCGACGCGATCGCCGGCGTGATCAACATCATCCTCAGCGACAAGACGGGCTTCGACGGCTACGCCCAGACGGGCCGCTACTACGCCGGCGACGGCGACAAGACCGAGATCGGCGCACGCTACGGCCTCGCCATCGGCAACGGCGGTAGTCTGGTGGGCGCGCTGGACTACACCAACGCCGAGGCCACCTCGCGGACGCGCCAGCGTCCCGACGCCATCGCCTTCCAGGCGGCGAACCCGAACATCAAGGTGCCCAGTCCCGTCCAACGCTGGGGCCAGCCTGACCGCGAAGTCTGGCGCGGCTCGCTGAACCTGGTCCTGCCAGTCGGTGATGCGGTTGAGGCCTATGGCTTCGCCACCTACAGCGATCTGCACGGCGTCACCGACTTTAACTGGCGTAACCCGTCTACCGACAGCTCCTACCGCACCAGCACCGTGTTCCCGGGGTGGTCGCTGAACCAGATCTATCCGGCCGGCTTCTCGCCCAAGTTCGGCCAGGACGAGACCAACGCCTCGGTCAATGGCGGCCTGCGCGGCGACGCCAAGGGCTGGTCGTGGGACGTGTCGGCCGGCTGGGGCCGCGACAAGGTCGACTACTTCCTGAACAACAGCATCAACGCCTCGTTCGGCCCGCAATCGCCGACCAGCTTCGACGCCGGCTCGCTGATCCAGGAAGAAGCGACGCTGAATCTGGACGCCTCGCGGCCGCTTGAGTGGTCGTTCCTGGCCAAGCCGGCGAACCTGGCGCTGGGCGTGGAAGCTCGCAAGGAAACGTACAAGATCGAGGCGGGCGATCGCTACTCCTGGGATGTCGGTCCCGGCGCGGCGGCGGGTCTGCCCAGCGGCTCGAACGGTTTCCCCGGCTACGCGCCCAGCCAGGCCGGGTCGTGGGACCAGACCAGCTACGCCGCCTATGCCGACCTTGACCTGCCGATCACCGACAAGTTCGGCGCCGACATCGCCATTCGCCACGAGGACTTCTCCGAGTTCGGCCAAACCACCGACGGCAAGATCGCGGTCCGCTACGAGTTCACGCCGAACTTCGCCCTCCGCGGCGCGGTCTCGACCGGCTTCCGCGCCCCGACCGCGGGCCAGATCAACAACACCCGCACCTCGCAGGGCCTGAACACCACGACCCTCCTGCTGTTCACCTCGGGCCGCCTGTCGCCGGTCAATCCGATCTCGGTGGCGCTGGGCGGCAAGCCGCTGGAGCCGGAGGAGTCGAAGAACCTGTCGCTGGGCGCGGTGTTCCGCCAGGGCGGCTTCACGGCGTCCGTCGACTACTACCGCATCGAGGTCGACAACCGTTTCGCCGTCTCGCCGAACTTCACGGTGACGCCGGCCCTGCGCGCCCAACTGGTCGCCGCGGGCGTCCCCGGCGCCGACAGCCTGACGACGGTCAGCTACTTCACCAACTCGTTCGACACCCGCACGCAAGGCGTGGACGTCGTCGGCTCCTGGCGAGGTCAGGTTCTCGGCGGGCGCGCCGGCGTCACGGCCGCCTGGAACTGGAACGACACCAAGGTCACCCGCTCCAAGCTGACCGAGGTCTCGCGCCTATCGCGGATCAACCTCGAAGATGGCCTGCCGCAGAACGCCGCCAACGTGTCGTTCGACTACGCCAAGGGGCGCTTCAGCGGCCTGATCCGCGCCCGCTGGTCGGGCGAGTGGACCGACGCCCAGGCCAACGGGACCGCCGACCTGATCCAGAAGTTCTCTGGCAAGGCGCTGGTCGACCTGTCGGTCAGCGCGCAACTGACCGACGCGCTCAAGCTGACGGTCGGGGCCGAGAACCTGTTCGACACCTATCCGGACGAGGCGACGTTCCAGGCCTCGCGCGGCCTGATCTACTCGCGTAACGCCCCCTACGACACCGACGGCGGCCTCTGGTACGCGCGTCTGTCGGCGAAGTTCTAGGCGCCGCGCGGTCGGTGCGGCGGCGAGGGAAGGTGACAAAAAGGGCGGAGGAGGCTAGTCCCCGCCCATGAGCTCTTCCCCCGCCGCTGAAGCCGCCCGTCGGCGCACCTTCGCCATCATCAGTCACCCCGACGCCGGCAAGACGACCCTGACCGAAAACCTGCTGCTGGCCGGCGGGGCGATCCGGGCGGCTGGCGCCGTGCGGGCGCGCGGCCAGACGCGGCGCACCCAATCGGACTGGATGAAGATCGAGCGCGAGCGCGGCATCTCGGTCAGCGCCTCAGTCATGACGTTCGACCACGACGGCCTGATGTTCAACCTGCTGGACACGCCGGGCCACGAGGACTTCTCGGAAGACACCTACCGCACCCTGACGGCCGCCGACGCGGCGATCATGGTGCTGGACGCGGCCAAGGGTATCGAGCCCCAGACCCTGAAGCTGTTCGAGGTCTGCCGCCTGCGCGACATCCCGATCATCACCTTCATCAACAAGATGGACCGCGAGGCCCAGGATCCGTTCGAGCTGCTGGACGAGGTCTCGTCGAAGCTGGCTCTCGATCCGGCGCCGCTCTTCTGGCCGGCCGGTTCCGGCGGCCGCTTCAAGGGCATGCTGGACCTGCGCAACGACAAGTTCATTCCCTACGCCAAGAAGAGCTCGACCGACGACGAGGGCCATCCCGACCCGATCGCCTTCAAGGGCAACGCGGTGGTCCAGTATCTGGACCCCGAGGAAAAGGCCGAGCTGGAAGACAACGCCATGCTGGTCACCGAGGCCGGCAAGCCGTTCGACGTCCAGTCGTTCCTGGAAGGCCACATGACGCCGGTGTTCTTCGGCTCGGCCCTGCGCCACTTCGGCGTTTCCGAACTGCTGGGCGGCATTGGCGCCTACGCCCCGCCGCCCAAGCCCATGCCGGCCAGTAAGAACGGCGCGGAGACCCATGTCGCGCCGGGCGACAGCGAGGTGTCGGGCTTCGTGTTCAAGGTCCAGGCGAACATGGACCCCAACCACCGCGACCGGATCGCCTTCCTGCGCCTGACCAGCGGCCGCTTCACGCGCGGCATGAAGCTAAAGGCCCAGAACACTGGCAAGGCCATGAGCGTCAACGCCCCGATCATGTTCTTCGCCAGCGACCGCGAGCTGGCCGAGGACGCCTTCGCCGGCGACGTCATTGGGATTCCAAACCATGGTGTCTTGCGGGTGGGCGACAGCCTGTCCGAAACCGGGACGCTGCGGTTCGCCGGCCTGCCCAACTTCGCCCCGGAAATCCTGCGCCGCGTGCGCGTCAAGGATCCGCTGAAGGCCAAGCACCTGAAGAAGGCGCTGGAAGGTCTGGCCGAGGAGGGCGTCACCCAGCTGTTCCGCCCGATGATCGGCAGCGACTTCATCGTCGGCGCCGTGGGCCAGCTGCAATTCGAGGTCATGGCCGACCGTCTGGCCAACGAGTACCAGCTGGAAGTGATCTTCGAGGCCAGCCCCTACGCCGAAGCCCGCTGGCTGGGCGGCGACCGCGTCGACGTCGAGGACTTCGTGAACAAGCACAAGTCGGCCATGGGCCAGGACATCGACGAGGCCCCGGTCTTCCTGGGCAAGTCCTCCTGGGAGATCGGCTATGTCGCCGAGCGCTATCCGAAGGTGCGCTTCGAGCGGACCAAGGAACGGGCGTAGGGCGGGGCGGCCCGGCGTCGGCCGAAGCCGACTTCAGGCCGATATCGCCTCGGCGACGGGCGTGTCTTCCAGCGCCTCGCGCAGAGCCCTCTGGCGAGAGCGGCTGACGGGCAGGGGCGCGCCCTCGCTCAGATGCAGCCGCCAGCGGTCGCCGTCGCGCTCCAGCCGGCGGACGTGCGCCAGGTTGGCGATCACCGACCGGTGGACCCGCAGGAAGTTCGCTGGCAGTTGGGTCGTCAGAGCGTCCAGGCGCGCCGCGTGTAGCAGGCTACGTCCGCCGACCAGCCGCAGCTCGACATAGTCGTCGGCCCCGACCACGGCCAGGATCTCGGCGATGGGCGCCAGCTCGACGCCCCGGGCCGAAGCCACCGTGAGCCGGTCGGGCAGGCTGACGGCGCGGGTCAGGGCCGCTTCCCGGCCGCGGTCCTCGCGGCCCAGCCGCACCACCTCGACCATCAGCAGCGGCAGCACCAGGCTGGCGACGAGCAGGAAGTAGGAGAAGTCGGCCAGCCATTCGGGAAAGCCGACGGCCACGGCGAGGAAGAGCGCCAGATAGGCCAGGACAGGCCGGGCGCCAGGGATACGTCGACGCACGCCGACCGCGGCCGGTGGAATAGCCAGCGCGACGCCCAGGACCAGCGCCCAGACCGTCTTGTTGTCGAAACCCGGGAGCAGGGCCGTGGCGCCGATCCCGCCCACGGCCAGGCCGATCATCAGGCCGCGCGCCTTGGGCAGGAACCGGCTGGCGACGTAGACCACCAACAGGATCGCGAAGCCGGCCGCGAGCGCCCAGATGGCGCTCATCCGCCAAGCGTGGAGCGGATAGGGATAGTTGAACAACGGCCGCAGGCTCTCGACCACGGACTGCAGGGCCGCGACGCCCGCCATGCCGGCCAAGACGAGGCTGGAGCCTGTCCGTCTCAGGGCGTGGATGACGCCGAAGCCGAACGTCGCCGCGAGCAGCGCGCCGGCCGCCACGAAGGTCACGGCCAACAAGGCGGTGCGTTGCGGGTAGGGGAAGGGCAGAACGGTGATGGCGGTCATGGGGCCGGCGAAGCGCAGGCCGCCGTGGAAGGACGACAGGCGCACCACCAGGGTGTTCGCGTCGGGGCGCCAGGCGGCCTCGCGGATCGGAAAGGTCGCCTGATAGCGTCCTGGGATCTCGTCCCGCGCCGACGCTCCAGGGCGGCCGTTGGACCCCAGCCGCTCGCCATTGAGCCAGGCTTCGGACGAGGCGACGCCCGCCACGTAAAGGGCGCGCGGCTGGGTGTCGCTCGGGGCGGGGATCGTCGCGCGGATCCAGAGCTCCTGGCCTTGGGGATCGACGAAGTCCCCGATCGGACGGCAATCGCTCAGCACGGGGCCCGTCACGCCGGGCGCGCCATGGCAAGCCTCCCACGTGGTGTCCTGGGCCCGCGCCAGAGTCGCGAGGCTTGTCAAAAAGAGGATCAGAAGCAGGGTTCGCCACATGGCGTCACTGTAGAGCGCCGTTCGCCGAGGCGCGCCACCGTTCACCGATCGCAGGGCGCCGTTGGCCGAAGCGATGTGGCGGGCGGGCCGCCGACCGGCTCACTTGCCGCCATGACCCATGCATCGCTCAACCGCCGCGCCGTGCTCGCCGCCGGCCTCGCTCTCCCTGGTCTCGCCGTTCCTGGCCTGGCGCTGGCCCAGGCCGCCGCGCCGCCCTCGCCGCCCGCCGGTCCCTTCCGCTTCAAGGGCTGGAAGGGGCAGGAGACGGACGCCGAACGCGGCTTCTTCGAGGTTCCCGAGGACCGCCGCGATCCACGCTCCCGGAAGATCAGGCTGAGCTATGTGCGGTTCGCCTCGACGGCGGCCAAGCCGGGTCCGCCGATCGTCTATCTGGCTGGGGGGCCGGGCGGCCTGGCGACACGGGCGGCGGGCGGACCGCGCTATCCGATCTTCATGGCGCTGCGCGAGGTGGCGGACGTCATCGCCTTCGACCAGCGAGGCACGGGCCTGTCCAACCATATCCCCGAGCGGCCGCCCTCGACACGTCCGCCGCCGCCGTTCACCGAGGTGGGGCTGACGTCCTATTTCCGGCGGGACTTCCAGGAGGCGTGGGCCGACTGGACCAAGGCCGGGGTGGCCATGACCGGCTACAACACCGAACAGAACGCCGACGACATCGACGACCTGCGCCGCCATCTGGGCGCCGAGAAGGTCGACCTGTGGGGCATCAGCTATGGCACCCACCTGGCGCTCAGCATGCTCAAGCGGCACGGCGATCGCGTGAACCGCGTGGCCCTGGCCAGCCTGGAAGGTCAGGACCAGACCGTGAAGCGGCCCGCCGCGGTCGACGCCATGCTGCGACAGGTGGACAGCCTCCTGGCCGCCGACCCCGCCGTCCGCGCGGCGATCCCCGACTTGCCGGCTTTGATGCGGCGCGTGCACGCGAGGATGGAGGCCGCGCCGGTCAGCATGGCCGCGACGCTGAACGGCGCGCCGGTCGAGCTGAAGCTGGGCGGCTTCGCCATCCAGTTGATGGCGGGCGGGCTGATCGCCAATCCACAGACCCTGGTCATGCTGCCGGGGCTCTATCTGGCGCTGGACGCTGGAAACACCGATGTGCTCAAGCCGTTTGTGGGCGAGTTCGCGAGCCAGCTCGGCATCGCCGGCATGCCCGAGGCGACCGACCTTGCATCGGGCGTCTCGCCGGGCCGGCTGGCCCAGGTGCGACGCGAGGCGAAGACCGCCGTGCTGGGCGAGGCGCTGAACTTTCCGATGCCGCAACTGCTGGGGGCGGTCCCAGGCGTGGACCTGGGCGAAACCTTTCGGACGCCGCTCCGGATCGGCCATCCGGCCCTTCTGCTCGCCGGCACGCTGGACGGCCGCACGCCGATGTCCGAGCAGGACGAGGTGGCGGCCCAGTTCACGCGCAAGTCCCGCGTGATCGTCGAGAACGCCGGCCACAACGTCTTCGAGGCCCATCCCGACGTGCAGGGCCTGTTGGTGCGGTTCTTCCGCGGTGAAGCCGTGGCCGACACGCGTCTGAGCCTGCCGCCGCCAAGGTTCAAGGTGGCGTGATCGGAAGGCCTGCGAGCGAGTGTAGCTTTGGCGCGAGTTTAGACTTTTCTTATCCTGGGGTTGTGTCAGCTTTGCTCCGACTGTCGCTGGGCAAGGAGAGCGCTATGAGGACGTTGATCATGAAGGCGGCCGTAGCGGCCGTGTTGACCGCCATGGCCGTAGCCGGGCCGGCTTCGTCGGGACCTTTCGATCAGGAGATCCTGGTCATGTACTATGCCAACGAAGCCAAGACGATCCAGGTCGGCGAAAGCTACAGAGGCTGCGATGGAGCCGGTTATAGCTGGGGTTCTCGCACTGACATCAAGGATCGATACGTAACGCCCTGTCCGTAGCGGATACGCGAAGGCCGCCCTCGCTTGGGGGCGGCCCTCTCTATCGGGTGCGCACGGTGCGGCGGCTATAGGATTGCATAATAGTCGAGTTCCGCGTGCTGGACATGGTCGCCGATGGCCGTCGGCTTGGCGTCCATGACCTCCTTGAAGGCGATCTTGAACTTGGCCATCTCTTCCGGCGTGCCGACCGAGACGCGGACGGCGTTGGGCCAGATGGGCCAAGTGCGGCCGATTAGGACGTTCTTGGCCTTCATCGCCGCGAACACGGCTTTGCCGTTGCGGCCCGTGTCGATCATGAAGCAGTTGGTCTGCGGATCGCCGATGACCTTATAGCCGCCGGCCTTCAGCCAGGCGATCGTATCGCGGCGGGTGTCGCCGATGATCTTGCGCCGCGTCGGCACGAGGCTGGCGTCCTCGAGGGAAGCGCGGGCGGCCGCCGAGCCGGTGATCGGCATGGCGTTCTGGCCGAAGGGCTTGAGCTTGGCCAGAAGGTCGGGACGCCCGACCGCGAACCCGCAGCGAATGCCGGCCATGCCATAGATCTTGGAGAAGGTGCGCAGGACGATCAGGTCCTTGCCCTGGGCCACGAGATCCAGCGTGTCTGGCTCGTCCGTGAGGTGGATATAGGCTTCGTCGACAAGCAGGATGGAGCCGGCTGGCTTGTTCTCCAGCGCCCAGATGATGTCCTGCTTGGTGGTGACCGTGCCGGTCGGGTTGTTGGGATTGCAGATATAGATCACGCCGGCCTGGGCGTCGGCGGCCACCATGGCCTTGACGTCGTGGGCGTAGTCCTTGGTCAGCGGAACCTTGACCACCTTGGCCTGGCTGGTCTTGGCGGCGTACATGCCGGCCTCATACGACGGGTCGGCGGTGACGAAGCTCTTGGCCGGCGAGGTGAAGGCCAGCACGCTGTAGTGCAGGGGCTCGGACGAGCCGGCGTAGACCTCGACATATTCAGGCTTCAGCCCGTTCTGCGCCGCGAAGGTGCGGGTCAGCAGGTCGGTCTCCCCGTTGAGGTCGTAACGCCCGCCCAGCGGCGCGACGCGAGCGATGGCGTCGCAAGCCGCCTTGCTGGGGCCGAGAGGGTTTTCATTGGCGTTGATCAGCACCGCGCCGGAGGGCGGGGCGTTGGGGCTCTGTCCGTGCAGCGCCATGCCGGACGGCGGGGCGGCGGTCTGGGCGGCATGCGCGAGAGAGGCCTCGGTCACGATCGGCGCGGCGGCGGCGAGGAGCGCCGCGCTGCGCAGGAAGGAACGGCGTCCCAGCGCCGGCTCGTCGGAATTGCGCGTCACCATCGTCGTCTGCTCCCCATCTGGCTAGAGCTTCAGGACGAACCTTCGCCCGCGATCACGCAAGAGGTCGGGTGGCGATCGCGCGCCTCCTGCCCAAGTCGCGAGCAGAGGCCGTCTTGCCATAGCGCCCGAGGCGCGAAATGAGTGCGCCTCCAAGCCGCCAGGAATCGCGCCATGCCCGCTCCCCTCGCCATCGGCCCCATCTCGATTGGATTGGTGGCCCACGACGACAAGAAGGCCGCTCTTGTCGACTGGGCCGAGGCGCACGTCGACTTTCTGAGGGACAAGGCGCTGTTCGCCACCGGCACGACCGGCGGCAGGATCCTGGAGGCGCTGCCTGGCCTCGATCTGGTGCGGCTGAAGAGCGGCCCGCTGGGCGGTGACCAGCAACTGGGCGCGATGATCGCCGAGGGGCGGCTGGACGTGCTGATCTTCTTCGTCGATCCGCTGTCGCCGCAGCCGCACGACGTGGACGTCAAGGCGCTGATCCGGATGGCGACGCTGGCGGATATCCCGTTCGCCTGCAATCCGGCGACGGCGAACCTGATCGTCGCTTGCCGCGACTAGCTAGCCCGGGAACTTCATCAGGTTCGGCTTGGGGATCGCGGCCTTGAAGCTGCCGCGGGACTTGCTGGTGTCTAGGCCAAACTCCGCCCAGGCCGCCAGGAAGCCATTGGTCCCGTCGCCAGCTGAGGCGGGGACCATTTCCAGCACCGGGCGAGCGGCTACGGCGGCGCGCGCGGCCGCCCAGGCGTCGGGCTCAGTCGTCGCGTACTCACCGTCCGGGGCGACAAGCTGGCCCGCAAGCTCCAGATCCGAAAAGCGCAGGGTCACGGCGGCGTCGGCGGGCAGGTCAGAAAGACCTTCGAGCGCTTCGGTCAGCGCGGTCAGGCTCATCTTGGCGCCCGTCGTGCGGCGCTCGCCCCCGGCCGCGCCCTTGATCGCCGCGGCGCCGGTCTCGCCTTCGATCCGGCGTACATAGGACCAGCCGCCATAGCTCGGGTCTTGGCGGCAGAGGCTGGCGATCCAGAGTGTGACGGCGACCATGGCGGGCTCCCAATCAATTCCTGGCCGGTTCTAACCTGCTTTGCTCAAGCTCGGGGAGGGGTGCGAACAGAAGGTAAACGGAGCCCTAAAACTTATAGTTAACGTCATTTTAAGTTCGATGAACGGCGTTCTAATAAATTCGTTGGGTGGGATGCCGTGGGCGCGTCGGGTTAAGCAAAAACTGTGCCAAATCCGTCCAGCCTCCTCCATTTTGGGCGATGTTGTGGGTGGGGTGTGAAGGCTTCGGAAATATTTATGGTTAACGCGCCGTAAAGACCTATTAACCACTTGTTAAAGCTGCTGGCTCCGGTTTTGCTCCTTGAGCGTTGAACCTTCGACGGCTGTCCCGGCTTGGGACGCTCAAAGTGGAGTGCGCTGGCCATGTTCGAATTCGGACGAGATCTGAAGCGACTGTTTGGTGTCGAGGCCGACGCCAAGAGCGTTTGGCGCGAGGGCCTGACCGGCGGCGACACGTCGCTGCTGGAACTGCTGGACGTGAGCCTGTTGAACAACGAGGCCCGCTCCGCCGACGTCGCCGCCAGCCGCCTTGGGACCAAGGATCGCGGAACGCGATTGCTGGAAGCCGCCGTGATCTGGCGTGAGCTGGCGCGTCGCACGGGCGACGCCACGGCCCTGCGCAAGGGCGCGGCTCAGGCCGAAGCCGCCGTGAAGGTTTTCGAGACCGAGCGACGCCAGGACGGCTTGGCCGCGGGCGCGTTGCGAGCAGGTCATGCTGGCGCTGCAGGGCGCGGACCTGTTCGGCGACGAAGGTCTGGTGGCCGCGGCCACGTCGACCTTGGCGCGGACCCCCGCGAACCACCGCACCGCGCTTTGCGGCGCCTTGTCGGCTTCACTGGAAGGGCGGGCGGCCCTGGCCGACGGCGATATGGATCGAGCCCTGGCCGCTGTCCAAGCCTTCGAGGCGCCGCTGCGCGCCCTCGCGGCCGCCAAGCGCGCCAAGGGCGGCGGGGCGCGGCTGCTGCTGGCCGACCAGCGCGCCAACCGCATCGATCTGATCCTCACCTGCGCGGCGCGCCTGAAGGACCGCGCGCTCGCGCAACTCGCCGCATCCGAGGCCAAGGCCGCCCTGGAAGGCCTGGACTCCGATTTCGAGCCGCAGGCGTGGGCCCGACTCGAGTGCCTCCGCGGCGCCGCGCTGGTGCAACTGGGCGACCTCGACGGCGAGATCGCGCGCATCGGCGAGGGCGTGAACGCGGTGACCGACGCCGGTCAGGTTCTCTCGCTCGATCACAGCCCCATGGACTGGGCTCGGGCCCAGGCCCTGCTGGGCGCGACCCTCCAGACGATGGGCGAGGCCACCACCAGCGAGCGGGTCTTCGAACAGGCGGTCTCGGCCTATGACCGCGCCACGCAGATTCTGAGAGTCCAGCCCGCCCTCGCGCTGCGCGCCCACGTCGCCAACAACCGCGCCCTGTGCCTGGCGCGCTGCGCCGAACTGACCGCCGATCTGGCGGTGCTGGACGCCGCCGAACTGGCCTTCAAGGCCGAGCTGGCCGAAGTGCGGGGCGCACGCGATCCCGCGACCTGGGCGGTCGCTCAGATGAATCTGGCGCGCCTCTACGAAGCGCGGGTCGAGATCACGGGGCGTGACGACGGCCGCTTGGCGCGGGCGGGCGTCGCCCTGGCCGCGGCCTTCGACATCTTCTCGGAGCTTGGCCTGCGGTCGCTGACCGACCTGGCGGCACAAGGCCTGCAACGTCTTCAGCGGGCTCCGGCCGTCTGACCCGAAACGGGACGCGGCGGAAGAGGGGCCCGCCGCAAAGAACGACAAGTAAAGGGATGAACTCGTGATTGCTTCGCTCGCCTTGGCCGCCGCCGTGGTCGCCACCCCCGTTCCGGCCAAGACCGCTTCGGACATGCTCGTCCCCGCGTCGCAGCCGCGCGAGGCCGTCGCCCTGCTGAATTGCCTGGTCAAGAGCGATGGCCGCCTGACGGCCTGCACGGTCCAGGACGAGACCCCGAGCGAGCTGGGCGTGGGCCAAGCGGCTCTGTCGATGGCTTCCCAGTTCCAGGTCGACCTGCTGGGTCCGGACGGCAAGAGCCGCGCGGGCTCCTATATCCAGGTCCCGGTGCGCATCCGCATCCGCTAGAGCTTCACGACCTCGCCGTCTTCCTTGGTGAAGCTGGCGGGGCGCTGATCGAGCAGGTCGAGCACGAGCTCCGAGGGGCGGCACAGATTCGCGCCCTTCGGGCTCACGACGATCGGCCGGTTCACCAGGATCGGCTGTTCGATCATGGCGTCGAGGATGCGGTCCTCCGCCACGCCGTCCGCCAGCAGGCCCAGCGCCTCGGCGGGCGTGCCCTTTTCGCGCAAGAGCTGGCGGACCGACAGGCCGCTCTTGGCGGCGAGATCCTTCAGTTGGTCACGCGTCCAGCCGGCCTTGAGGTACTCGACGATCTCCGGCTCGTAGCCGGCCGCCCGAACCATCGCCACGACGTTGCGCGACGTGCCGCAGGCGGGGTTGTGGAAGATCGTGATCGGGAAGTCGGTCGTCGTCATGCGGTGCGCTCCGTCTGGAGAAGCCAGTCGAACACGCCGGCGACTGGCGCGACGCCGGCGAAGGTGTCCGACAGGCTCCGCGCGAGCGTCACCGCCGGATTTGGCGAAGGATGTCGAGGCGGTGAACCAGCAGGCGGCGGTGATGTAAAGGCCCACCGCCATCGGTGTGCTGTCCGGATGGAAGCGCACGATCCTCAGGACCTCGCGATCAGGCGAACGTCGCGACGATCTTGGAAAAGGGAAATATGCGATGGTCCAATGACGGCCGCCGGTGTTGTGGCCCAAGGCTCGCGCCGCGACGCACCGTCGCGCTCGGCCCGATCGCCCCCGCGGAGGAGCAACTCCTAACGCCTCGTTAACCATATTCCACCCAAGCTGAAGCCGTCGATTCCACGGCCTTGGCGGCCGATTCCCACGAGGCTTTTCGATGACGGGCGCCGAGGTTCTTGATGTCGGCCGGGACGCGATCTGGCTGACGCTCAAACTGTGCGCGCCCGTGCTGATCGTCGGCTTGGTCGTCGGCGTCGCGATCGGCCTTTTTCAGGCCCTGACCCAGATCCAGGAGCAGACCCTGGTCTATGCGCCGAAGATCGTCGCGATCTTCGTGTCGCTGCTGATCTTCCTGCCGATGATGGGCGCGCTGATGAGCGCCTTCATGCGCCAGATCGCCGCCCGCATCGCGGGCCTGTAGCGAAGGGGCGGGCAGCGTGAATTCCTTCGCCACGGCGTTTCAGGTCTATGTCGCCGCCCTCGTGTTCTCGCGAGTGGGCGCCATGGTCATGACCATGCCCGGCGTTGGCGATCAGTCCGTCCCGCCGCGCATCCGCCTGTCCTTCGCCCTTCTGATGGCGCTGCTGCTGGGCCCTCTGGTGCAGGACACAGTCCCGCCGATCCCGACCACGCTGGGCGGGTTGGTGGGCGCGGTCATCCATGAGATTCTGATCGGCCTGATGATCGGTTCGGTGCTGCGGCTGTTCATGATCTCGCTGACCACGGCCGGCGAAATCATATCGCTTCAGACCACGCTTTCCTTCGCCCAGACGACCAATCCATCGATGCAGGGGTCGAGCACCGCCGTGGCGACGTTCCTGTCAATGCTGGGCCTGACCTTGATCATGGCTACCGGCCTGCATCACCTGTTCATCGGCGCGATCGTCAAGTCCTACACCCTGTTCCCGTTCACCCGCGCCGTGCCGGTCAACGACGCCGTCACCCTGGCCGTACGCACGGTGGCGGAGTCGTTTTCGCTGGGCGTCCAGTTGGCCGCGCCCGTGATCGTCTTTTCGCTGGTCTTCAACCTGGCCACCGGCCTGGTCGGACGGGTCATGCCCTCCTTCCAGATCTTCTTCGTGACATCGCCGCTCAGCGTGATCCTGGGCCTGTCGCTGCTGGCCCTGTCCCTGGGCGGCATCGCCATGGTCTGGACCGACCGCTACCGCGCGCTCCTGCAGGTCTTCGCCTAGGAGGCGCGCATGGCGGACGATACGGATCCCGAGTCGAAAACAGAAGAACCGTCGGCGAAACGGTTAGCGGACGCCCGCGCCAAGGGCGACGTCGTCAAGTCGGCCGACATCCCGCAACTGGCCTCGCTGGCTGGCGCCGTCTCGGTGGTGATCCTGGCCGGCGGCTGGCTGACGCGCGATCTGTCCGCGGCCCTCTATCCGTTCATCGCCCACGCCGGAACGATCGACCTGTCGAGCGCCGGCGCGATGGTGGTGATGAAGCAGGCGACCATGGCCGCCCTGCCGCCGCTGATCCTGGTGATGCTGGTCTCCGCCTTCGCCGGCGCCATCGCCCACATCGCCCAGTCCGGCTTCCTGCTGACGCCCTCGAAGCTGAAGCCCGACTTCAGCAAGCTTGACCTGATCAAGGGCCTGGGCCGCATCTTCGGGATCGACGGCTTCGTCCAGTTCGCCAAGTCGGCGGTGAAGTTCCTGGTCACGGGCCTGATCGCCTGGATGGTGCTCAAGCCGCATGTCGGCGAGGTGCGCAACCTGGTTGGAATGGACCCCGCGGCGATGCTGCCGGAGGCGCTGAAGCTGTCGAAATCGCTGCTGATGGCGGTGATCATCTTCCTGACCGCCACCGCCGCCTTCGACTGGTTCTGGCAACGCCAGCGCTTCATGAACCGGATGCGGATGACGCTCCAAGAGGTCAAGGACGAGTTCAAGCAGTCGGACGGTGACCCGCACGTCAAGGGCAAGCGTCGCCAGATCCAGATGCAGCGCTCGCGCCAACGGATGATGCAGGCGGTGCCCAAGGCGACCGTGGTCGTCATGAACCCGACCCACTACGCCGTGGCGCTGAAATACGAGGCCGGCGAGACGCCCGCGCCGCTCTGCGTGGCCAAGGGTGTCGACGAACTGGCCTTGAAAATCCGCGCCATCGCCGAGGAGCATGGCGTGCCCGTGCTGGAGGATCCGCCCCTGGCGCGGGCCCTCTACGCCAGCGTCGAGGTCGACGAAGAGATCCCCGTCGAGCACTTCGAAGCCGTGGCCAAGGTCATCAGTTTCATCCTCAACGGCAAGAAGCCCCAGTCCCGGGCTCGCCCGCTGTAGGCCCCATTTCCGTAAAAATGACCTAGCCCTCGGGAAAGGTTATCGTTTCAACGATCTCCGGTGAGTCGCAGCCTCACCGTAAACAAGGTACTCATGCCGCCGATGGCCGATCTTCACCTCCAGGACAAAGCCTTGGCCGGCGTGGCGCGTCGGCGCTTCGATCCGTGGCTGGCGGGCGCGGCGATCTTCTTCCTGGCCGCAGCCGGATTTTCGGCCGCGCCGGCGCTGAAGGCCGGCCCGGCCACCCTGGCGGGCCTGCTGTTGCTGCTGGGCGTGGCGGGCGTCGCCGTGCTGGGCCTGCTGGCCATCCGCGGCACCGCCGCCAGCGGTGACGACTCTGATCAGGCCGAGACCTTCATCGTCGCCTTGAGCGAGCCGGCCAGCCTGGCGGCGCCGGATGGCCGGGTGCTGGCCGCCAACGCCGCCTGGCGCGCCTTGATGGGCTCGCAGCGTCGTTTGCCCAAGGGCGCGGCCGGCGCCGATCTCTTCGCGGCCATGATCCAGGCCCGCAACGGCCAGATGGCCGAGGGCGCGCTGCGCGCGGCCGAGGTCGATCACGTCGCCAAGGTCTCCAGCCTGCCGGGCGGCCGCCTCCTGATCCGCCTGTCCGCGGTCGCCAAGCCCGACCCCGTGGTCGAGACGCTCGCGCCCGCGCCGGTCGCCGAGCGCGCCGCGCCGCCGCCCAACTCGCTGGACGCCTTCGCGGGCGCATCGCCGTTTGGCGCCGCCCTACTGGAAGGCCTCGAGCCCTTCAAGTCTCGCGTGCTGGAGGCCAATCCGGCCCTGACCACCATGACCGGAGCCAAGACCGGGGTGGTGTTCGGCGACCTGATCGACGCGGCTTCGCGCGCCGACACGGAGACGCGCCTGGCCGAAGGGCGGGCCGGTCCCTACGAGGTGCGCCTGGCCCGCGACGCCACCCGCATCGCCCATCTCTATCTCTATCGCGCCGAAGGCCGCCTCGTGGCCTACATGATCGACGTGTCCGAGCAGAAGCAGATCGAGCTGCAGCTGGCCCAGGCCCAGAAGATGCAAGCGATCGGCCAGCTGGCCGGCGGCGTGGCGCACGACTTCAACAACCTGCTGACCGCCATCCAACTGCGCCTGGACGAACTGCTGCACCGCCACCCGGTCGGCGACCCTTCGTACGAGGGCCTCAACGAGATCCGTCAGACTGGCGTGCGCGCGGCTGACCTGGTGCGCAAGCTGCTGGCCTTCTCGCGCAAGCAGACCGTCCAGCGCGAGGTGCTGGACCTGGGCGAGCTGATTTCCGAGTTCGAGGTCCTGCTGCGCCGCCTGCTGCGCGAGGACGTCAAGCTGATCACGGACTACGGCCGCGACCTGCCGCAGGTGCGGGCCGACAAGAGCCAGCTCGAGACGGCGGTCATGAACCTGGCCGTCAACGCCCGCGACGCCGTCCGCGCGGCCAAGGGCGGCGGCGTCGTACGCATCCGCACCGCGCGGCTGAACCGCGACGAGGCGATCCAGCTGGGCTTCCCGGCCGCCGACGGCGACTGCGCCTTCATCGAGGTCAGCGACGACGGCCCCGGCATCCCGCCTGACGTGATGGGCAAGATCTTCGACCCGTTCTTCACCACCAAGCCGGTGGGCGAGGGCACGGGCCTGGGCCTGGCCACCGTCTACGGCATCGTCAAGCAAAGCGACGGCTGGATCCACGTTCATAGCCGCCCGGGCGAGGGCGCGGCGTTCCGCATCTTCCTGCCCGTCTACGACGCTCCCGTCGGCGTGGTGGCGGCCCAGGCCGCCGCCGCCGAGCCGGTGAAGCCGCGCGCGGCGCGCGACCTCTCCGGCGCCGGCCGCATCCTGTTCGTCGAGGACGAGGACGCCGTCCGCAGCGTCGCCGCCCGACTGCTCCGAGCTCGCGGGTATGAGGTGCTGGAGGCGGCCGACGGCGAGGAAGCGCTGCTGATCGCCGAGGAACACGCCGGCACGATCGACCTCTTGATCAGCGACGTCATCATGCCCGGCATCGACGGTCCCACCTTGCTCAAGAAAGCGCGGGGCTATCTCGGAACGGCGCCGGTGATGTTCATCTCGGGCTACGCCGAGGCCGAGTTCAGCGACTTGCTGGAAGGCGAGACCGGCGTGACCTTCCTGCCCAAGCCGATCGACATCAAGACTCTCGCCGAGCGGGTCAAGCAGCAGCTGCAGGCGGCCTAAAGGCCGCCTGCTTACGGGCTCAGGCCTTCGCGGGCAGGAACCGCGGGTTCCGCAGCAACGCGGCGCTGACCAAGGCGACCAGCAGACCCACCGGAAAGATCTCGGCGAAGGTCATCGGTAGGCGATAGAGCGGATTGGCGTAGTCACGCTTCATCGCCTCCATCTCGGCCGCCAGCTTGGCGTAGGCCGCGCCGCTGACGCCCGCGGCCTTCTTGGCCGCCAGGACCTGGGCGGCGTACTGGTCCATGAAACGGTAGTGGGTCACGGCCAGGTAGATCTCCCAGATCAGCACGTAGGCCAGGGACGCCACCACCGCGACGCCGAGGCCAATCAGGAAGGCGGGCCAGAACTTGATAACGCCGCCCAGGACCTTGTCGCGATGCTGCTTTATGGCCAGCAGGATCGAGGACAGGCCGACCAGCATGATCAGATAGCCCAGCCAGACGCTGGAATGCGGCGCGTCGCCCTGGATCACGATGCTGATGATGATGCCCAGGATGATCACGGCGCCGGACATCAGGCCGTAGGTCAGAATGGTGCGGGACATGTTTTCCTCCTCCGCGCCGCCCCCTGCGGCGCACCCCGAGGCTTGCCGTCGACGCGGCCGAGACGGTATCGCCCGAAAGGGTGAATTCGACGGTTTCGCCCCCTCGGCGGTCAGTCAAGGGATGAGCGCGAGGTCCCGCGCCTTGCCGATCGCCTGGGTGCGTCGGCTGACCTCGAGCTTGCCGTAGAGATTGGCCACATGCGTCTTGACGGTGTTGGGCGAGAGGCCGAGGTCGCGGGCCATCTCCTTGTTCGAGCGGCCGGCGGCCAGGCGCTCCAGAACCCGGACTTCCTGGCCGGTGAGGCCCAGGGCGCGAAGGGCGGCGTCGTTGCGCTGGAACGTCTCGGGACGTGCGCGCGCGGCCAGCTTCCACCCTATCCAGACGCCGGCGGCCGCGAAGGTCGTTCCGATCAGGCCGGCATAGATCTTCCAGGACAGCACGCGCAGCACGAACTGCTGTTCAAGCCACTGCAGGGCGAAAGCGCCGATCGCGAGGACCAGGGCCCAAACGAGGATCGTACGGGTCATGCGGCGAGGGTGCGCGATCGCCGCGTCGCGTCAATGGGAGTCAGCCCAGGCGCGCCTTGGCCTCGGCGGGGGCGATCTGGTCGAACAGGATCCTCAGGTGCTGATCCTTGGCGTGATCGTTGTGGAGCTCCCACGACAGCGAGACCGGTAGTCGCAGGCGGCCGCCGTCGGGCAGCAGGGCGACCAGCACGCGCCATGAGAAGCCGTCGCCTGGATCGCCCAACGGGTCCTTGAACTCCAGGGGCGCCGGATCACGAAGGCGGAAACGCCTTTCGGCGTTGGCCGCGAACCAGGCGCGGTCAGCCTCGGCGGCGGGGTCCTTGGCGGGGACGATCTTGGCGGTGACTTTGCGAACCATGGCCCGTCCTAGCACCGTTGGCCCGCCGTTCCCATCTGCGAGACATGAGTGAAAAGCCGATCAAGCGAGTGAAGGCGGATTGGGCCGAAGTGGTTCTGGTGTGCCGAAAATGTTCGAAGAAGCTCAAGGGCGGCTTTGGCGAGAATGGCGACCAGAAGCTGGCGAAGGCCCTGCGGAGGGCCTTGGGGGCTAAGGGCGCGGGGCGAAAGGCGGCGTCGGGGGTGATCGAAGTCGATTGCCTGGATGTCTGCCCCAAGGGCGCGGTGGTGGCCGTGCGAGCGTCTGCGCCGGGGGATTGGGCGGTCGTGCCGCGTGGCGCGACGATCTCCGCGGTGATTGAGAGCCTTGGCCTGGCCGAGCGCTAGGTCTCAATCCAATCCGAAAGCCGCCAGCAATCTGTCGGCGGCCGCCGATGCGGGGACTTGTCCCGCCCGCACGGCGGCTTCGAGATCGGGCGCCAGAGCCGCCACGGCCGGCGCGGTTCTGAAGGCGTCGCGCAGACGATCCTCGACCATCGCCCACATCCACCGCGCGTCCTGATCCGCGCGCCGGGCCGCGCGTGCGCCGTTGGCGGTCATGATCTCGCGGTGGCGTTGGATCTGAACCCACAGCATGTCCAATCCTTGTCCGGTCAGGCCCGAGGCGGTCAGCACGGGCGGCGTCCAGTCAGGATGGGCGGGGTTCAGGATGTGGAGGGCGTTGCGATAGTCGCGCGCCGAGCGCTCGGCCTTGGCGGGATCGGCGTCGGCCTTGTTGATCACCAGCAGGTCGGCCAGCTCGATCAGGCCCTTCTTGATGCCCTGCAGTTCGTCTCCGCCCCCGGGGATCAGCAGAGCCAGGAAGATGTCGACCATGTCGGCGACGACCGTCTCGGACTGGCCGACGCCGACGGTCTCGACAATGACCACGTCGAACCCTGCCGCCTCGCACAGCAGCATGGCCTCGCGGGTCTTGCGCGCCACGCCGCCTAGAGCGCCGCCGGAGGGGGAGGGGCGGATGTAGGCGTTCGGCTGGACACTGAGCCGCTCCATCCGGGTCTTGTCGCCCAGGATCGAGCCCCCGTGTCGGCCTGAGGACGGATCGACGGCCAGCACCGCGACCTTGTGGCCGGCCTCGATCAGGTCGCAGCCGAACCGTTCGATCGTCGTGGACTTGCCCGCGCCGGGCACGCCGGTGATCCCGATCCGCTGGGCGCGGCCGGTCAGCGGCATGAGCCGGGACAGCAGGGTCCGCGCCGCGACCTGGTGATCGGCGCGGCGGCTCTCGACCAAGGTGATGGCGCGGGCCAGGGCGGCGCGGTCGCCGGCGACCAGGCGCTGCTCGAGGACGTCGATGTCGAGACCGGGGTTCACGCGTCCTCGCTTAGCCGACGTCGGCTGATCGCGAAACCCAACCGGGTAGAGGATGTGAAAGGCCTGGGACTTGTCGTCGCGCCGGCGCCGCACGATCTGAGTCCGATGCAACGAGGTGTGAGACGGAGCGTTCTGCGAGCATGACCGAGGATGTCTCCATGGCTGCCGCCTACGCCGGCCCGCAAACGGGCCCGGTGGATGACGCGCGGTTCAAGGCGCATCGCGCATGGCGCGCCGCGGAGACGATCAAGCGTCTCTCTGACCGTTTGATCGGCGTAGGCCCGATCGGCATCGGCCTGGACGGCGTGCTGGCCTGGGTTCCGGGCGTGGGTCTCGCCTACGGGCTCGGCGCGGGCGCGCTGTTGTTGTTCCATGCCGTCCACGCAAAGGCCTCGCCCGCCACGATGGGGCGCATGACCGCCTATCTCGCCGCCGACAACCTGTCCGACACCGTGCCCGTGCTGGGCTGGGCCGTCGACACGATATTCCCAGGTCACCTGATGGCGGCCAAGGCGCTGCAGAGGGACATCGAAGCGCGTCACGGGCTGCCCGAGGAAGTGGCCTTCGAGCGGAGCCAGAAGAAGCGCGGTCTGTTTCGGCGCAAGCAGGCCTAGGCCGCTTCCTGCGTATAGCCCAGCTGCCGGTTCAACTGATCCAGCAGCTCGATCGCCGCCTCGGCGATGACCGTACCGGGCGGGAAGATCGCCACCGCGCCGGCGTCGCGCAGAGCTTGGAAGTCCTGAGGCGGGATGACCCCGCCCACGACCATCAGGATGTCGTCGCGTCCCTGCTTGGCCAGCTCGGCCTTCAGCTCCGGAGCGAGCGTCAGGTGTCCGGCGGCCAGAGAGCTGGCGCCGACCACGTGGACGTCGTTCTCCACGGCCTGGCGCGCGGCCTCGGCGGGCGTCTGGAACAGCGGGCCGATGTCGACGTCGAAGCCGAGGTCGGCGAAGGCCGTGGCGATCACCTTCTGGCCCCGGTCGTGGCCGTCCTGGCCCATCTTGGCGATCAGGATACGCGGCCGTCGGCCGTCGGCCTGCTCGAACGCCTCGACCATGGCCTTGGCGCGCGCCGTCTTCGGATCGTTGCCGGCCTCCTTCATGTAGACCCCCTGGATCGACTTGATCTCGGCGCGGTGGCGGCCGAACACCTTCTCCAGCGCATAGCTGATCTCGCCCACGGTGGCCTTGGCGCGGGCGGCGTCGACGGCCAGGGCCAGCAGGTTGCCGTTCCCCCGCGCGCCTTCCTCCAGCGCCTTCAGGGCGGCCTCCGTCGCGGCCGGATCGCGCTCGGCCTTCAGGCGCGCCAGCTTCTCCAGTTGCTGGGCGCGGACCGACCCGTTGTCGACCTTCAGCACCGGGATGTCGTCGGCGACCTCGGGCTTGTAGCGGTTGACGCCCACGACGCTCTGCTTGCCGCTGTCGATGCGGGCCTGGGTGCGGGCGGCGGCTTCCTCGATGCGCAGCTTGGGCAGACCCTGCTCGATGGCCTTGGCCATGCCGCCCAGCGCCTCGACCTCCTCGATGTGGGCGAGCGCCTTCTGGGCCAGCTCGTAGGTCAGGCGCTCGACGTAGTAGCTGCCGCCCCACGGGTCGGCGACGCGGGTCGTGCCGCTTTCCATCTGCAGGAAGAGCTGGGTGTTGCGGCTGATCCGGGCCGAGAAGTCCGTCGGCAGGGCCAGGGCCTCGTCCAGGCTGTTGGTGTGCAGGCTCTGGGTCTGGCCGTTCACGGCCGCCATGGCCTCGACGCAGGTGCGGGCGACGTTGTTGAACACGTCCTGGGCCGCCAGCGACCAGCCGGAGGTCTGGCTGTGGGTGCGCAGGGACAGCGAGCGGTCGTCCTTGGGATCGAACTCGCGCTTCATCAGGCGGGCCCACAAGAGGCGCGCGGCGCGCATCTTGGCCACTTCCATGAAGTAGTTCATGCCGATCGCCCAGAAGAACGACAGGCGTGGGGCGAAGACGTCGATGCTCATGCCGGCCGCGACGCCGGCGCGGGCGTATTCGACGCCGTCGGCCAGGGTGTAGGCCAGCTCCAGGTCGGCCGTCGCGCCGGCCTCCTGCATGTGATAGCCGCTGATCGAGATCGAGTTGAACTTGGGCATGTTCGCCGAGGTGAAGGCGAAGATGTCCGAGATGATCCGCATCGAGGGCGCGGGCGGATAGATGTAGGTGTTCCGCACCATGAACTCTTTGAGGATGTCGTTCTGGATCGTCCCCGACAGCTTGTCGGGGCTGACGCCCTGTTCCTCGGCCGCGACGATGTAGAGCGCCAGGATCGGGAGCACCGCGCCGTTCATGGTCATCGACACGCTCATCTTGTCGAGCGGGATGCCTGAGAAGAGCGTGCGCATGTCCAGGATCGAGTCGATGGCCACGCCCGCCATGCCGACGTCGCCCTTCACCCGCTCGTGGTCGCTGTCATAGCCGCGGTGGGTGGCCAGATCGAAGGCTACCGACAGGCCCATCTGACCGGCCGCCAGGTTGCGGCGATAGAAGGCGTTGGAGTCCTCGGCCGTCGAGAAGCCCGCGTACTGGCGCACGGTCCACGGGTTGGTCACGTACATGGTCGGGTAGGGGCCGCGCACATAGGGCGCGACACCTGGAAATCCGCCCAGGAAGTCCAGGCCCTGGATGTCGCTGGCGTCGAAGGCCGGGGCGACGTCGACTCCCTCGGGCGTGCTCCACGCCTTGCCGTCCGGCGCGGCGCCGGGGGCGACCTCGGCGAAGTCGATCTGGGTGAAGTCGGGGAACTTGCTCACGGCTCAGGCTCCCTCGAAGGCGGCGGCGAAGCGGATGGGCGTCAGCGCGGCGCACTTGCTGTCCGGCCCGGGCAAGCGGACGTCTGGCCCCGCAACGGCGAAGGCGGCCGGATCGGGCGCTTCGACCTCCGGCGGCTTGTCGTCGGCGTTGGGGAAGACGGTGACGCCCAGGATCTTGCGGGTCTTGTCGGCGAACGCGGCTTCCTGAGCCATGCGCGTCTTGGCGACGCTGCTGGCGACGAAGCCGCTCTCCAGCGCCTTGATGATCCCGCCGGCGGCCTCGATGGCCTGGAAGTTGTTCCAGGCGGCGCGGGCCAGCTGGTCGGTCAGGCTGTCGAGGTACCAGGACCCGCCGGCCGGATCGGCGACGCGCCCCAGATTGCTCTCTTCCATCAGCACCAGCTGGGTGTTGCGGGCTTGGCGGCGGGCGAAGGCGGTGGGCAGGCCGATGGCGTCGGTGAAGGCGTCCAGGACAATGGCGTCGGCGCCGCCCACAGCCCCGGCGAACCCGGCCGAGGTCAGCCGCAACAGGTTCGTCCAGGCGTCGGCCTTGGCCAGCATCCGCCGCGACGAGCGCGCCTCGATCCGCGCGGGGACGGAGACCCCACAGGCCTCCGTCAGCCGCGCCCACAGCGCCTTGGCGGCGCGCAGCTTGGCGACGCCGGTGAAGTACTCGCCGTCCAGGCTGACGCCCAGCACGATGCGGTCGAAAGCCTCCTGCGTGGACAGGCCCGAGCGCGTCAGAGCCTTGGCGTAGGCGAGAGCGGCGGCGGTCATGGCGGCCAGCTCCTCGACGTTCGAGCCGCCAGCTTCGTGGACGGCGCGTCCGGTCGCCAGGAACAGGCTGGCCTTGGCGTAGGTCGAAGCCAGGCGCGTCGCCACCGTGGCGGCGTTGAAGACGTGGCTCTCGATCGGACCGGGGCTCTCGCCGGCCCGCATGAAGGCGGTCAGCGGATCGAGGTGGAAGGCCAGCGGCGCGTTGGGCGCGGCCTTGGCCAGAGCGCCCAGCCAGTCGGCCGCCTTCGGACCCAGGAAACCGGCGTCCAGCGCCACGGGGGCCAGGTCCAAAAGCACGCCCGAGAGCGCTTTGGCCAGATCGTCGGCCGATCCGACGGCGACGCCGTTCTTGCCCGTGGGATCGATCTGCAGGAGCACCGAGGCCGCGCCGCCTTCGAGGTCGGTCAACACGTCCTTGGCGACGCGGGCGGGATCGGGATGGGCGGCGCGGACCCGCAGGTCCCACGGCCGCTCGGCGTCGCGGAGACGTAGGTCGCGGGCGACGGCGACCCCGTCCTTGGCGGTATAGAGAGGCTGGATCGTCACGCCGTCCGGCGTGGCGGTGGTGAGGGCGTCCCCGAAGCTCTGACCTTTCAGGGTCTTCTCGACCAGGGCCATCCAGCGCGCGCGCGTGGCGTCGTCGCCTTGGGGACCAAAATCCTCGGCAAGGGGCGTGGTCGCCTCGGTCAAAGCGTCTCTCTCCTGCACTGCAGCATTATTATTTTTGATCGTGATGCGCCCCTGCCGCTACGGCCGTCAAGCCTTGCGCGAGCGCCAAACGAGCGTTTAAGCTGAACGGTGATCATATATTCGGCGCTCAAGCCGATCTCCAAAGGGGAGAACCTTCGCCCATGGCCCTGCCGCCGATCCTGCGTGACCGCCTGCGCCTTCCCGTCATCGCCTCGCCGCTGTTCATCATCAGCAATCCCGACCTGGTGATCGCCCAGTGCAAGGCGGGCATCGTGGGCTCGTTCCCGTCGCTGAACGCACGCCCGCTGTCGCAGCTGGACGAGTGGCTGGCGCGGATCACCGAGGAGCTGGCCGCCTACGACAAGGCCAATCCGGACGCGCCCTCGGCGCCGTTCGCCGTCAACCAGATCGTCCACAAGACGAACAATCGGCTCGAAGACGACATCGCCATGTGCGTGAAGTACAAGGTCCCGGTCGTCATCACCTCGCTGGGCGCGCGCGAGGACCTGAACCAGGCGATCCATTCTTACGGCGGCATTACGCTCCATGACGTGATCACCGACCGCTTCGCCCGTAAGGCGATCGAAAAAGGCGCGGACGGCCTGATTCCAGTGGCGGCCGGGGCCGGCGGCCACGCCGGCACGCTGTCGCCGTTCGCCCTGATCCAGGAAATCCGCCAATGGTTCGACGGCCCGGTGGCGTTGTCGGGCTCGATCGCTTGCGGTCGCTCGATCCTGGCCGCCCAGGCCATGGGCGCGGACCTGGCCTATATCGGCTCGGCCTTCATCGCGACCGAGGAGGCCAACGCGGTGGAAGGTTACAAGCGCGCCATCGTGGAAGGGCAGGCCGACGGCATCGTCTATTCGAACCTGTTCACCGGCGTGCACGGCAACTACCTGCGCTCGTCGATCGTCGCCGCGGGCCTCGATCCCGACAACCTGCCGCAAAGCGATCCGTCGAAGATGAGCTTCGGCTCCGGCGGCAACCAGGAAGCCAAGGCCTGGCGCGACATCTGGGGCTCGGGTCAGGGCATCGGCGCGATCAAGGAAGTGCTGCCCGCCGCCGAACTCATCGCGCGTTTCGCGGCCGAGTACGAGCAAGCCAAGGCCGAACTCGCGGCCAAGACGGCGCTTACCTCCGGAAATCATTTGGCTTTCGCCGCCGAGTAGACGGGCGTTCGACGGGGACGGAGACCGCGCCGTCCCCGGCGTCGTCAGCGGCATGATGCTGGGAGCGTCTTCCATCGCTCCCGGAGCCGCTCCATGTTCGACGACGTCACGCCCCGCCTTGGCCTGCCCTATGTGGTCGCCGCCCAGGCGCAGAAACATATCCCGATCAACGAAAGCCTCGCCCGGCTCGACGGCCTCGTCCAGCTGGCCGTCGAGAGCCGTAGCCTCGGGGTCCAGCCCGCCAGTCCTGTCGCCGGCGGCGTCTGGATCCTGCCGACGGGCGCCACGGGCGCGGCCTGGGGCGGCCAGCCGGCCGGGACCCTGATGCGCTTCGAGGCCGGCGCCTGGGAGGCGCTCGCGCCCGCCGAGGGCGTGCTCGCGTGGGTCAAGGACGAGAACCAGATGGTCGCCTTCGACGGCGCGGCCTGGACGCCGCTGTCGACAACCTTCCGAAGCCTGACCGCCGCCGCCTCGCCGAACCTCGCCACGACGCGGCTCGAGATTCTGGAGCAGGAGGTGACCCTGTCGGGCGCCTCGACCGCGACCAGCATCGTCATCCCGAACCGCGCGATCGTCCTGGCGGTCTCGACCCGGACCACGGCGGCGGTCACCGGCGCCACCGCCTATAACTGCGGCGTCGCGGGCGAGGCCAGCAAGTTCGGCGGCTCGCTGGGCGTGGCCAAGAATTCCAGCAACATCGGCGTGGTCGGACCGACAGCCTACTACGCCGATACGCCGGTTGTGCTGACGGCGATCGGGGGGAACTTCGTCGGCGGCAAGGTGAGGGTGGCGATCCACGTGATGCGCTTCGACGCGCCGGCCTCCGTCTAATCCCTCCCCCTTGATGGGGAAGGGAGATTGACCCGGATCCCCTCAACCGCTACACGCGCCCCACCTTTGGGGAGTAGCCGCCCGCGCCTATCAGCGGGCCCCGCCGTCAACACACTTGCTTCTCCGGAAGCATGGCGCGGGGAAGGGAAGCGGACGTGAAGCTTCCTTGGCGAGACCAATGGCGCCGATTTCCATCCGGGCCGGGTGGGCGTCGACGCTATTGGCATGCGCCCGGCCCGGAGGATTTGTTTCAGTGGAAGCCCTGCTCGTCTCGACCCTGGTCGTGGCCATCGCCGAGATCGGCGACAAGACTCAGCTTTTGGCCATCATCCTGGCCACGCGGTTCAAGAAGCCTGTCCCGATCATCCTCGGCATCCTGGTCGCCACCCTGGCCAACCACGCCCTGGCCGCCACGGCGGGCTACTGGGTGTCGGACTTCCTGAGCGGCGACGGGTTCAAGTGGGCGATCGCCATCTCCTTCATCGCCATGGCGGGCTGGGCCCTGATCCCCGACAAGGCCGATGACGAGGAAGGCCAGAACGCAGGCCGCTATGGCGTGTTTCTGACCACTACGATCGCCTTCTTCCTGGTCGAGATGGGCGACAAGACCCAGATCGCCACCGTCGCCCTGGGCGCCAAGTTCCACTCGATCGCCTGGGTCGCCGCCGGCACCACCCTGGGCATGATGCTGGCCAACGTCCCGGCCGTGTATCTGGGTGAAGCGGCGACCAAGGTGGTGCCGCTGAAGTATGTGCGCGTCGGCGCGGCGGTGATCTTCGTTTTGCTGGGCCTGTGGCAGGCGGCGGAGTTGCTGGGGCTGTTGAAGTAGGGGCTTCAACCGCTATGAGGTGGCGGAGCAAGGAGTTCCGCCCCTCATGACCCAAGAACCGCGCGGCTGGGAGTTCTGGATCGATCGCGGCGGCACCTTCACCGACATCGTCGCGCGGCGGCCGGACGGGTCGCTGGTCACCCACAAGCTGCTGTCGGAAAATCCCGAGCACTACGCCGACGCCGCCGTGGCGGGCGTCCGGGCTCTGCTTCCCGAAGGCGCGACCATCGACGCGGTCAAGATGGGCACCACGGTGGCGACCAACGCCCTGCTCGAGCGCAAGGGCGAGCCGACGGTGCTGGCGATCACCCGGGGCCACGCCGACGCCTTGCGCATCGGCTACCAGGCGCGGCCCAAACTGTTCGAGCGCCATATCGTCAAGCCCGAGGCGCTCTATGACCGCGTCGTCGAGATCGACGAGCGCATGAGTGTCGAGGGCGAGGTGCTGAGGCCGCTCGACGAAGCCGCCGCGCGCGCCGGACTGCAAGCCGCCTACGACGCCGGCTTCCGCGCCGTGGCGATCGTGCTGCTGCACGGCTTCCGATTCACGGATCACGAGGCGCGCGTCGCCGCCATCGCCCGCGAGATCGGCTTCACACAGGTCTCGGTCAGCCATGAGGTCAGCCCGCTGATGAAGCTGGTCGGGCGCGGCGATACGACGGTGGTCGACGCCTACCTCTCGCCGATCCTGCGCCGCTACGTGGACCAGGTCGCCGGCGCCCTTCAAGCAAAGGAAAGAGGGGGCCACGACACGCGGCTGCTGTTCATGCAGTCGAACGGCGGCCTGACCGACGCGCGAGCCTTCCGGGGCAAGGACGCCATCCTGTCGGGGCCCGCCGGCGGCGTGGTCGGCATGGCGCGGACGGCGGGCGAGGCTGGGTTCGAGCGCGTGATCGGCTTCGATATGGGCGGCACCTCGACCGACGTCTGCCACTACGCGGGAACGTACGAGCGGGCCTTTGAGACGGTGGTGGCGGGCGTGCGGATGCGCGCGCCGATGATGAACATCCATACCGTGGCGGCCGGCGGCGGCTCGATCTGCAGCTTCGACGGCGCGCGCCTGCGCGTCGGTCCGGCCTCTGCCGGCGCGGTTCCCGGACCGGCGGCCTATCGCCGAGGCGGGCCGCTGACGGTCACCGACTGCAACGTCATGCTGGGCAAGCTGCGTCCGGAGTTCTTCCCCAAGGTGTTCGGCCCCAACGCCGATCAGCCGCTGGACGTCGAGGCCGTGACGCGCGGCTTCGAGGCGATGGCGGCGGAGGTCGCGTCGGCGACCGGCAAGGCCATGACTCCTCAGGCGGTCGCCGAGGGCTTCGTCACCATCGCGGTCGAGAACATGGCCAAGGCCGTGCGGCAGATCTCGATCCAGCGCGGCTATGACGTCACGCGCTATGTCCTGGCGTGCTTCGGCGGCGCTGGCGGCCAGCACGCCTGCCTAGTCGCCGACGCGCTGGGCATGACCAAGGTGATGATCCACCCGTTCGCGGGCGTGCTGTCGGCCTATGGCATGGGGTTGGCGGACCTACGCCTGATCCGTGAGGAGACGGTCGAGCGGGCTCTGGACGATGCGGGCGATCTGGCGGCCCGCGCGGCGGCGCTGGCCGGCGAGGCGGCGACCGCGTTGCGCGCTCAGGACATCCCCCTGGTGTCGGTCGAGACGGTCGCCAGCTTGCGCGTGAAGTACGCGGGCACGGACACGCCGCTGGTCGTGCCATTCGGCGAGCCGGCCGAAGTCCGCGCCGCGTTCGAGGAGCAACATCAACGGCGGTTCGGCTTCGTCTCGCCGACGACGCCGCTGGTCGCCGAGACCTTGTCGGTAGAGGCGATCGGCCACGCGGACGCCGGCGCAGAACCAAGCTTCGGCGAGACCAAGACATCTGGAGCTCCCCAGGCGATCGCCACCGTCCAAGCCTGGATGGCGGGCGTGTCTCATGAGGCGCCCGTGTTCGACCGCGAAGTTCTCGCCGTCGGCGCGGAGGTCGTGGGGCCCGCGATCATACGCGAGGCCACCGGCACCACGGTCGTCGAGCCCGGCTGGCGCGCGACGGTCGACGCGCGCCTGAACCTGATCCTCGACCGCGTCGTCGCCCTGCCGAGCCGCAAGGCGATCGGGACGGATGCCGATCCGGTCATGTTGGAGGTCTTCAACAACCTCTTCATGGCCGTGGCCGAGGAGATGGGCTTCGCCCTGCAGAACACCGCCTATTCGGTCAACATCAAGGAGCGGCTGGACTTCTCCTGCGCCCTGTTCGACCGGGACGGCGCCCTGATCGCCAACGCCCCGCACATGCCGGTGCACCTGGGCTCGATGGGCGACAGCGTGCGGGCGATCCGCGACGCGCGCCTCTCGGACGGTCGCGGCATGAAGCCCGGCGACGTCTACATGCTGAACGCGCCTTACAACGGCGGCACCCACCTGCCGGACGTGACCGTCGTCATGCCTGTCTTCGATGCTGAGGGCGCGCTGCTGTTCTACGTCGCCGCGCGCGGGCACCAAGGCGACATCGGCGGGATCACGCCGGGCTCGATGCCGCCGAACAGCCGCACGGTCGAGGAAGAGGGCGTCCTGATCGAGAACTTCCTGCTGGTCGAGGGCGGTCGGTTCCGCGAAGCCGAGACCCGGGCCCTGCTGGCCTCTGGCGCGTGGCCGGCCCGCAATCCCGACCAGAACATCGGCGACCTCAAGGCCCAGATCGCCGCCTGCGCGCGTGGCGCCGAAGCGCTCACAGCGATGGTCGCCGAGTTCGGCCAGGACGTCGTCGAAGCCTACATGGCCCACGTCCAGGACAACGCCGAGGAGGCTGTCCGCCGGGTTCTGGCGACGATGAAGAGCGGCAGCTTCGCCTATGAGTTGGACGACGGGTCGGTCGTGAAGGTCGCGATCGCGGTCGACCAGCAGGCCCGCACCGCGCGCGTCGACTTCACCGGCACCAGCGACCAGGTCCCGACCAACTTCAACGCGCCCGCCTCGATCTGCCGGGCGGCGGCGCTCTACGTCTTCCGCACGCTGGTGGACGACGAGATCCCGATGAACGACGGCTGCCTGCGACCGGTGGAGTTGGTGATCCCCGAGGGCTCGATGCTGCGGCCGCGTTATCCGGCGGCGGTGGTGGCCGGCAATGTCGAGACCAGCCAAGTGGTGGTCGACGCGCTTTACGGCGCGCTGGGCGTGATGGCGGCGGCGCAGGGGACGATGAACAACTTCACCTTCGGCGACGCGCGGCGGCAGTACTACGAAACCATCTGCGGCGGCTCCGGCGCCGGCCCTGACTTCGACGGGACCGACGCGGTCCAGACCCACATGACCAACAGCCGCCTGACCGACCCCGAGGTGTTGGAGGCGCGCTATCCAGTGCTGGTCGAAGCCTTCTCGATCCGGCGCGGCTCCGGCGGCGAAGGGACGCATCGCGGCGGGGACGGGGTCGTGCGCAAGATCGGCTTCCGAGAACCGATGACCGTCACCCTGCTCTCAAACCGTCGTCGCGTCCCGCCCTTCGGCATGGAAGGCGGCCAGCCCGGTGCGCTGGGCGCGGCGCGTATCGAACGCGCCGACGGCGAGGTTCAATCCTTGGCGGCCACGGATCTGGTGCGAGTCGGCGCAGGCGACGCTATCGTGATCGAGACGCCGGGCGGCGGTGGTTGGGGAAGGGCTTGATGGCGAAGGCTTCGGTTCTGTTCGTTTGCCTGGGCAACATCTGTCGCTCTCCCCTGGCCGAAGGCGCGTTCCGGGCCGAGGCCCAGCGGATGCAACTGGACGTCCTCATCGACTCCGCCGGCACCGGCGGTTGGCACGCGGGCGAGCCGCCCGATCCTCGCGCGATCGCCGCCGCGCGCCGCAACGGCGTTGACATCGCCCGTCAGCGGGCACGCAAAGTGACCAAGGACGACTTCCGCGTCTTCACCCATATCTACGCGTTGGACGAGGCCAACCTGAACGGCCTGAGGGCCCTGGCGCCGCAGAACGCGACGGCTGAGCTGGGTTTGTTGCTGGATCTTGTGCCCGGTTATGAGGGCAAGGCGGTGGCCGATCCCTATTACGGCGACGCCAGCGATTTCGACGTGACCTGGCGCGACGTCGAGATGGCGGCGCGGGCCTTGGCCCAGCGCCTGGCTCATCAAGGGTATCGATAGGTCAGTGCAAGGTCGGCCGCGCCGTCGGCGCGCGCGCCGGCTCGTCGAACCGCAGCGGCAGGGCTAGCGCTTCATGAGCCAGGGCCATGTTCAGAAAACGCGCGGCGACGATCACCGGCTCCGGCGTCGTCACCATGTCCTCCAATAGCCAGCCGGCGATCTCCGGCGAGGCCGGACAGACCCCGCAGGCGGTGATCAGCCGCTGCTCGTCCTCGGCGTAACCCTGGCGGCAGGGGGCGGCGACGCACAGGGGGCGGCGCACTTGGCCTTCGATGGTCGTCATCATCAGGATGAAGGCCGACGCCACGCGCGGGGAGACGAGGGCGCCGGCCTCTCGCGAGAGGCGCGCGCCAGGTTCTTGGTCCAGCACGCGCGCCGTCACCCACTGACGCAGCATCCAAAGCAGCACGCGCTCGCCGCGCGTCAGCTCCATCGGGCCGCAATCGTCGACGCAAGCGCCGTGGAAGAGATCGGGGAAAAGGTCGGACCGCACGCCGGAAATCTCCTCGCCGAGCAGGGGGCCGACACCCGCCCTGGCGAACCGACTTCGGTGAGCGGCCCGACGCGTTCTTGCGAACACTTCTCAACTAAACGGGATGTCTAGTTGCGAGTCAATCGCAAAAATGCGTCGGCGATCTAACCGCCGAAACCGCCCTTGAAGCCGCCGCTATGCGCGTAGCTGCGGCCGCCGCCAAAGCCCCCACGCGACACGACGGAGGTGCGGGTCTGGACCTTGGGGGGCGCGTTGCGGATGACGTCCGGCGGGTCGATGCTCTCGCGGGTGATGACCGTCCGGCCCGTGCCGTAGTCCCGTCCCAGGCGTCCGCCCCAGGTGGAGTAGTAGCCGTCGTTCCCACGATAGAGCCCTGTTCCGCGGTAGCCTCCACCGTCCAGCATCCGGCCGATCACGAAACCGGTGAGCAGGGGCGTGAAGAAGCTGCCGCCGCCTTGCTCGCTGCGCGGCACGCAGTTGCCGGCGCCATAGACGTCCTCGCAGGAGGCGCGGGCCTCATAGCGCGGCGCGTTCTTCTGGTCGTCCTTCTGGGCGGTCGCCCAGGACGTGTCGCATTGCTGGTCCGAGACCTCGTTGGCGGCCTTGCACTCTTCGAGGGACTTGTAGCTGAAGGCTTCGACCTGTTCTCCGCGATTGGGATCCCAGCCGGCCTGAGCGCCGGCGCCAGGATCGTCGCAGCCCGCCAGAGTCAGGCTGGCCGCGCCGGCCAGCATGGTCGTCAGTCGCAGCGATGTGGAGCGCTTACGGGTGCTCATGGCTCCGCTCCTCAGGTCGTCATGCAGGCGGCGTTCAGCACGCCGACGGCGATGGAGACGCCCGCCAGATAGACGCCGATCGAGGTCTCGCCATTCTCGATCCGCGCCTTGACGTCGGGCAGGGCGACCAGGCGCACGCCGGTGAAGGCGGCGATCTGGATGACGCCGGCCAGGGTCGCCCAGGCGGCGAACTCCGGCAGGCTGACCGTGTGGCTCAGCGCCGAGGCCAGCGGCAGGACGTAGCCGATCAAGGCGCCGGCCAGGGCGATGGCGGCAGCCAGGTTGCCCTGCCGGATCAGCGCCTTCTCGTTGTAGGGCGTCACCCACTGATAGATGTACTTGAAGGCGATGGTGAACAGGCCGGCGGCCACGAAGGCCACCAGGAACGCGATCGCCCCGTCCTGGAACGCCGTGAAGTCGAACATCGGCCTCTCCCTAAGCCTTGAACTCGCCTACCGACAGCGGCAGGCCGATCATCGTCTCGTGTGTCACGTCGCCATCCTCGGGCTCGGCGGTCAACGCCAGCAAAAGCTCGCGGCCTTCGCCGCCCGAAAGCTCGCGGTGGAACAGCATGGTGGTCTGGAAGAGCCGCCGGTCGGGCGCCGCGCCCTCGCGGTCATAATAGACGTCTTCCCACAGCGTCACGGGATCCTGCCGCTCGGCGTCCTCGCCGAACCAGAAGCGGCGGTACTCGGGCAGGCCCTCGGCCTGGAACGCGCGGGCCCGGAGCCGCTCGGCCCACAGGTCGCGATCGGCGCGATCGGCCGGGTACGCGCTGGACCACGGAACGAAGACCGTGAAGTCATTGGCGCGCTGGCCCTCGCGGTCGTCTGAGACCACCTGGAACAGGATTTCGTCGTCCGTATAGAAGCGGTGCACGAACGCGCCGTCGTTCAGGTGGATCAGGCCTTGGGCCGTGATCTCCAGAGTGTCGCGATCCAGGGCGAACTTCGCTTCGCCGCTGAAGCGCCGCCAGGCTAGAGGGTCCAGAACCACGGTCCGGCCGATGGTCACGTTGCGGATGACGGGCAGGGCGGGACGCTGGGCGTCCTTTCTGCCGAAAAGCTTTCCGAACATCGCCGTTCGCGAGCCCTCGAATACCTGGCCGGCGAGCCCATCTAAGCGACCAAGCCAGCTCTACCGCCGGACGCGCTTGTCCCTTGGTGAAGTCGAGCGCAGGATGGCGCCGGACGGCGTCTTGTCAAGCGTACATGTTATGCGTACATGTAACGCATGCCTGCCAAACCGACGAGAGGCGCCCAGGCCGCCGAAAGAACCCGCGCGTGGCGTGAAGCCCGTCGGCAAGCCGGCTTCGTGAAGATCGAAGTGTGGGCGCCGGCGGCGTGCAAGCCCGACATCCTTTCGGCTGTCCAAGCCATCGTCGTGGAGTCGGCCCGCGGGCCGGCGCTGAAGACCAACCCCAACCCTCCCAAGGGCGTCAGACACATGGATTCCGTTATCGACACCGCCTGGACGATCCACACCCTGCGTGACGGGCTGGTGGAGAGTTCGCTCGTCCGTGAGGGCGAAATGACCGTCACCGTCGTCGAGGGCGTCGAGCCCGTGCTGCTGGTCGTGATGCACGAGTTCGGCGACCTGCCGATCTATGTCAGCGGCGGCGGTTTGCAGCTGGTGGTTTCAACCCTGCTTTGGCCCTGCGACGAGCAGAACGACCGCGCGGCCTTCAATGAATTCCTGCTCAAGGCCCAGAAGATCGTGCCGCTGTCGAATTTCGGCATCACGACCATCGAAGGCCGGGACTATTACGAGCTGATGGGCGAGATCTCGTCCAAGACGACCCTGCAGACCCTGTTGATCGAGCTGCGCACCCTGGCCGACAACGCCATCGCCGCCGCCAGCGATCTGCGCGACAGTTTCGAAAAGAGCCGCGGCGCGGCCGCCTAACGAACAAGACCTGGAGACCTTCTAATGTCGATCTGGAGCAAGCTCTCGGCCCTGTTCCGCGGGACCGCGCACGACGGGGCGCAGACCATCGTGGACGCCAACGCCTTGCGGATCCTGGACCAGGAAATCCGCGACGCCGACAACGCCCAGGGCAAGGCCCGGGACGAACTGGCCAAGCTGGTGGCCCGCCGCCGGTCGCTGGAGACCGAGGTCGCCGGCCTGACGGACCAGATCCGCAAGTACGAGGCCTCGGCCCGCGCGGCCATGGGCAAGGGCGACCAGGCCCTGGCCCTGGAAGTGGCCCAGCGCATCGCCGATCTGGAGAAGGACGCGACGCAGAAGTCGACCCAGATGACCGAGCTTCGCGCCGCCGAGGAAAAGCTGCGCACGATCATCGCCCAGACCGACACCAAGGTCGAGGCGCTGCGCCGCGAGATCGAGATCGTCAAGGTCAACGAGAGCGTTCAGAAGGCCCAGGCCGCCGTGATCTCGCGCTCGGGCTCGGCCAGTGGCGTCGTCGGCTCGGCCGCCGACAGCCTCAAGCGCATCAAGGAGCGTCAGGCGGTGCGCGAGGAGCAGTTCCGCCTGCACGGCGAGACCGAGGACCGCAAGACCGGCGCCGATCTCGACGCCAAGCTGGCCGCGGCGGGCATCCTGCCGGGCGGCGGCGGGGCCGAGGACGTGCTGGCCCGCCTGATGGCGCCCAAGGACGAGGCTCTGCCCGCGCCGATGCTGGCCATCGAGGACAAGGTGAAGGCCGGGTCCAAGGACGCCTGATGCGCCGTCTTTCCCTGACGCCTCGGCCGGGCTGGAAGTCCAAGGCCGAGGCCGTCGGCTTCACCTGGCATCACGCCGATGGCCGTCGCTACTGGGACGAGCGGGCGGCCTACGCCTTCACGCTGGAGGAGGTCGAGGGTCATCTGGAGCCGGCGACCGAGGCCCTGCACAAGCTGTGTCTGGACGTCGTCGAGGAGGCCGTGGGCAGCGACGCCTTGATGGCGAAGCTCCAGATCCCCGAGGCCTCGCGCGACGTCGTGGCCGCCTCGTGGAAGGCGCGCGATCCATCGCTCTATGGCCGCTTCGATTTCTTCTACGACGGGGCGGGGCCACCCAAGCTCTACGAGTACAACGCCGACACGCCGACCAGCATCTATGAAGCGGCGGTGTTCCAGTGGCTGTGGCTGGAAGACCTGATCCAGCGCGGCGCGCTGCCCGAGAGCACGGACCAGTTCAACAGCCTGCACGACCGGCTGGCCGAACGCTTCCGCGAGATCTTCCCGAATGGCGGCTTCGTCCATTTCGCCAGCGACCCGGACTTCGTGGAGGACCGCCAGACGGTGCGGTTCCTTGAGGACATGGCGCGGCTGGCGGGGCTGGAGCCCAAGTTCGTGCCGACGACGGAGATCGGCCTCGACGCCGACGGCCGCTTCGTCGACCAGGACAACTACCTCATCGGCGCGATGTTCAAGCTGTACCCGTGGGAGGACATGCTGCGCGAGCCGTACGCGGCCAACATCGCCGGCTCCAAGACCCTGTTCATCGAGCCGCCCTGGAAGGCGCTGCTGTCCAACAAGGCGCTGCTGCCGCTGCTGTGGGAGCGGCATCCGGGGCACCCCAATCTGCTCGAGACCTATTTCGATGACGATCCCAAGGTCGAGCGCCTGGGATCAAGCTACGCCCGCAAGCCGCTGTTCAGCCGTGAAGGCGCGAACGTCGAGCTCTGGACCAACGGTCGCAAGGGTCGGGTGCTGGACCAGGGCTATGGCGCCGAAGGCTGGATCCGCCAGGAACTGAAGCCGCCGCCGCGCTTCGGCGCGAACTATCCGGTCGTCGGCTCCTGGGTGATCGGGGACCAGCCGGCCGGGATCGGCGTGCGCGAGGACCGGGGTCGCGTGACGCGCGACCGCTCGCGGTTCGTGCCGCACATCATCGAGGGCTAGGGCAGGCCGCGCAGGATCCGAACCACCTCGGCCACCGTCGCCTGGTCGGTGTCCTGCAACGTCGGCGGAACAAATCCCATGGCGCCCAGCTTCGACGCCGGGTCCGCGCCCGGTCGCGCGCCGCCGAACGAGCCGTGCACCTCGCGCACGCCCGTGCTTCTAACGAGGTCCGCCACGTTTGATACGCGCACCCCAGCGCCGGCGAGGATGCCGATGCGGCCGCTCGCCTGGTCGACCAGGGCGGCGATCCGCTCGGCGCCGACCAGCGCGCTGATCGCCCCGCCCGAGGTCAGCACGCGCTCGAAGCCCATCTCGACGGCGATCTCCAACGCCGCCGATTGATCCGCCACGAGATCGAAGGCGCGGTGCAGGGTCATGCCCAGGCCCGTGGAATGTTCGACAAGGGCGTGGAGCACCTCGAGGTCCAGCTCGCCGTCGGGGCGGCTGGCGCCGATGCTGACCCCCGCGAGGCCGTAGGCGCGAACCGCGTCGACGTCGCGCTTCATGGTGTCCAGGTCGCGGCCGTCGTAGCAAAAGTCGCCGTTGCGTGGCCGGATCATCGGATAGACCGGGATGGGCGAGGCGGCCGCCAGCGCCATCAGGCCGGGAGCGGGCGTGAGGCCCTGCAGGGTCAGGGCCGCGCAAAGTTCGACCCGATCCGCCCCGCCAGCGATCGCCGCCGCCAATCCGGCGGGCGTATCGACACAGACTTCCAGCAGGACGCGGTCAGCGATCATCGTCTCTCTCCTGCCGTGCTACGGATTCGGCGGTCTTCTTGGAGCACACCGGCATGATGAATCGTAGAGGCCTGATTGGCGCGACCCTCGCTGGATCGGCGATGATCAGTGGGCGGGCAGCCGCGGCGGCGGGCGAGAGCGTTCAACTGCAAGGGCCCTGCGTGATCTCGACCTGGGATTTCGGCGTGCCGGCGAACCAGGCCGCCTGGGCGGTGCTCTCGAAGGGCGGCCGGGCATTGGACGCCGTCGAGGCCGGGGCCCGCGTGCCCGAGCAGGATCTCAAGAACCACAGCGTTGGCCGCGCTGGCTATCCTGACCGCGACGGCCATGTCTCACTGGACGCCTGCATCATGGACGAGCTGGGCAACTGCGGCTCGGTCGCGGCGCTGGAGCACATCGCCCACCCGATCTCGGTCGCCCGCCGGGTCATGGAGAAGACCCCCCACGTGATGCTGGTCGGCGCGGGCGCGCTGCAATTCGCCCTGGAGCAGGGCTTCCCGCGCGAAGAGCTGCTGACTCCCGAATCCAAGGCCGCCTGGGAGGCCTGGAAGAAAGAGGCCAAGTACCGGCCCAAGGCCAACAGCGAGGTCGGCGACTACGGCAAGACCACGGGCCAGCTGGGCACGCCGGGCGGCGCGAACAACCACGACACCATCGGCATGCTGGCGATCGACGCCAAAGGGAACATCGCCGGCGCTTGCACCACCAGCGGCATGGCCTGGAAGATGCGCGGCCGAGTGGGGGACAGCCCGATCATCGGCGCGGGCCTCTATGTCGACAACGAGGTCGGCGGCGCGACCTCGACCGGCGTCGGCGAGGAAGTGATCCGTAATGTCGGCAGCTTTCTCGTGGTCGAACTGATGCGCCAAGGTCGCTCGCCCGAGGCGGCGTGTCGCGAGGCTGTCGAGCGCATCCTGAAGAAGAAGCCCCAGGCCAAGGACATCCAGGTCGGCTTCCTGGCCATCAACAAGAAGGGCGAGGTCGGCGCCTGGGCGATCCAGTCGGGCTTCAGCTACGCGCTGTGCGACGGTCGAAAGCAGGACCTGCTGCTGCCGGGCAAGGCGACCTACACGTCCGGAACCTGACCTACGACGTAAAGTGGATAGGCGAACGGATAACGCGGTTATAGCGTGCCCGCCCAATCATCCGGAGGAGACCGCCATGTGCGATGACGATATCCACCAAGGCCTCGTGCACGATCCCAGCGTTTCCCGCCGCGCCTTCGGCCTGATGACGGTCGCCTTGACCGGTGTCGCGACCGTCGCCCGCGCGGACGACACGGTCGTGGAGAAGGATGTCGAGATCAAGACGCCGGACGGGACCGCCGACGCGGCGCTGTTCTATCCGAAGGCCAAGGGCAAGTTCCCGGCCGTGCTGCTGTGGCCCGACGTGATGAGCCTGCGGCCGGTGTTCCGCGACATGGGCCGTCGCCTCGCCGCGGCTGGTTATGTCGTGCTGGTCCCCAACCTCTATTACCGTGTCCAGAAGGCGCCGGTGATCCAGGGCAGCTTCAACTTCGCCAACCCCGAGGACCGCGCCAAGCTGATGCCGATGCGCGCCACGGTCACGCCCGAGGGCACGGCCAAGGACGCGGTCGCCTACATCGCGTTCCTCGACGCCCAGCCGCAGACCAACAAGGCCAAGAAGGCCGGCGTGCAGGGCTACTGCATGGGCGGACCGCTGTCGTTCCAGACCGCGGCGGCCGTGCCGGGGCGCATCGCGGCCGTGGCTTCGTTCCATGGCGGCGGGCTGCTGACCGCCAAGCCCGACAGCCCGCACCTGCTGCTGCCCAAGACCAAGGCGTCGTACCTGATCGAGATCGCCGACAACGACGACAAGCAGGACCCAACGGTGAAGGACAAGCTGAAGGTCGCCTTCGCCGAGGCCAAGCTTCCGGCCCAGGTCGAGGTCTTCGAGGGCGCCAACCACGGTTGGACCGTGAAGGGCAGCCAAGTCTACAACGAGGAAGCCGCCGAGCGGGCATGGAGCAACCTGCTGGCGCTCTACAAGCAGGCCTTGGGGTAGCGCGATCGCGAAGGGCTCGGCTAGGCGCCGGGCCCTTTTGCTTTTTGCGCTGTGTCAAATTTCTAGGGCGGCCGATCTTGCGAGGAAAAAGGTAGGATGCTATCTAATTTAAATAGGAAGCTACCTATTTAGTAGATCGTTGTTCCATGACCTCTGCTCGCATCCTGAACGAACGCGCCTTCGCCCAATCGCTGTTGCGCCTGGCGCGGGTCTACCGGCGGGAGGTCAATCGCGCCCTGGCCGCCCACGGTATTTCGGATGCGAAGGCCATGCCCGTGCTGCACATCGCCCGCGCCGGCGGCGGGCTTCGCCAGGGCGCGTTGGCGGAAGAGATCGGGGTCGAGGGGCCGTCGCTGGTTCGGATCCTGGACCAGCTCTGCCATGCCAACCTCGTCGAGCGGCGCGACGATCCGACCGACAAGCGCGCCAAGACCTTGCACTTGACCGCCGAGGGCCAAGCCCTGGCCGCCGTTGTCGAGGACGCGGTGCAGGTCGTGCGCGCCCAGATGCTAACGGGTGTCGGGGACGACGATCTGGCGGCCGCCCTGCGCACCTTCGCCGCCTTCGAGGCTGCGCTGGAGCTCGCGGCCGGGCAGGGGATCTGAGACCCTCGCCATGCTGCCCAAGTTCGATCGGCATACGCTGCTGTTCTCGGCGAACAGCTTCGCGGCGGCGATGCTGGCCCTCTATATCGGGTTCGCCCTGGGCCTGCCGCGCCCATACTGGGCGATGACCACCGCCTATATCGTCAGCCAGCCCCTGGCCGGAGCCGTGCGCTCCAAGGCCGTCTACCGTGTGCTCGGCACCATCCTGGGCGCCGCCGCCGCCGTGGCCTTGGTCCCTAACCTCGTGAACGCCCCCTGGCTGCTGTCGCTGGCCTTGGCCCTATGGGTTGGCGGCTGCCTGACCATCTCGCTGCTGGACCGCACGCCGCGCAGTTATGTGATGATGCTGGCCGGTTACACCGCCGCGATCATTGGCTTTCCCAGCGTCTCGCAGCCCGGCGCGATCTTCGACGTCGCCGCCTCGCGCGTGATCGAGATCGGCCTTGGCATCCTGTGCGCGACGATGGTCCACAGCCTCGTGTTTCCCCGTCCCGTCGGGCGCGTGCTGAAGACCCGCCTCGCCAACTGGCTGGGCGAGGCCGATCGCTGGGCGCTGGACGTCCTGCGCGAGGAGGCCGATCCGGCGACGATCGCGCGCGATCGCCGCCATCTCGCCGCCGCCGCCAGCGAGATCCGCATGCTGGCCGTCCACCTCCCGTTCGACACCTCGCGCCTGCGTGAGACCACTGGCGTCGTGCGCGCGCTGCAGGAGCGGATGCTGCTGCTGATTCCCCTGCTGTCCGGCCTCGGCGATCGCATGGAGGCCCTCCGAGATGTTCGCGAACCGCGGGTGCGCGAGGCCCTGAATGCGGTGATCGGCTGGATCGAGGCCGGCGCGCCACGCGAAGCGGGACTCGACCTGGTCGACGAGCTCCGGACCCTCGCCGCCCTCCGGTCAGACGCCAATTGGTCGAGCTTGCTGGTCGAAAGCCTGCTGGTGCGGCTATCGGAGGCCGTGCGGGCGCTGGCCGAGGGGCACGCCCTGATGGCCCGCATCGACGATCCCGATGCGCCGCTGTCGTCGGCGCTGGACGCCGCGACGCGGGAGAGCGCCCGCCACAGGATGCACGCCGACCTGCCGCTGGCCCTTCTGTCGGGCGGGGCCGCCGCGATCGCGGTGATGCTGTCCTGCGCGGCCTGGATTCAATTCGGCTGGGGCGACGGGATCGCCGCGCCGGTCATGGCCGCCGTGTTCTGCTGCTTCTTCGCCGCGCTGGACGATCCCGTGCCCGCCATCAAGGACTTTGGCCTGTTCTCGCTGCTCTCGCTGCCGCTGGCGGCGCTCTACATGTTCGCCATCCTGCCGGCGATCGACGGCTTTCCGATGCTCGTCGCCGCCATGGGGCCGCCGCTGCTGTTCCTGGGCCTCTACATCCCCGATCCGCGCCGCATGGGGGCGGCCCTGGCCGTGCTGATGGGCTTTTGCAACGCCCTGGCCCTGCAGGAGACGTTCAGCGCCGACTTCGCCGGCTTCCTCAATGGCAACCTTGGCCAGTTCGTGGGCTTGCTGCTGGCCATCACCGTGACGGCCGCCCTGCGATCGATGGGGACGGACGCCAGCGCCCGGCGGCTGCTGACACGCACCTGGCGCAATCTGGCGCGCCTGGCCCGCGCGCGCCAAGCGCCGGAACCCGCCGCCTTCGCCGCCGTGCTGGTGGATCGCCTGGGCATTCTGACGCCCAAGCTGGCCGAAGTCGGTCACGCGCATGACCTGGTCGGCGTCGACGCGCTGCGCGACCTGCGGGTGGGCATGAACCTGGTCGCCGTGCAGGCCGCGCGCCCGGACCTGCCGCGCGATGGGAAGGCGCACGTCGACGCCGCCTTGGATGGCGTCGGCGACCACTTCGCCGCCTTGGCCGCCGGCGCCCGCGCCGCGCCCGGCGCTGAGCTTCTAGCTCGCATCGACACCGCCCTGCGCGACCTGGCCGAAGCGCCCGCCGCTTCGGCCGTGCAGGGCGTCTCAGGCCTGGTGGGCCTGCGCCGCAACCTGTTCCCGAAGGCTCCGGCCTTCGTTCCGGAGGTCGCCCGATGACCGGCGAAATCGCTATCGACGGCGTCTTCCTATCGTCCGTCCTGGTCTCGGCGGTGATCGCCCTGATCGCGGCGTTCGTTCTGCGACGCCTGCTGGCCCGGTTCGGCGCCTATCGCCTCGTCTGGCATCCGGCGCTGTTCGACGCCGCCCTGTTCGTCATCCTCTGGGCCGCCGTCGTGACGGTCCCGTCTCCCCTGAAGTTCTGATCATGCCCCCCTTGAAGACCTTTCTACCCTATGCCGGCCGCATGGCCGTCACCGGCGCCGTCCTCGTCACCGCCGCCGTCGGCGGCAAGGCGCTGTGGACCCACTACCAGGTCGATCCGTGGACCCGGGATGGTCGCGTCCGCGCCGACGTCGTGAAGGTGGCGCCAGACGTGTCCGGTCTCGTCACCCGGGTCGCCGCCGCCAACGATGAAGCCGTCAAGGCCGGCCAGCCCCTGTTCTATGTGGATCGCGAGCGCTACGCCCTGGCGCTTCGCCAAGCCGACGCCGCCGTCGAGGCCCAACGCGCCAGCCTGATCCAGGCGCGCCGCGAGCTCTCGCGCAACCGCGCGCTCGGCGACCTCGTCGCCGCCGAAGTGACCGAACAGAGCCAGTCCAAGGTCGAGCAGGTCCAGGCCGCCCTGGCCCAGGCGGTGGCGAGCCGCGACGTGGCCGCTTTGAACCTAAAGCGAACCGAGGTCCTGGCGCCGACCGACGGCTTCCTGTCGGACCTGACGCTGCGCACCGGCGACTACGTCACCGCGGGCAAGCCGGTCCTGGCGCTGATCGATTCCCACTCGTTCCGGGTCGAGGGCTATTTCGAGGAGACCAAGCTCTCGGGCTTGCGGATCGGCCAACCGGTGAGCGTCAAGATCATGGGCGAGGATAGAACCCTCAAGGGCCACATCCAGTCGATCGCGGCCGGGATCGAGGACCGTGACCGCGCCGCCAGCGACAACCTGCTGCCCAACGTCAATCCGACTTTCAGTTGGGTGCGACTGGCTCAGAGGGTGCCCGTGCGGGTCGCCCTGGACCAGACGCCGCGCGACCTGCGCCTGATCGCCGGCCGGACCGCGACGGTGTCGGTGCTGACGGGAGCCCGTCGATGAACCCGGTGAGAGCGCTTGCTCTGGCCGGCTCGCTGCTGGCCCTGGCGGCCTGCACGACCGTCGGCCCGAACTACAAGCCGCCCGACGAGGCCAAGCTGAACGCGCCCACGGCCCAGGGGGCGTTCCTTGGCGCCCAGTCCGCCGCCGTCCGCCAGGATCCCGTCCCGGCCGGCTGGTGGAAACTCTACGACGACGCCGTGCTCAACGCTCTGGTCGAGGAAGGGCTGAAGGCCAACACCGACCTCCGGGTCGCCGCCGCCAACCTGGCCCGGGCCCGCGCGGTGGCTGGCGAAGCCGACGACGCCGGGGGCTTCAAGGTTGGGGCTTCGGCCTCCGCCATGCACGCGCGGGAGTCGGGCGAGCAGTTCCTGCTCTCCGAACCTCTGCCCGTCGAGAACCTGGCGGACGCGGGCGTGAAGGTCTCCTACCAGGTGGACCTGGTCGGCCGGCTGAAGCGCGCTTCCGAAGCGGCGCACGCCGACGCCGACGCGTCCCAGGCGGCGCTTGACCTCGCCCGGGTCAGCGTCGCCGCCGACGTCGCCCGAGCCTATGTCGAGGCCTGCGCCAATGGGCACGAGTTGGCGGTGGCGCAGCGCACGGTCGATCTGCAAAGCCGCAACCTGGAGGTGACGCGCCGGCTGGTCGGGGCCGGCAAGGGGACGGCCGTTGACCTGACCCGCGCCCAGGCCTTGCTGGACCAGTCGCGCGCGGCCCTGCCGACTTTTCAGAGCCGCCGCCGCGCCGCGCTCTATCGTCTGGCGACGCTGACCGGCAAGCCGCCCGCCGAGTTTCCGAAGGCGGTGGAGGCCTGCGTGACGCCGCCCGCGCTCAAGCGGCCCATCCCGGTCGGCGACGGCGCGGCCCTTCTGAAGCGCCGTCCGGACGTGCGGCAAGCCGAGCGAACCCTGGCCGGCGCGACCGCCCGCATCGGCGTGGCGACCGCAGCGCTCTATCCCAGCATTACCCTGGGCGCGGGCGCGGGTTCGACGGGCCTTCTGGCCGACATCGGCCAGCCCGCCGCCAACCGCTGGGGGCTGACGTCGCTGATCTCCTGGACCCTGCCGGGCGAAGGCGAGCGGTCACGGATCCGCCAGGCCGAGGCCGGCGCGGACGCCGCCCTGGCCCGGTTCGATGGCGTCGTGCTCACCGCGTTGCGGGAGACCGAGACCAGCCTCGACGCCTATGCTCACGACCTGCGGCGCCAGGCCGCCTTGAAGGCCGCGCGCGATCAGGCCGCCCTGGCCGAGGATCAGGCGCGCAGGCTCTATCAGGCTGGCCGCAGCCCCTACCTCGCGGGCCTCGACGCCCAGCGCACCCTGGCCGGCGCGGAGGCGGCGCTGGCCGCGTCCGACAGCCAGGTCGCCGCCGATCAGGTGAATCTCTTTCTGGCTTTGGGCGGGGGCTGGGAACGATAGCCGGGGGCGAAGGCTTTGGCTAAACCGTAGCTGTTCCCCGCTTAGAGGTTTCCGTGCCCTTGGACGTCCCGCCGCCCCCGGTCTCCGCCGTCGTCGTCGAGGCGCCCCGGCTCCCGCCGCTGGCCGGGCAGGAGGCCTTTTCCACCGCGAGCTACGACGCCGCTCAGCTGGGCGCCTCGGCGCGGCTGGATGACGTGCTCAAGACGACTCCCGGCGTCTCGCTCTTCCGGCGCACGGGCAGCGACGCGGCCAATCCGACGATCCAGGGCCTGTCCTTGCGCGCCGTGGCGCCGTCGGGCGCGGGCCGCGCGCTGGTGACGCTGGACGGCGCGCCGCAGAACGATCCGTTCGGCGGATGGGTCATCTGGACGGCGCTTCCTGGCGAGGGTTTGTCAGGAGCGACCATCGTGCGCGGCGCGGGCGCGGGGCCCTATGGCGCCGGTGCGCTGACCGGCGTGGTGGCCTTGCGTGAGCGCGCGACCGGCGGCGGACTTTCCAGTCTTTCAGTGCAGGCCGGCGAGCGCGACAGCTGGCGCGCGGCCGGGACCTTCGGAACCGATCACCTGCTGCTGACCGCCAGCAGCTCGCGCACCGACGGCTATCGCCCCGTGCGTGGCGCGGCGTCGGGCGCCGCCGATGTCCCAACCACCCTCGAGGACGGCTCGATCGCCGCCCGCGTCCAGGGCGTGGCCGGGGGCGTGCGCTGGGCGGCGCGGGTCGGCGTGTTCCAGGAAAAGCGCGGCGCGGGCCTGTTCGGCGCCAAGTCGAACGCGACCGGAAGCTCGCTGGCCGTCACCTTGGCGACGGATCGCTGGCGCCTGCAGGGATGGGCGCGGTCCAGCGATCTTGAGAACACCTCGGCCGCGGTGGCCGCCGGCCGGACCGGGACGACACCCGCCAACGACCAGTACTCCACGCCCGCCAGCGGCTACGGCCTTAACGCCGCGTGGCAGGGCAAGTCGAGCGACTGGTCCTGGGAGCTGGGCGGCGACGTTAGGGCGACCGAGGGACGAACGAACGAACGCTTCCGCTACCAGAACGGCGCCTTCACCCGGCAGCGGACGGCGGGCGGCCGCACTATGGTCGGCGGCGTCTATGCCGAGGCGGCCTATAGCCGGCCGGATTTCTCGCTGACGGGCGGCGCGCGTCTGGACGGCTGGCGGTCCTATCACGGCGTCCGGCGCGAGCGAGACGCGGCGACGGGAGCGCAGACCCTCGACGCGCCCGTCGCTGACGCCTCGGGGACGACGCCGACGGCACGCGCGGGCGTTCGTCAGCGCCTGGCCGGCGACACCTGGATCCGGGCCGCCGCCTATGCCGGCTTCCGTCCGCCGACCCTGAACGAACTGCATCGGCCGTTCCGCGTCGGCAACGACGTGACCGAGGCCAACGCCGCCTTGAAGCCCGAGACCCTTTATGGCGTCGAGACGGGGCTCACGGGGGAGGGGGCGGTCCGGTGGAGCCTGGGGCTGTTCTACAATCAGGTGCAGGACCCGATCACCAACGTCACGGTCGGGATCGGGCCGGGGACCTTTCCCGTGGCGGGTTTCATTCCGGCCGGCGGCGTGCTGCGTCAGCGGCGCAACGCGGGAGAGATCAACGCCTACGGGCTTGAGGGCGACGTGAGCGCCGATCTCTCCCCGGCCTGGACGGTTCGCGCCGCTGTCTCCGCGACGCATGCGCGGGTCGATGGCGGGAGCCTCGCGCCTCAGCTGACCGACAAGCGCCCGGCCCAGGCGCCGGCGCTGACGGTCACGGCGGGCGGGCGCTGGAGACCGATCGAGCGCCTGAGCCTGGACGCCGACCTGCGCTACGAGAGCAAACGCTACGAGGACGACCTGAACCTCCGGACGCTGAAGGCGGGGACCAGCCTCGACCTCCGCGCCGGCTGGGCGCTGTCGCCGACCAGCGAGGTCTATCTGGCCGCCGACAACGTCTTGGACGCGAACCTCGCCGTGGCCCAGACCGCCGATGGCGTGACCAGCTACGCCGCGCCGCGGACGGTCTTCGTGGGTTTCGCGCTCCGTCGTTAGGGCGAAGGCGGCTCAGAGCCCGTTGGGCGGCGGTGTGAAGCGGCTGGCCCAGCCGGTCGGCGCCGGACCCAAGGTCAGCTCCAGCACGCCGCCCTTGGCCAGCTCGTCGTGGCTGATCCAGGCGCGATCCAGCGGCTTGCCGTTCAGCTTCGCCCCCGTGACGTAGCGGTTGGCTTCCGACGTCGTCGGCGCCCGGACCTCGAAGGTCTTGCCGCCTTCCAGCGCGATCACGCTGCGCGAGAACACCGGCGAGGCGATGTAGTAGTAGGGCTGGCCGGCGTTCGGATAGAGCCCCATCGCGTTCCAGACGTACCAGCTGGACATGGCCCCGGCGTCGTCATTGCCGGGCAGGCCCGTACGGCTGAGGCGATAGTGCTTGGCCATCAGGCCGCGCACGATCTCGTTGGTGCGGTCGGGGCGTCCGGCGTGGATGTAGAGATAGGGCGCCAGCAGGTCCGGCTCGTTGCCCTGCGAGTAGTGGCCGTCGAACAGGTGATCCAGCCATTTGACGAACCCTTCCGGTCCGCCGGTCTTGGCCATCAGCCCCGCCACGTCCTGCGGAACGTAGCTCGAGTACTGCAGCGAGTTGCCCTCATAGAACACCGCGTCCCACCAGGGCCCCGAGCGGTCGGGATACTCGTAGGTGCAGCTATAGTTCTCGACCCACTCGCCGTTCGGATAGCGGGGGCGAACGCAGCCGAGCCGGTCGTCCCAGATGTTCTTCCAATTGCCCGAGCGGGCGATGTAGCGCTTGGCGTACTCGGTCTTGCCCAGGGCCTTGGCGACCACGCCGATCGCGTAGTCGTCATAGGCGTATTCCAGGGTGCGCGAGGCTGAGCGGGTGACGGTGAAGGGAACGTAGCCCAGCGTGAGATAGTCCTTCAGCACGCGGCCCTGCAGGAAGGGCTGGTCGCTGTCGACCTCGCCGTTCTTGCGGATCGCCTCATAGGCCAGGTTGACGTCGAAGCCGCCCAGTTTCTTGGTCACCGCGTCGGCGATCAGGATGTCGCCGTTCGAGCCGCCCTGGGTCATGCCGTTGGCCCCGGCGATGCGGGAGTCGGGCATCCAGCCGGTGTGCTTGTAGGTGTCGACCAGCGACCGGATCATGTCGCGCTGCCGCTGCGGCTGGATCACGGTGAGCAACGGATGCAGCGTCCGGAACGTATCCCACAGCGTGTAGAAGTCCTCGTAGTGCGGCTCGTCGGACTTCCACCAGACGTTCTCGCCGCTGAGGTCGTGGGGCATGGTGTGCGAGCGGTAGAGCGCCGAATAGAAGATCCGCTGCTGCTCTTCGCTGCCGCCCTCGACCTTGATCTTGGCTAGCGCGTCCGACCACTGGGCCGCCGTCGCCGCATGATAGGCGTCGAAGTCCCAGCCGGGCATCTCCTCGGCCAGGTTGGCGCGGGCCTTGTCGGCGCTGACGAACGAGACGGCCAGCTTCATCTGCACCTGGCGGTTCGTCGTCGTGTCGAAGGTGAGATAGGCGCCGAGGCGGTTGGAGAACTCGCGCTCGGTGTCGTATTCGATCATCAGGCCCTGGCGGTTGGCCAGGCTTTTGACCTGGACGCCGCCTTCCGCGCGGCCGACGCCGGGCTGGGTCTCCATCCAGCCCTGGCCCGCTTTCCAGGCCCCGAAGGCCTTGGCGGGACGGTCGGTCACGGCGTGGAAATAGAGGGTGTAGGGCGTCGGGTTCCAGCCGCCCTCGACCGTGACCTCGCCGGCCAGGGTGTGGTCGTCGATCAGCTCGACCTTGGCCAGGCGTACGCGCTGGCCGCGGCCGCGCATGGCGATCACCGAGCTGACGTCGAAGATCAGGTTGCTCTCGGCGAGCGCCGGATAGGTCAGGCGCTGGAAGCCGACGCGGCGCGAGGCCGTCAGCTCGACCTGGATCCGCTCGGCGTCGGTGTTGCCCAGACCCACGGCGTAGTAGCCGGGCGAGGCGCGCTCGTTGGTCTTGCCGTAGTGCAGGTGGTTGACGCGCAGCGGGCCGACCGTCGGGGTGACCCGGAAGTTGCCGTACTTGCCCGAGCCGCCCGTGCCGCTGACGTGCGTATAGCTAAAGCCCATGATCGGGCTCTTGGAGTCATAGCCGTTGGTGTCGGCGTTGGTGGTGTCGGGGCTCAGCGACACGAAACCGAACGGCGCGCCGGCGCCGGGCACGGTGTTGCCGCCGGTGACGCCACCGCCATCGACGCCGACGAACGGATCGACCTTGGCCAGCAGTTCCGGCGCCGACTGGGCTCGGGCGAGGCCGACCGAACCCAGGCTCAGCGCGACCGCGAGGGCGAGAACTCGCCTAGACGGGGAGAGGCTTTTTCCGGACATGGTTTTCCTTCCCGTCGATCCAGGTTTTCGCGACGTTGAGGTCGTCGTCTAGCAGGCAGAAGTCGGCGGCGAAGCCGGGGACGATCTGGCCGCGTTGGCGGCCAAGGCCCAGGAACGCGGCGGGGGCGGCCGAGGCCATCATGACGGCGTCGGCCAAGGACAGGCCCAGCATCGAAACGGCGTTGCGGACGGCGGCCGCCATGTCGAGATCCGAGCCCGCCAGGGTGCCGTGATCGTCGACGCAGACGCCGTCGCGGACGGTGATCTGGCGACCCTGCAGGGTGAAGCGCTTGTCGGCCATGCCCACGGTCGGCATGGCGTCGGTGACCAGCATGAACCGGTCCAGCGGCCGGGCGCGCAGGGCGATCTTCAAGGTCACCGGATCGACGTGGCGGCCATCGACGATGATCCCGGCCCAGACGCTCTGGTCCTCCAGCACCGCGCCGACGACGCCGGGCTCGCGGCTGGTCAGCGGCGACATGGCGTTGAAGAGATGGGTGACGCCCGAGAGGCCCTGGTCGATGGCCTGGCGCATGGTCTCGTAGCGGGCGTTGGTGTGTCCGGCCGCGACGATCACGCCGGCCTTCGAGAGGCGCGCGATGATCTCGGGCGTGGTGCGCTCGGGGGCCAGGGTCAGCAGCAGCTTGCCGCGCTTCAGCGACGAGAGCAGGGCGATGGCGTCCTCGTCGATGACCCGGAACTTGGCCTCGTCGTGGATGCCCTTGCGCTTGGGATTGAGGAACGGCCCCTCGATGTGGACGCCCAGCACGCCGGGCGCGCCTGCTTCGATGGCGGCCTCGGTGGCGCGCAGGGCCCTGTCGACCACATCCAGATCGTCGCTGATCAGGGTCGGCAGGAAGCCGGTCGTGCCATAGGCCCGGTGGGCCGCGCCGATGGCGGCGATGGTCTCGACGGTCGGGGCGTCGTTGAAGAGAACGCCGCCGCCGCCATTGACCTGGGTGTCGATATAGCCCGGGACCAGCAGGCCGCCGGCCAGATCCTGGCGCTCGGCCCCGGCGGGGACCTCGGCCATCGCAACCACGGCGGCCACCTTGCCGCCCTCGACGAGGACGGCCTGGTCTTCGACAAGACCGGCCGGTGTCAGCACCCGGCCGTTGATAAGCGCGACCAGCATCAGACGGTTTCGGTGACCTTGTTGAGGTGGGGCGGACTGTCGGGATCGTAGCCGCGCGCCACCGACAGGGCGTTGGCCATGCGGTAGAAGCTCTGGACCATCAGGATCGGCTCCAGCATCGGATGCGCCTTGAGGGTCGGCAGCAGGTCGTCGCCCGTCTTGCCGGGCGCGGCCAGGAAAACGTCCGCCCCCCGAGCGCGCAGGCCTTCGGCCATGTCCTCGACGCTCTGGCGGCTCTCATCGTTCTGCGCGAAGACCAGGGCCGGGAAACCGTCCTTCACCAGCGCCATCGGCCCATGCAGCACCTCGGCGGCGCTGAAGGCCTCGGCGTGAAGGCCGCAGGTCTCCTTGAACTTCAGGGCGGCTTCCAGCGCGACGCCGAAGCCCACGCCGCGGCCCAGCACGTAGAGGTTGGTCGCCGTCTCGAGGCGCTTGCCGGCCGCCGACCAGTCCAGGTTCCAGGCCTGTTCCAGCGCGGCGGGCAGGCCCGACAGCGCCGCCGTCAGCTCGGCGTCCTCCGTCCAGGCGGCGATCAGCTGGGTCACCGCCACCAGGGCGGCGATATAGGACTTGGTGGCCGCCACCGACAGCTCCGGACCCGCGTGCAGCGGGATCACCGCGTCGGCCAGCTGGGCCAGGGGCGAGTCCTCGACATTGACCAGGGCCACGGCGTAGGCGCCGGCGGCCTTGGCGGCCGTCACCGCCGCCAACAGGTCGGGGCTCTTGCCCGACTGCGAGACCGCCAGGCACAGCGCGCCTTCCAGGTTTGGCGAGGCGTCATAGACCGAGCTGACCGACAGGCCGACCGACGAGGTCAGCACCCCGGCCTTGGTCTCGATCAGATAGCGAGCGAAGGTCGCCGCGTGATCGCTGCTGCCGCGCGCGCAGGTCACCACCACGCGAGGCGGGTTGGCGCGCAGGCGCTCGGCCAGGGCCGCGACGCGCTCGGCGTTGGCCGCCAGCAGCGCCTTGGCCACGGCCGCGCCTTGGCTGGCCTCGGCGAACATCTTCGTGCTTTCCGGCGACAGCCGCCCCGTCGCGGGGCCTTCAGGACGGTTCAAGACAGTCGCCTCCAAGCTCGTGGTCCTTTGAAACATGCCAGCGCGCGAGCGCTGATCAGGATGCGTCGTTCAGTTCGGCGACGAAGTCGTAGGCGTCGCCGCGATAGTAGGAATGAGAGATTTCGACGGCCCGGCCGTCCTTCAGGAAGCCGCGCCGTTCGACCAGGAGGCCGGCGTCCTTGGGCTTCACGCCCAGCAAGGACGCGTGCTCGCGGTTGATCAGCACGCCGCGCAGGCGCTGGAGCGCCCGAGCCGGACGGTGCCCGTGCGCGGCCATGGCCTCGTAGAGCGAGTCCTTGACGGCCTCGGGCGAGGGCAGGGCGAAGGCGGCGATGGTGGTGTATTCCACCGCCATCGGCGCGCCGTCGGCGAAACGGATACGATGGAATCGGTAGACGGGCGTGTTGGGCGAGACGCCCAGCATCAAGGCCTCTTCCGGCGTCACCGCGCCCTCGGCCCGGGTGATCCATTCGCTGTGCGGCGCACGGCCGCGCGAGATCATGTCCTCGGTGAAGCAGGTCAGCTTGGAGAAGTTCTTCTCGACGCGCGCGGCGACAAAGGTGCCGGCGCCTTGGCGGCGGGTCAGCAGGCCTTCGTTGACCAGGCCCTCCAGCGCCTTGCGCACCGTGATGCGCGAGACGTTGAAGTCGTCAGCCATGTCCCGCTCGGGCGGCAAGGCGTCGTCCGGGTTCAGCACCTTCAGCTGGATGGCCTCGCGCAACGCGCGCTGTAGCTGAAGATAAAGGGGCGCAGAAACCGCCCCCTGGGCGAAGCCTATGCGCTGCGAAAGAGACACTTGCTCCGCCTCCTGCGGTTGCGTGACCCCGGCGGTCAAACCGTCGGATACCAATATGAGTCCGATTATCTGGCGACGGATGTCAACGCTTCATACCCCGGTCGCGCCGATTTGTCCCTGTATATTGGCTATTTCATGAGCTTAGCAAGAGTGGCCATGCCAGAGAGCAAAAGTGGCCTTGCCAAATGGTATTAAAATGGAATGTACTGTCTCCCCGTCGCCGGAGCGCGGCGGAAAGGGGGCGATTCAGATGTCGGCATTGGTGCTGTCTTCACCTTTGAAGGGCTGGATCGCGTCGTTGTCGGAGGCTCCGGACGCGGTGTTCGCGGGCCGGATGCTGGGTGACGGGGTGGCGATCGATCCGTTGGGCGGGGAGCTTGTGGCGCCGTGCGACGGGGTTGTGGTGTCGGCGCATCGGGCGGGTCACGCGGTGACGCTGCGATCGACGGCGGGCGCCGAGATCCTGATGCATGTGGGCCTGGAGACGGTGGCCTTGGGCGGCGAGGGCTTTGAGGTCCACGTGCGCGAGGGCCAGGCGGTCAAGACCGGGCAGCCGCTGATCAGCTTTGACCTCGATTTGCTGGCCCAGCGGGCCAAGAGCCTGATCACCCCGGTGGTGATCACCAATCCCGAAGCCTTCGAGATCGTGCGCCGCGACCAGGACATGGCCGTGGAGGCGGGCGGGTTCCTGATGGAGCTGCGGCCGCTGGGCGGCGCGGGCGTCTCGGACGCCGCCGAACCCACCAACGAGATTTCCCGCGCGGTGACCGTGCCGTTGATGCACGGGATCCACGCGCGACCGGCGGCGCGGATCGCCGAGCTGGCCAAGACCTTCGCCGCCGAGACCGCGCTGGCCGTGGGCGGCCGTCGGTCGAGCGCAAGGAGCCCGGTGGGACTGATGGCCCTGGCCGCGCGCCACGGCGATGAGATTCAAGTCCTGGCCTCGGGCGCGGACGCGAAGGCCGCCGTCGACGCCATCGCCGACCTGATCGAGAGCGGCATGGGCGAGGGGGCGCCGGTTCCGGCCCAGAAGACCTCGGCCCAGAAGACCTCGGCCAAGACGACTTCGGCTCCCGCGCCGATCGCCGCCGAAGCGCCCCTGGCTCCAGCGGCCCTGCCGGCCGACGGGGTGCTGAAGGGCGTGCTGGCCGCGCCGGGCCTGGCGATCGGCAAGGCCGTGCGCCTGGCCTCGACCGACATCGCCGTGCGCGAAGAGGGCCAGGGCGCGGCGCACGAAGAGACCGCGCTGCTGGCCGCCTTGAACAAGGTCCGCGCCAAGATCGAGGCCAGCGCCTCTAAAGGCGACAAGGCCCGCAAGGCGATCCTGGCCGCGCACCTGGCCTTCCTCGACGATCCCGAGCTTCTCGCCCAGGCCAGGAGCCTGATCGCGGCGGGCAAGAGCGCCGGCTTTGGCTGGCGCGCGGCGGTGGGCGGCTATGTCGAGGCGCTGCGGGCCTTGGGGGATCGCCGGATGGCCGAGCGGGTCGACGACCTGATCGACCTCGAGCGCCAGGTTCTAAGGGCGCTGGCCGGAGAAGACGACGAGGCCACGGTCCTGCCGCCAGGCGCGATCCTGCTGGCCGACGAGCTCTTGCCCTCGCAGCTGATGGGCGCGGACCCTGGCGTCATCGCCGGCTTCGCCACCGCCCGGGGCGGTCCGACCTCGCACGTGGCGATCCTGGCCGCGGCCATGGGGATCCCGGCCCTGGTGGCGCTGGGCGGCGCGACGCTGAGCATCGCCGACGGAACGGCCCTGATCCTCGACGCCGACGGCGGGAGCCTGCGCGTGGCCCCCGACGCCCCGGCCCTGGAAGCGGCCCAGACGGCCCTGGCCGGCCGTCAGGCCCGCAAGGCCGCCGCCAAGGCCGCCGCCTTTGAGCCGGCCGTGACCCGCGACGGGACCCGCATCGAGGTCTTCGCCAACACCGGCTCGGTCAAGGACGCCCTGGCGGCGATCGAGAACGGCGCGGAGGGCAGTGGGCTTCTTCGCACCGAGTTCCTGTTCCTGGACCGCCAGACCCCGCCCGACGAGGACGAGCAGGCCCGCCAGTACCAGGCCATCGCCGACGCCCTTCAAGGCAAGCCGCTGATCGTGCGCACCCTGGACGTCGGCGGTGACAAGGCCGCGCCCTACCTGCCGATCCCGGCCGAGGAGAACCCGGCGCTAGGCTTGCGCGGCGTGCGCGTCAGCCTCTGGCGGCCGCACCTTCTGAAGACCCAGCTGCGCGCCATCCTGCGGGTCGTTCCTCAAGGCCAGTGCAAGATCATGGTCCCGATGATCGGCAGCCTCGATGAGCTGCGCGCCGTGCGGGCGGTGCTGGAAGAGGCCAAGCGCGAGCTGGGCGTCACCGATCACGTCGAACTGGGCGTGATGATCGAGACCCCGGCCGCGGCTGTGACCGCCGACCTGATCGCCGCCGAGGCCGACTTCCTCTCGGTCGGCACCAACGATCTCACCCAATACGTCCTGGCCATGGACCGGGGTAATCCGGAGCTGGCCGCGCGGATCGACGCCCTGCACCCGGCGGTGCTGCGGATGATCGCCCAGACCTGCCAGGGGGCGAAGGCCCACGGCCGCTGGGTCGGGGTCTGCGGGGGCCTGGCCTCGGATCTCGTGGCCACGCCGATCCTCTTGGGCCTGGGGGTCACGGAGCTCTCGACCACCGCCGCCATCGCTCCGGAGGTCAAGGCCCGCGTCCGCGCGCTGGATCTCCTCGCCTGCCAGGATCTGGCCGCCCGGGCCCTGGCCCAGACCTCGCCCGAGGCCGTGCGCGGCCTCGTCCAAGCCAGCCTCGGAGCCTGACCCAGATGAAGTCTCCGCTTGAGATCCTCCAGCCGCTGGGCCGGGCCCTGATGCTGCCGATCGCGGTCTTGCCGGTGGCGGGGCTGCTGCTGCGCCTGGGCCAGCCGGACCTCCTGAACATCGGCTTCATGGCCGCGGCCGGGGACGCGATCTTCTCCAACCTCGGTTTGCTCTTCGCCATCGGCGTGGCCGTGGGCCTGGCCCGCGAGAACAATGGCGCCGCGGGCCTGGCGGGCGTGGTCTGCTTCCTGATCGCCGTCGAGGGCGCCAAGGCCCTGCTGCATGTCCCGGCCGAGGTCACGGCGGGCCTCGTCCAGGCCCACGCCGATCTCGCCAGCGCCGCCTACAAGGCCAAGGCGCTGGCGAAGCTCAGCGTGCCGATCGGCATCGTCTCAGGGATCATCGGCGGCCTCTTCTACAACCGCTTCTCCGGCTTCAAGCTGCCGGAGTATCTGGCCTTCTTCAGCGGCCGGCGGTTCGTGCCGATCGTCTCGGGCCTGGCGGGTCTGGCCATCGCTGTCCTCTTGGGCCTGGGCTATGACGCGATCAACGGCGGGGTCGACGCGGCCAGCCGGGCCGTGGTCGGCTCGGGCGAGATCGGCCTTGTGGTGTTCGGGTTCCTCAACCGGATCCTGATCGTCACCGGCCTGCACCACATCCTCAACAACATCGCCTGGTTCGTGGTCGGCGACTATCACGGCGCGACCGGCGACCTTCGCCGCTTCTTCGCCGGCGACCCCAGCGCCGGGGCGTTCATGAGCGGGTTCTTCCCGGTGATGATGTTCGGCCTGCCGGCCGCGTGCCTGGCCATGTACCACGCCGCCAAGCCCGAGAAGAAAAAGGCCGTCGGCGGCATGCTGGCCTCGCTGGCCCTGACCTCGTTCCTGACCGGGGTGACCGAGCCGATCGAGTTCTCGTTCATGTTCCTGGCCCCGGCGCTCTATGCGATCCACGCCATCCTGACAGGCGTCTCCATGGCGCTGCTGGACATGCTGCATGTGAAGCTGGGCTTCACCTTCTCGGCGGGCCTGTTCGACTATGTGCTGAACTTCGGCAAGGCCAGCCGGCCGCTGTGGCTGATCCCGATCGGCCTCGTCTACGCCGGCGTCTATTACGGTCTCTTCCGCCTGGCCATCGCCCGGTTCGACCTCAAGACCCCCGGCCGCGAGGACGACGAGGCCGCTCCGATCCAGGCCGTCACCACCGGCGGCGGGCGCGGGGCCGACTTCGTCCAGGCCCTGGGCGGGGCCACGAACCTCGCCAGCGTCGACGCCTGCACCACGCGCCTTCGCCTGATCGTCGCCGACCAGGCCGCCGTCTCCGAGGCCGCCCTCAAGGCGCTGGGCGCGCGCGGGATCGTCCGTCCCTCCGACAAGGCCCTGCAGGTGGTGCTGGGCCCCATCGCCGACGCCGTCGCCGGCGAGATCCGCGCCGCCCTGGGAGCGCCCGCGCCCAAGGTCCAGCCTCCGGTCCAGGCTCAGTCGTCCCAGGTCGCGTCCAGCGCCCCGAGCGCCCAGGACGAGGCCAAGGCCAAGGCCCTGCTGGCCGCCCTCGGCGGGCCCGGCAACCTGCGCCAGCTCTCAGCCGGCTCCAGCCGCCTGCGCCTGGTCCTGCAAAAACCCGCCGCCCTGGACCAGGCCGCCCTCGCCAACGCCGGCGCCCGAGGCCTCGTCCACATCACCGACACCCTCGTCCACGTCATCCTCGGCCCAGACGCCGACGCCGTAGGGAGGGCCATCCAGGCAAAGCTCTAACCCCAAACCCCGCACGCAGCGCGGGAGTGACCGAACGGCCTCTCGACCTGGGGCTGCCGAGGATTGAACAGAGCCGCCAGATGGCCTTTTAAGAGGCATTAGAATGGTATTGCATGATCCGTGTTCGCATGTGGGGTGAGAGTGGATCAAGTAATTGAATAAAAACAAAAAATGGAGGAAATGCGCGGATGAATGTCTTTTAGCCCAGGCTTTTGCGGCGCCCAATGAACGGTCGCCACGCAAAAGCGAGTAAAATAAACGACTTAGGCTTTGCGACATTCCTGTCGTCGGCTTTAGTCTCTGACCATGCGGGCCCAAAAAGGTACTTCAATGGTCTGCTTAACCATCAAGGCGCGCGGTCTTGCAGCCGTATCAGCGTCAGCAGTCAACGGGGGATATAAAAATATGATCGATCCGAAATCGAAGAACGCGGCCGCGCGCCGCAAGGCTTTCACGCTCGCCCTGCTGGGCGGCGTCTGCTTCGCCGACATGGCCCTGGCCCAGGCGGCGCCCGCGCCGGCGGCCGAGCCTGAAGCCGTCGACGAAGTCATCGTCACCGCCTTCCGCAAGAGCCTGGCCACCGCCCTGGAAGTGAAGCGCAAGGACGTCCGCGTCTCGGACGGCATCTCGTCGGAAGATATCGGCAAGTTCCCGTCGGAAAACATCGCCGAAGCCATCCAGCGCATTCCCGGCGTTCAGATCTCGAACATCAACGGCCGCGGCTCGACGATCAGCATCCGGGGCCTGGGCCCGCAGTACGCCCTGACCACGGTCAACGGTCAGGCCTTCAAGAGCTCGAATTTCACCGACGGCTTCCGCTACGACGTCATCCAGACGGAACTGGCCTCGGGCATCCAGGTCTACAAGTCGCCGACGGCCGAGATGGACGCTGGCGGCCTGGCCGGCACCGTCAACATCGACACGGTTCACCCGTTCGACGTGAAGGGCCGTCAGATCATCCTGGCGGGCAAGCTGCAGAAGCAGGACCTCGTCGGCGGCGATCCGACCGGCAAGTACGGCCTGACCTATGTCGACCACTTCCTGGACGGCAAGCTGGGCGTCTTCCTGGGCGGCGGCTATCAGGAGTTGAAGGACCGCGGCGACTACCTGTGGATGGACCGTTGGACCGTCAGCAACAACGTCTACACTCCGGCTCGCCTGCGCTATCGCCGCATCGACCGTGAGACCAAGCGCTCGATGCTGAACGGCGCCCTGCAGTTCAAGCCGACCAGCGACCTGCAGATCGACCTGATCGGCACCTACGCCGAAGACAAGACGACCCAGCACATCCACCAGCAGGTGTTCCTGTTCACGACGCCGTCGGCCTCGAACGTCGTGCCGGTGACCGTCACGAACGGCACCGCGACCAAGGTGCAGGTCAACAACTTCCGCCTGGAGAACAACCACCAGTACGAGAACCGGCCGCAATCGACCGGCGCCCTGACGGCCAACGTCCACTACACGGGTATCGAGAACTGGGACTTCAAGGCGACCGGCCACTACTCGCGCGGCAGCGCCAAGCATAACGAAGAGGCCGCGATCCTCGGCGTCAACATCCCGAGCGCGACCGTCGATATCAGCAATCCGAAGAACATCGTGTTCACGACGTCGACGGCGCTGACCGACACGGCCCAGTACAACCCGTCGAGCCTGATCCGGAACACCTATCCGAACGGCGCCTTCCGCACGATCGACTCGTACGAGGACGCGGCTCAGTTCGACGCCAAGCGCTTCCTCGACTGGGGCGTGCTGGAGTCGGTCCAGGCCGGGGCCAAGATCCGTCACGAAGTGCTCAAGCGCTATGTCATCCGTAGGGACGGCCAAAACACCATCCCGGCGTCCTACTCGCCGACCATGGCGTCCAGCGGCCTTTCGATCACCAACTTCATGGACGGCGAGGCGACCCTCCCGGCCGCTTGGGTGTCGCCGAACCTCGACGCCTATCGCGAGGCGCTGAAGGCCCAGGGCGTCACGGTTTACGAGGCGTTCGACCCGGCCGGCAGCTATCGTGTCGAGCGGGACCTGACCTCGTTTTACGCGATGGCCAACCTGAAGGGCGAGGTGCTGTCGAAGACCTTCCGCGGCAACGTGGGCGTTCGCAGCGAAAGCACGGACCAGACGATCGACGGCTATATCGGCGGCGCCGCCAACCCGCTGAACACCGAAGTGAAGCTGGTGGCCGGCACCTACACGGCCAAGAAGTCGTACGACAACATCCTGCCGTCGGCGAACTTCAGCCTCGACCTGACCGACAACCTGCTGCTGCGCGTCGCCGCCGCCAAGGTGCTGGTGCGTCCGATCATCGACTCCAGCAACCAACTGGCCCGCACGATGACCAGCACCACGGACACGAGCGGCGTGAAGGTCTTCACGATCTCGACCGGTCAGGGCAACCTCGACCCGATGACCGCCAACCAGCTCGATCTGACGCTGGAGTGGTACTACGGCCAAGGCAATGGTCTGAGCGCCGGCTACTTCTCCAAGAAGGTCAAGAACGGCGTCTACAGCCAGCTCAGCTGCCCCACCGCCTACGAGGGCGTGTCGCTGTCGAAGAACACGAGCGGCGTCTGCGTGGCCGGCAACGGCGACAACTACATGATCACCGAGAGCCTGAACGACTCGAAGGTTGTCGACATCCACGGCTACGAAGTGAACTGGCAACAGTCGCTCGACGCCTGGCTGCCGATCAACGGCTTTGGCCTGATCGCCAACTACACGCACGTGAACCCGGCCCAGTCGACCACCGGCTTCCGTCTGGCCAATCTGTCGGAGCACACCGCCAACGGCACGCTGTACTGGGAAAACCAGACCTTCAGCGCCCGCCTGTCGGCCAACTACCGCAGCGCCTACGACCAGACCTCGGTGGAGAGCTTCTTCGCCGGCCCGCTGGGCCACACGGTGAAGTCGCGGACCCAGCTGGACCTGAACCTGGGCTACAACTTCAACGAACACCTGAGCTTCGCCTTCGCGGCGATGAACATCAACAACGCGCAGGAAGAGGCCTATCTGGGCAACTCCAGCCGTTGGCAGGAAACCTCGGTCACGGGCCCGAGCTACTACCTGTCGTTCCAGTACAAGATGTAACGCGTTTGGCGCGGCGCTCTCTTCCTCCCCTGAGCGCCGTGTCCTTCCTGGCCTCGCCCGTCGCACGGGCGAGGCCTTCCCCCTGGCGCCCGCCGTTTCCCTTCTCCTAGGCGGCGGGCGTCCCTTTTTGTAGATCCTGATGCCGATGAAAGCCTCTCTGAACCGACGTCAGGCGCTGATCTCCGCGGCCGCCGCCGCCATCGCGGGTCCCGCCTTCGCCGCCCCATCCGCCAAGGGCGCCGCCGCCGCGCGCGCAAGCCTGCAGCGACTGTTCGGCCCACGCCTCGCCGGCGTGAAGCTGTCCCTGACCCCGAGCGCCGGGCGCTCCTGGTATTCGGTCAGCGGCAAGGCCGGCGACCTTTCCATTTCCGGTGATACGCCCGTCGCGCTCGTGCGCGGCGCCTACGCCTATCTGAACCAGGCGGGCCTCGCGCACGTCAGCTGGGAGGGCGATCGGATCGCCCAGAGCGGCGCCTTGCCGGCCGCTTCCGGCGCGCGCGTCGAGACGCCGTTCCGCCACCGCGCCTACCTGAACACCTGCACCTACGGCTACACGACGCCCTGGTGGGGCTGGGACCGCTGGACGCGCGAGATCGACTGGATGGCCGCGCACGGCGTCGACATGCCGCTGGCCATGGAAGGCCAGGAATATGTCTGGCGCGCCCTGTGGCGCGAATTCGGTCTGAGCGAGGCCGAGCTGGCCTACTACTTCTCGGGGCCGGCCTTCACGCCCTGGCAGCGCATGGGCAACATCGAAGGCTATCGCGCGCCTTTGCCGACCAACTGGATCGACAAGAAGAAGGACCTGCAGGTCCAGATTCTGGGCCGCATGCGCTCGCTGGGCATGACCCCGATCCTGCCGGCGTTCGGCGGCTATGTGCCCAAGGCCTTCGCCCAGAAGAACCCCAAGGCGCGCATCTATCGCATGCGGCCGTGGGAAGGTTTCCACGAGACCTACTGGCTGGATCCGGCCGACCCGCTGTTCGCCAAGATCGCCGGCCGGTTCCTGGCGCTCTACACCCAGACCTACGGGACGGGGACCTATTACCTGGCGGACTCGTTCAACGAGATGCTGCCGCCCATCAACGCCGACGGCGCGGACGCGCGCGACGCGGCCTATGGCGACGGCGCGGCCAACACCGCCGCCACCAAGACCAAGGTCGAGGTCGATCCGGCGCTGAAGGCTCAGCGCCTGGCCGCCTACGGCAAGGCCATCTACGACTCGATCCGCCAGGCGCGGCCCGACGCGGTCTGGGTGATGCAGGGCTGGCTGTTCGGCGCCGACAGCCACTTCTGGGATCCGACGGCCATCTCGGCCTATCTGAGCCTCGTGCCCGACGACAAGCTGATGATCCTGGATATCGGCAACGACCGCTATCCGGCCGTCTGGAAGAACGCCAAGGCCTTTGGCGGAAAGCCGTGGATCTACGGCTACGTCCACAACTACGGCGGCAGCAACCCCGTCTACGGCGACCTCGACTACTATCGCCGGGACATTCCCGCCATCGCGGCCAACCCCGAGGCGGGCAAGCTGGCGGGTTTCGGCATGTTCCCCGAAGGCTTGCACAACAACTCGATCGTCTACGACGCGGTCTATGACCTGGCCTGGGGCGCGGGGCGGGAGTCGCTGTCGGCATGGCTGTCGACCTACGCCCGCGCGCGTTATGGCAAGACCTCGCCCGAACTGGACGCTGCGCTTGGCCAGTTGGTCGAGGCTGCCTATTCGACCCGCTACTGGTCGCCGCGCTGGTGGAAGAGCAAGGCCGGGGCCTACCTCTTCTTCAAGCGTCCGACCGCGACGATCGGCGAGTTCCCGCCGCATCCGGGCGACCGCGCCAAGCTGGAAGCGGCCGTCAAGGCGCTGACGGCGCTGGCCCCGGCCTATGCGAACGAGCCGCTGTTCGTGCTCGACCTGACCGACGCGACGCGCCACCTGGCGACGATGAAGATCGACGATCTTCTGCAGGCCGCCGTCGCCGCCTACCGCCGAGGCGATGTCGCTTCCGGTGATCAGGCGCGCGTCGAGATCGCGGCGCTGGCGCTGTCGATCGACAAGCTGTTGGGCGTCCAGCCCGAGACCCTGGCCACCTGGATCGACGACGCCCGCGCCTATGGCGACACGCCCGCCGACGCGGCGGCCTATGTCGCCAACGCCAAGGCCCAGGTCACCGTCTGGGGCGGGGAGGGCAACCTCAACGACTACGCGTCCAAGGCCTGGCAAGGGCTGTACCGCGGTTTCTACCTGCCGCGCTGGTCGATGTTCCTCGACGCGCTGAAGGCGGCTGGAACCGGGACGTTCGACGAGCCCGCCGCCGTGCGGGCCAGCATCGCCTGGGAGCGCGCCTGGGTCGACGCCGAGGTCGCCTATCGTCGCGAAAAGCCCGCCGACCCGGTCGGTGAGATAAAGACCCTGATCGCACGCATCGGTCAGGGCGGGGAGAAGACCGCATGAGCAAGCCCGCCGCCCGCTTCCTGTCCCTGGACGTGTTCCGGGGCCTGACGGTCTGCCTGATGATCGTCGTCAACACCGCGGGGCCGGGCGCCAAGGCCTACACCCAGCTGGTCCACGCGCCGTGGTTCGGGTTCACGGCGGCGGACGCGGTGTTCCCCTCGTTCCTGTTCGCGGTCGGCTGCTCGATGGCCTTCGCCTTCTCGCGGCCGATCCCGACCAACGAATTCCTGGCCAAGGTGCTGCGGCGCGCGGCCCTGATCTTCCTGCTCGGCTTCCTGATGTACTGGTTCCCGTTCGTAAAGAAGATCGACGGGCACTGGGCGCTGATTCCGTTCGCCGACACCCGGGTCATGGGCGTGCTGCAGCGGATCGCGCTCTGCTACATGCTGGCCGCCTTCGCCGTGCGCTGGCTGTCGCCGCGCCTGATCGTGGCGCTGTCGGCCGTGCTGCTGCTGGGCTACTGGGCGATCCTGATGACGCTTGGCGACCCGGCCGCGCCGCTGTCCAAGCTGGGCAACGCCGGCACCCACCTGGACCTCTTCCTGATCGGCCAGAACCACCTCTATCGCAAGGACGGTGGCTTCGATCCCGAGGGGCTGCTGGGCACGCTGCCGTCGACCGTCAACGTGCTGGCCGGCTATCTCGCCGCGCGGTTCCTGAAGGAGAATCCCGGGTCGCAAAGCGCCATGGCGCGGATGGCGATAGCGGGGGTGGTGCTGATCCTGGCGGGCCTGGCCTGGAGCCCGCTGTTCCCGATCGCCAAGAAGCTGTGGACCGGCAGCTTCGTGCTGCTGACCGTCGGCATCGACCTCGTCCTGCTGGCGGCACTGACCAAGCTGCTGGAAGGTCGGGATCCCAATCCGGGGACCTATTTCTTCCAGGTGTTCGGGCTCAACCCGCTAGTGATCTACCTGTTCTCGGAGATCTTCGTGATCGTGCTGGGCATGATCCAGGTCGCGCCGGGCGTCGGGATCTACGAGTGGGTCGGCGTCAATATCTTCCAGGCCATGGCGCCAGGCGCGTTCGGCTCGCTACTGTGCGCGGTGGCCTACATGCTGGTCTGCTGGCTGCTGGGCTATGTCATGGCGCGTCGCGGTATCGTCGTGAAGCTTTAGGAGCCGTCATGCGCCTGTCCCTCCGCATCGCCGCCGCCGCCATCGCCTTGGCCTCAGCGACCGCCGCGTCGGCCGACACGCTCGAAAAGGTCGTGATCCTCAGCCGGCACGGTGTCCGTTCGGCCATGTCGTCGCCCGAAAGGCTGGGGGAGGCCTCGGCCCGCCCCTGGCCGCGCTTCGAGGTTCCGGCCGGCCACCTGACCGCGCGGGGCGGGACCCTGGTCGCGCGCATGGGCGACTACTATCGCCAGCTCTATGTGTCGCAGGGCCTGCTGAAGCCGGGCGACTGCTCGGCCGTCTATGCCTGGGCCAACGTCACCCAGCGCACGATCGCCACCGGCAAGGCCTATGCCGGCGCATTGGCGCCCGGCTGCGCGATCACCGTCAACACGGTGGGCGAGGGCAATGACGACCCAATGTTCGAGCCCGCGAAGGCCGGGATCGTCAAGGTCGATCACGCCCTGGCGCGCGCGGCCGTGGCCGGCCGCGTCGGCGGCGACCTTTCCGCCTGGAGCGCCAGCCACCGCCAGGAGGCCGAGCAGCTCGACGCCTTGCTGATGCAATGCGACAAGGGCCCGTGCCCACCCGCGCCCGGCAAGCGCCGCGTCTTCGACGCCAAGCCCGGCTTCGTGGACGGTGAGGATCTGGCCGGCGTCTCGGGTCCCGAAGCCTTCGCCTCGGGCGTCACCGAGAGCCTGCTGATGGCCTGGGCCGATGGTCACGACTTCGCCGGCCTGGGCTGGAAGGGCCTCGACGAAGAGGCCCTGACCCGGTCGTTCTTCCTGCACCAGGCCGAGTTCGACCTGCGCCTGCGCACGCCCTACGTCGCGCGCGTTCTCGCCGGCCATCTCGCCGACCGCGTGCTGGCCACCGTCGAGAGCGGGGCCAAGCCGAACGCGGCCTCGATCGGCCCCGCCGACGCGAAGCTGGTGGTGATCTCGGGCCACGACGGCACGCTCGCCTCGCTCGGCGGCCTGCTGCGGATGGAGTGGGCCTTGCCGGGCTACCAGCCCAACCAGATCCAGCCGGGCGGCGCCCTGGTGTTCGAGCGCTGGAAGCGCGACGACGGCGCGCGCGTGGTTCGCGTCCGTTTCACCGGCCAGAGCCTGTCCCAGTTGCGGAACATGACCACCCTGGACGCCAAGACCCCGCCGCTGTCGGCCCCGGTGTTCATCCAGGGCTGCGGCACGGCGACCCCGGCCTTCGACTGCCGGCTGGAAGACTTCGAAGCGGTCGTGCGTCGCGCGACGCGCGCGGACGACTAGAGCCGCTCACGCGGCTACAGGAACGTCGCCCAGGGAATGGGCGCATAGACGGCGCGGCCCCGCGCCGCGAGTAGGGAGTTTGGTGATGAAGTGGATGCATGTCGCGGCGGTCTGCGCGCTCGCCCTGGCCTCTTCGGCCGTTCCGAGCCGCGGGGCCTTGGCCGCCAGCGTCTCGAGCCGCGCCGTCGCCGAGTCCGCGCCGATCTTCGCCGACGGCCCCGTCCGGGGCGGCTTCCAGCTGATGGGCGCGGGCTTGGTCCCCACCATCGTGGTCGATCCGGCCGACGCCGCCGTCGTGCGCCACGCCGCCGATGACCTCTCCGACGACATCCTGACCGTCACCGGCCAGCGCGCGACCATCGCCGCCATGCCCGCCGGCAAGACGGCGATCCTGGTCGGCACGCTGGGCCAGAGCCCGCTGATCGATCGACTGGTCACCGCCAAGCGCGTCGACATCTCTCGGCTGAAAGGCGCCTGGGAGAGCTTTGTCATCGCCTCTGTCGACCGCCCCATGCCCGGCGTCGACAAGGCCCTCGTCGTGGTCGGCAGCGATCGGCGCGGGACCGCGTTCGGCGTCTATGAGGTCGCCCAGGCCATGGGCGTCTCGCCTTGGGCCTGGTGGGCGGACGTGACGCCCAAGCGTCGGGAGACCCTGTTCGTGCGCGCCGGCGTCCACCGCTTTGGTCCGCCGTCGGTTCGCTACCGTGGCGTCTTCGTCAACGACGAGGACTGGGGCCTATACCCCTGGGCCGTGAAGACCTTTGACCCGGAGCGCGGCGACATCGGGCCCAAGACCTACCGCAAGGTCTTCACCCTGCTGCTGCGCTTGAAGGCCAACACGCTGTGGCCGGCGATGCACCACACCACCGCGCCGTTCAATTCCGATCCGGCCAACGCCAAGCTGGCCGAGGAGTACGGCATCGTCATGGGCTCGTCCCATGCCGAAGCCATGCTGCGTAACAATGTCGGGGAGTGGAAGGACGACCCTGCGAAGTTCAACTATGCGACCAATCCCGAGGGCGTGAAGGGCTATTGGGAAGAGCGCGCCAAGGCGAACGCGGGCTTTGAGAGCCTGTGGACCGTCGGCATGCGCGGCATCCACGACACCGGCATGGTCGGTCCCAAGACCACCGAGGAAAAGGTCGCCCTGCTGGACAAGATCATCGCCGACCAGCGCGAGATCCTCAGCCGGAACGTCAACGCGGACGTCGCCAAGGTCCCGCAGATCTTCGTACCCTATAAGGAAGTGCTGGGCGTCTACCGCGCCGGCCTGAAGGTCCCCGACGACGTCACCATCGTCTGGCCGGACGACAACTTCGGCTACATCCGCCAGTTCGCCAGTCCCGAGGAGGCCGCGCGCAAGGGCGGGGCGGGGGTCTACTATCACCTCTCGTACCTCGGCTATCCGTTGGCCTATCTGTGGCTCTCGACCACGCCGCCGGCTCTGGTTCAGGAAGAGATGACCCACGCCTGGGACAAGGGCGCGCGCAACGTCTGGATCGCCAATGTCGGCGACATCAAGCCGGCCGAGATCGGGACCAGCCATTTCCTGGAGATGGCCTGGGACATCGACCGCTGGCGCGGCAAGACCCAGAAACAGTTCCTGCACGACTGGACCGCGCGCAACCTGGGTCCGGATCTCGCGGCCAAGACCGCCGACCTGATGGACCGCTACTACCGCCTGAATTTCGAGCGCCGTCCCGAGCACCTGGAGTGGCTGCCCAAGGCCGAAAGCCGTCACCTGTCGAGCTACACGCCCGAGGAGGTCAACGCGCGCCTGAAGGCCTTCCGCACGCTGGTCGACGAGACCAAGGCGGCGGGACAGCAGGTTTCGCCGGAGCTGCGCGACGCCTGGTTCGAGCTGGTGGAGTTCCCGATCCGGGTCTCGGCGGCGGCGAACATGCGGTTCTTCGCGGCCGAGCGCTACAACGCGGTGATCGACAACGACCAGGCCATGGCCCGCTCGGCCGGCGGCGCGGCCGTCGAGGCCCAGGCCGAGATCACCGCCCTGACCGATCGCTTCAACAACCAGATCGCCGGCGGCAAGTGGCGCTGGCTGATGCCGGAGGAGCCGGCCGACAGTCAGTGGCGCATCTATCGCGCCCGCTCGATCCCGTTGCCGGGGGCTGGCCTGACCGCCGATTCGGGCAAGTTCCTGAACGTCGTCGACAACGCCGGTCCCACCGGCGCCCTCACGACAGAGGCGGAGACCTTCGCCGCCAACGCCGGCTGGCGCCTGGTCGAGGGCGTCGGACGAGGACGGGGCGTGATGATCGCCGACGCGGCGGGGGCTTCGCTGTCCTTCAAGGTCGACGTTCCGTCAAACGGTCTCAGCCTCCAGTTGGGCGTGCTGCCGATCTTCCCGGACGGGCAAGGCGGCGAGATCGTTCTGGATGTCAGCATCGACGGCGGTCCGGTCCAGCGCGTGTCCTGGCCGCGCGCCGTGGGGGCGCCGGCCTGGGCGCAGGGCGTGCTCGACAACTTGCTGAAGGCCTCCGTGGGGCCCGCGCTGTCGCCCGGCGCGCACACGGTCCAGGTGGTCGCCCGGACAGGCCGCGTCGCGCTGGATCAGCTCCGCCTCGCCGCGCCCGAGGACGTTCCGACCCACGAGAACCACTGACACGCGCCTATGCGCCGGCGGCCGCCTCCTGGCGGTCGCCGGAAGCGCTCATGGGACCGTTCACCTCGCCGGACAGCATCCGCGCGGGGAAACGCGCGTTCGCGCCTAAGGCGCTGCAATATCTGGATTGTCTGGGGAAGTGGTGGGGACCCAAGTTCGTCACTTGGGTCCCCATGGTGCCGCCGGGCAGGATTGAACTGCCGACCTCAGCCTTACCAAGGATGCGCTCTACCACTGAGCTACGGCGGCGACGAGGAGGGGGCGTATAGCGAGGAGAATCGCGAACGCCAAGCCCAAAATCGCCTTGACCGAAGAACTTTGTCGCCGCACCCCGACGATATGCCGATCAGCGACGACAAGACGACGCGCGAGGCCAAGCTCGCCGAAGCGCTCAGGACCAATCTGCGCAAGCGAAAAGCCGCGTCCCGCGGGGTTTCCAACGATTTCGACCCGGCGATCGAGGCCGCGCGCGCGGCGCCGCGACCGTATAACGTCGTTCGAACGTTGCTGGGGATAAGTCACCGCGACGGCGAACGCGCCGAACTGTCTATCGAGCTCTCGGTCCCGTTCCCGAATCCGGACGGGGAGGGCTGGGCCGTGGCGGTGCGGCTGACGGGGGACGGCGGCCAGTTCGACACCGAGTTCGGCAAGGCCGCGTTCGGGCGCGACGGTCTGGCGGCGACGCGCAAGGCGATCGACCTGGCGCAGGTGGCGCTGGACATCGCTGGCGCCACGCACGACCTTCGCTGGCCCGAGGACGAGCGGCCCTACGACCTCTCCGCGCCTATCTAAGCCGCCAAATTTAGCCGGGGAGCCCTTGCAAGCCCTCTTGCAACGGATAGAACCCGCCCCTCACATGTGAGCCGCGCCGAGCACCCCCAGCTTGGACGCGTTCGAGGGACCTAATGGATCGCATCGCCATCACCGGCGGCGCGCAGCTGAACGGGACGATCCCGGTCAGCGGCGCCAAGAACTCGGCCATCAAGCTGATGGCGGCCAGCCTGCTGACCGAAGAGCCGCTGCGCCTGACCAACATGCCGCGCCTGGCGGATACGCGCTTTCTGGGCAAGCTGCTGACGCGCCTGGGCGTTCAGGTCACCGAAAGCGATGGCCCCGACGGCCAAGAGACCGTGTTGCACGCGCCGGAGATCACCAGCGGCTTCGCGCCGTACGATCTGGTCCGCCAGATGCGCGCCTCGTTCAACGTTCTGGGCCCGCTGGTCGCCCGCTCGGGCCAGGCGAAGGTCTCGCTGCCGGGCGGCTGCACGATCGGCGCGCGTCCGGTCGACCTGCACCTGCAGGCTCTGGAGGCCCTGGGCGCCAAGATCGACCTGCACGAGGGCTATGTCTACGCCCAGGCCCCGCGCGGCCTGAAGGGCGCGGAGATCACCTTCCCGATCGTCTCGGTCGGCGCGACCGAGCACGCCATGCTGGCCGCGGTGCTGGCCGATGGCGTCACGGTGATCCACAACGCCGCCTGCGAGCCGGAACTGGCCGACCTGCAGGACTGCCTGAACGCCATGGGCGCCAAGGTCGAGGGCGCGGGCACGCCGACCATCACCATCACCGGCGTCGCCCGCCTGAAGGGCGCGACCCATGCGGTGATCCCCGACCGGATCGAGATGGGCACCTACGCCGTCGCCGCCGCCATGGCCGGCGGTGAAGTGCGCCTGACCAACGCCCGTCCCGGCCTGATCGACGCTCTGCTCGACAAGCTCAAGGAAGCCGGCGCGGGCGTCGAGCCGACCGCCGACGGCGTCATCATCCGTCGCAACGGCCATCGCCTCGACGCCGTCGATGTCGAAACCGCGCCGTTCCCGGGTTTCGCCACCGACTTGCAGGCCCAATTCATGGCCCTGATGACCACGGCCAAGGGCGAGAGCCGCATTCGCGAGACGATCTTCGAGAACCGCTTCATGCACGCCCCCGAGCTGATGCGCCTGGGCGCCGACATCTCGGTGTCCGGCGGTGAGGCCCGCGTGCGCGGCGTCGAGCAGCTGGAAGGCGCCGAGGTGATGGCCACCGACCTGCGCGCCTCGGTCAGCCTGGTGATCGCCGGCCTGGTCGCGCGCGGCGAGACCACGGTCTCGCGCATCTACCACCTCGACCGCGGCTTCGAGCGCCTCGAAGAGAAGCTGGGCGCCTGCGGCGCTCAAGTTCGCCGCATCCCGGGCGACGGCGAGGCGGAGCTGTAGCCGATGGCTGAAACCGCCAAGCCGCTTCGTCTGCTGGCCCAGGACGCCGAGGACCTGGCCGTGCTGTCCGCCGCCTTGCAGGACGCCGTCGCCAAGATCGGCGACATCCGCTGGGACGCACAGGGCCGCACCCTCACGGTGGCCTGCAACCGCTTCCGCTGGGAGGCTCTGGGCCAGCGCGCCAAGGCTGGCGAGCGGGTGCGCTCCGCCCTGCAGTTCGGCGACGTCACGGGCGTCCAGGCGCGCAACCTGCGCCGCGACGCCAAGGGCGCGGTGGTCGAGCTGCTGTCGATCGGGTTCGAGGCCGCGGAAGAGGCTCCGGCGGGCGTCGTCACCCTGACCTTCGCCGGCGGCGGCGACATGCGGGTGCTGGTCGATTGCCTGGATGTGGCGCTCGCGGACGTCTCCGATCCGTGGAGTACGCCCCGCACGCCCGGGCACGCGGACTGAGCTTCAGTCTTTGAACGGAATTTCAGCGCCCCCGCGCCGGTGTGACCGCCGGGCGGGCGGCGTGTCTCCGTCTGTCGAACAGATGACAAATCGCTGTCACTCCCGCCAGGGCGGCGCCTAGGCTCCCTACTGCGCGCGCAGACCGAAGGCCCATGCGCCCGCTCGCGGTTTTGGGGCTTTGGGGACGAGCGGCATGAGCGCGCCCGACGGCGATCTCTGGAACCAGGACTTGGCGCCGACCAGCGCCGCCCAACGCAATTGGCGCTGGTGGCACTTCGCCGCCCTTTGGCTGGGCATGGTGATCGCCGTGCCCGCCTACATGCTGGCCGGAGGCCTGATCGACCAGGGACTGTCGGCGGGCCAGGCCGTGGCCGCGATCATGCTGGGCAACCTGATCATCCTCGGGCCCATGCTGCTGATCGGTCACGCCGGCGCGAAATACGGCGTGCCTTTCGCGGTGCTGGTGCGCTCGTCGTTCGGTTGGCGGGGCGCCAGCCTGCCGGCCTTGGCCCGGGCCCTGGTGGCCTGCGGCTGGTACGGCATCCAGACCTGGATCGGCGGCGGCGCGCTGCTGACGCTGCTAGGCGTCATGGTCGGCAAGAACCTGACCGGAGCGATGACGCCGCTGGGGATCGGAACGGGGCAGTTGCTGGCCTTCGCCGCGTTCTGGCTGCTGCAGCTGCTGTTCGTCACCAAGGGCCTGGACGCCGTTCGGAAGCTGGAGACCTGGACCGCGCCGGTGAAGGTCGTTGTCTGCGTGGCGCTGGTCTGGTGGGCGCTGTCCAAGGCCGGCGGTCTGGGGCCGATGCTCCACGCGCCCTCGGTCTATGATCCGGGTCACGCCAAGGCCGGCCGGTTCTGGATCGAGTTCGCGCCGATCGTCACGGCCATGGCCGGGTATTGGGGCACCTTGGCGTTGAATATCCCGGACTTCACGCGGTTCGCCCGCGCGCAGCGCGACCAGATCCTGGGGCAGGCGATCGGACTGCCTGGCCCGATGACCCTGATGGCGGTGATAAGCGTGATCGTCACCTCGGCCACCGTGATCATCTTCGGCAAGTCGATCTGGGATCCTGTGGCCCTGGCCGGCGACATCGGGGGGATCGCGGTGATGATCGGCCTGCTGGTCATCAGCCTGGACACCATCTCGTGCAACATCGCCGCCAATCTGGTCGGCCCCGCCTACGACTTCGCCGCCGTCTGGCCCGAGAAGATCACCTATCGCATCGGCGGCTACGTCACCGTGACCATCGGCGCCCTGATCATGCCCTGGAAGCTGATGGAGAGCACGAACGGCTACATCTTCGTCTGGCTGACCGGCTATGGCGCTCTGCTCGGCCCGATCGCGGGCATCATGATCGCCGACTATTGGTTCGTGCGCCGCACCGCGTTGAACACCGAGGACCTCTATCGGCGCGACGGCGTCTATGCCTACCACAAGGGCTGGAACCCGGCCGCGGCGGTCGGTCTGGCCGCGGGCGTTCTCCCGAACCTGCCGGGCTTCCTGGCCACGGCCTTCCCGCATGTGTTCGAGGGCGTCG